>JAHELU010000057.1 GCA_024644005.1 Acidimicrobiales bacterium | reverse complement strand
GTGAAGGGGACCTGCCGGGTGCCGGCCCCGCTGTCCTGGGGGTTGTTGACCGCCTCGACGGTGACTTCGCGACCCTCCGGCCAGTTGGTGATGATGACCTTGATCGGCCGCAGCACCGCCATGCGGCGCAGGGCGGTCTCGTTCAGCTCGGCCCTGACGAACGATTCCAGCAGCTCGATGTCGTGGACGCTGTTGGTCCTGGCGACCCCGATCTTGTCGACGAAGGCCCGAATCGCCGACGGCGGGTAGCCGCGGCGCCGCAGCCCGCTCAGCGTCGGCATGCGGGGATCGTCCCAACCATCGACGGTGCCGTCGGCCACGAGCGGGGCCAGCTGCCGCTTCGAGAGCACGGTGTGGGTGAGGCTGAGCCGGGCGAACTCGGTCTGCTCCGGCTTGTGGTGGGGCAGGTCGAGCTGCTCGAGGAACCAGTCGTAGAGCGGCCGGTGGTCGGCGAACTCGAGCGTGCACAGCGAGTGGGTGATCCCCTCGATGGCGTCGGACTGACCGTGGGCCCAGTCGTAGGTGGGGTAGATGATCCACGAATCGCCGGTCCGTGGGTGATGGGACCGCTTGATCCGGTACAGGACGGGGTCCCGGAGCTGCATGTTCTCGTGCTGCATGTCGATCTTGGCTCGCAGGACCTTCTCGCCGTCTGCATAGAGACCGTCCCGCATGCCCCGGAACAGGACGAGGTTCTCTTCGGGGGATCGATCGCGATGGGGACTCTCGACGCCGGGCCGGCCGAACCCGCCGCGCTGCGCTGAGATCGTCTCGGCGTCCTGATCGTCGACGTAGGCCACGCCTTTCCGGATCAGGTCCTCGGCCCAGTCGTAGAGCTGCTGGAAGTAGTCCGATGCGTACTTGGTCGGGTTCGTCGACCGGTAGCCGAGCCAGGCCAGATCGGCCTCGATGCTGTCGATGAACTCCTGTTCCTCGGTCTCGGGGTTGGTGTCGTCGAACCGAAGGTTGCACGTCCCGCCGAACTCGTCGGCCAGCCCGAAGTTGAGGCCGATCGACTTGGCGTGACCGATGTGGAGGTAGCCGTTCGGCTCGGGCGGAAAGCGGGTCCTGACCTGCTGGTCGAACTTGCCCGTTGCGTTGTCGGCGATGACCTTGGACCTGATGAAGTCCGTCGGGGGGGTTTCGGCAGCAGTCACCCCAGCAGAGTACCGGGGCCGTGATCGGACCCCGAGCGATTTCGGGGCCGGGGCCTGTCCGTCCCTAGGCTGGGCGCGTGTCCGAGCACCTGCCCGAGAACCAGTCCGAGCCCGAGCCGGACATCTTCGCCCTCAGCCACGAAGCGGTCGACCGGCTCGCCGCCGACAGCCCCACCCTGGCCACGCGACTCGGCATCCCCGGCCACGACGGTCGGTGGGACGACCTCTCACCCGCCGGGCTCGCGACGACCGGCGAGCTCCACGCTCGGTTGCGGGCCGAGGCGCAGCGTTGCGCGACCCCGGACCGCCGCCACCTGCTGGCCATGCGGGTGCTCGTCGACTACTGCGACGGCCACCTGGAGAACTACGAGGCGTACAGCCACCACTTCGACCTCAACAACATCTCCTCGCCCCATCAGAATCTGCGGTTCATCTTCGGCTCCCAGGCCAAGACGACACGAGACGACTGGGAGGCGATCATCGCCAGATTGCAGACCATCGAAGCGCCCCTCGACGGCTTCCGTCACACGCTGGAGGAGGGACGCAGGGCCGGCCACACGGTCAGCCGCCGGCAGGTCGAGACCGTCATCGAGCAGGGCCGCGTGGCGAGCGGCGACCGGTCGTCGTTCGATCGGCTCCGTGAGGAGCTCGGCGCGGCCCCGTTCGACGCCACGGCTCTGGCGGCCAGCCTCGATACCGGCATCCAGCGGGCCAAGGACGCCTACCGGTCGTTCAACGACTACCTGGCCTCGGTCTATCTCGCCGATGCGGTCGACGCCGATGCCGTGGCCGAGGAGCGCTACCGGCTGGCCGCCCGCACCTTCCTCGGCACCGAGCTGGATCTCGGCGCAACCTACCGTTGGGGGTGGGACGAAGTGGAACGGCTCTGGTCCGACCTGCAGGTGGCCTGCGCCGCCGTCGACCCGGACGTGCCGGTGGCGGCCGTCATCGAGGACCTCCAGACGAACCCGGACCATGCGGTGGAGACCCCCGAGGAGTTCGTCGAGCTGATGCGGGCCCGCCAGGAGCAGGCGCTGTCCGACCTCGATGGCGTCCACTTCGACGTCCCGGAGGGGATCCGCACCGTCGACGTGCAGATCGAGCCGCCGGGAGGCGCATCGGCCGCCCACTACGTGCAACCGTCCGAAGACCTCAGCCGCCCCGGTTCGGTGTGGTACCCGATCGCCGGTCGTCGGCACATCCCGCTGTTCCGGGAGATCACGACCGCCTATCACGAGGGCTTCCCCGGCCACCACCTCCAGATCGGGATGCAGGCCACGCTGGCCGACGAGCTGTCACGATTGCACCGGCTCGTCGCCTGGTATCCCGGCTCGGGTGAGGGGTGGGCCCTCTACGCCGAGCGCCTGATGGGGGAGCTGGGCTATCTGGAGCGACCCGAGTACGTGGTCGGCCTCCTCGCGAGTCAGCTGATGCGAGCCTGCCGGGTCGTGATCGACATCGGCACCCATCTGCGGCTGCCGATCCCCGATGACGTCAGCTTCCACCCCGGCCGGTCGTGGAGCTTCGAGCTGGCCCGCGAGCTGCTCACGGGGCGGGCGCTCGAGCCGCCGGCCTCGGCCACGTCCGAGGTGATCCGGTACTTCGGGTGGCCGGGCCAGGCCATCGCCTACAAGGTCGGCGAGCAGGCCATCCTCGACCTGCGGACCGAGTGGGAGCGCCGGTCAGGCTTCGACCCGAGGGCCTTCCACTCCGAGCTGCTCGCCATCGGCTCGGTCGGTCTCGATCTGATCCGCGACCACCTGTTCCCGTAGCGCCACGCCGGCCAGCCGATCGACGGCCGACCCGAGCCGATGACAGCTCAGCGCTTCCGGTCGGGGCAGGGAGCGGCAGCGAAATGGGCGCCCGGCGTCGGATCGGTGAACCGGCAGCCGAAGTTCTCCCGAGCCACCGCTCTCGGACTGCCGACCCGATCCCCGGCCGGTCGGACCCCGCGCTCCACCCAACCGACCAGATCGCCGAATGCCCGCTCGTACTCGGCGGTGGTGAAGTCGCAGTGGCCCGATCCCCGGATGGCCCGTTGCACCAGATTCCGGGTCTTGTGCCTCCTGGCCACCCGGTCGAAATAGACCGTCTCGTTGTGGAACGGCACGAAGAGGTCGCCGAGGTTGTGCATCGTCAGCACCGGGACACGGATGTTGCCCCTGAGGCGGGGCGACGGGGCCAGCCTGCTCGGCCGTCGGGCCCCCGGGTCCGGCCTGACCCGGACCACCTCCGCGTTCAGCTCCTTCTCGAGCTCGTTGCTGGGGCCGCGGATCAGGTCGGTCTCGTAGAAGACGTCGGTGTTCTTGACCGCCACCTTCGTGTCGACCCCCACCGAGCCGTCGCCGGCGCCGAGATCGAACAGGAAGTTTCCGGGAATGTCGGAGCCGAACTCGGGGAAGGCGTTCCAGAAGTTCCACGCCTCGTCGAAGTTCGGCCGGTCACCACCGCTGCGCAGCTCGACGAGCTGCTTGAACGCCTCGCCGTCCGCATTGAGCGCGAACGGCCACGAACCGTCGGCCAGCTCCAGCTCCCGCTTGATCTCCTGGGCAGTGGTGATCGGATAGTCGGGCCCGACCGGGAACTCGGATCGGCCGAGAGCGATCTGCTGGGCCGTCACGTTGAAGTCGAGGAAGAAATCGAAGAGCTCGAAGTCACCGAGGACGCCACAGACCGGCATCGCCCCGTCGTAGAAGCGTGGGTAGCGCTCGATCGATGCGGCGGTGACGTGGCCCCCCATCGACACCCCGGCGATGTAGACCCGGTGCGGTCGATCGACGACCCGCCGGAACAGCCTCGCCAGGCGGCGGGTGTCGACGACCGCGTTGCCGACCGAGTAGTCGTTCTCCGAGTAGGTCGATGCGGCCCAGGCGTAGCCGTTCTCCAGCAACCAGCGCCGGAACGGTACCTCCTCCGGGTTGAAGAACAGCACCTCGCCGGTGCCCCGGAAGCCGTGGGCCCACATCATCAGATCGCCGTTCCAGTCGGCTGGTACCTCGATCCGGTAGCCCGCTCCCCGCAGCACGCCCCATTGCCGGTCGCTGTCCTCGAATCCCTCCACCGCCTCGAACGGGAGCGATGACTCGTCGACGACGTACTCCACCTCCTGGGCCTCGACGGGGACTGCGAGCAGCCCGATGAGGCCGATCCCGGCAAGCAGTGCGACGACGATGCGGCGGATCATGACGTGGGCCCCCTCTGACCGAGTCGCCCAACGTGGGCCGACAGCCTAGGTCAGCCTGCATCGACATGCCCAATCCTGATTGGCGGTGAACGGGCACGAATCGGGTTTCGGCCGGTGCCGATGGCGATCGATCAGTGAGCGCGGTCGGCCAAGGTGGCCGCCGCCGCGAGGTGAGCGGTGAGATCAGCCGGCCGGCTGGAGGCGTTGAGCCCGCTCGTGCTCGGCATGAGGTAGACCGGTCGACCGCCGACCGTGCGGTCCTGGGGGCCGGCGACGGCCCGGCGGTCGATCGCAGCTCGCCATCCGGCGAGGCCGACGAAGCAGACCGCCGACGGCCGCAGCCAGTCAACGACGGCCTCGAGTCGGCTCAGCCCGCCTCGGTACTCGTCGTCTGCGAGCTCGTCGGCCCGCCTGGTCGGCCGCTTCACCAGGTCGGTCATGCCGACGCCATCCACCAGCAGGGCCCGCCGTGGGTCCCGATCGGCCGACACCAGACCCGCAGCCAGTGCCGCCGGCCAGAATCGGTTGCCCGGTCTGGCGAAGCCGACGCCGACCTCGGCGGAGTAGATGCTCGGGTTGAGCCCGCAGATCAGGAGCCGCATCCCGGGCCCGATCGTGTCCGGCAGGGTGAGCTGACGCCTGAGTCGGACGGCCAGCCCGGTCGGTCCGGCGGTCGAGCGGTGGCGGTCGAACCGCTCGATGGCGAAGCCGGCACCCCGACAGACGGCGGCGAACCGCCCCGCCCCCCAGCCCGAGAACAGCCGGCCGGCGAAGCGGCCCGCGTCCCGGTACTCCACCCCCGACTCGTCCCCGATGACCCGCACGAAGACCGGGGCGTCCGGTGCCAGAGCCCGGTGCAGATCGGCCATGGCCATCGGCACCGCGGTGGCCGACAGGTGGACGTAGACCCGGTTGGCCAGGGCCCCGCCGAGCGAGCCCCGGCGGAACGGGAGCCCGTCCGCCGCAGCCTGGACCCGAAGGGCGGTCACAGCGTTGGCCGGCACCATCGCCAACATGGCGGAGCTGACGTCGAGCGCCACTGCCGGCGATCCGACCCCTGCGAGGTGCCAGCCGGGGCCGCAGCCGATGTCGACGACGGGACCGGGGGCCCGGGTGCGCTGGACCCAGGCGACGTCGTCGAGGTCACGGGCCGACCGGGCGTCCACCCACTCCCGGGCCTGGCGCTCATAGACCTCTCTCGTCGCTCGGTCCACCACGGCTCGCCGTCCTGCTCGGTCGCCCCAGATGATAGGCGTGGGACGAGCGACGAGCGTGGTGCCGGGGCTGGCCACGGGGACCGGCGGTCCCTATGGTCGTCCCATGGTTGATACGAGCAGTCTTGCCGGCAGGACGGCGGTGGTGACCGGCGCGAGCAGGGGGATCGGCGAGGCCAGTGCCAGGGCCCTCGACGGGGCCGGCGCCAGGGTGGTCCTGAGCGGGCGGACGATGCCCGACCTGGAACGGGTGGCCGGGGACCTCTCCAACGATCCGCTGATCATCCAGGCCGACCTCGTCGAGGCTGGGGCCGGCACGAGGCTGGCGGAGCGGATCGTCGTCGAAGCAGGCGGGGCCGACATCCTGGTCAACAACGCCGGCATCCCGATGCGGCGGACGCCCGAGCAGCTGACCGAGACCGACGTCGACCGGGTCTTCGCCATCAACGTCCGGGCCTTGCTCATGCTCTCGGTCGGACTCGGCCCGTCGATGATCGAGCGGGGCGGCGGATCGATCGTCAACATCTCGTCGATCGCCGGGCTGACCGGGCCGCTCGGGCGGGTGGCCTACGCCGGGACGAAGGGGGCGGTCGACGCCATGACCAGGGCACTGGCCGCCGACTGGGGGCCGCACGGGATCCGGGTCAACTCGATCTGTCCCGGGATCATCACCACCGCCATCTGGGAGGAGAGCCGGCGGACCGTTCCCGGCCTCATCGAGGAGCTGGCCCAACAGGTGCCGTTGAAGCGGTGGGGCGACGGTGACGACGTCGCCGACGTGGTCGTCTTCTTCGCCTCGGACGCCAGCCGGTACATCACCGGCGAGACGATCGCAGTCGACGGTGGCATGGCCCGGTTGAGCACGGCGACGGTCAAGCTCCCCGAGATGGAGTGAACCTGCGGTCTGCCGTCAGTCGCCTGGCTCCAGGATCGAGGTCGGGATGTCGACGAGCTTCGCCCTGAGCCACTCGCCGAGCGCCTTGGCCTGGGGATCCTGGCGGGTCGATGCCGCCACCCCCTCCTCGAGCAGGCCCCGGATGACGAAGTTCACCGAGCGGATGGCCGGGAACCGGTACCGCTCGATCGGCAAGGCTGCGGTCTCCGGCAGCAGGTCCCGGATCAGCTGGATGGTGATGGCGTTGTCCAGCCAGGCCCAGCCGGCGTCGGTCCTGGCGTAGATGCCCAGGTTGGCGTCGCCCCCCTTGTCGCCGGAGCGGGTGCCGGCCACCCGGCCGATCGCCGCCTCGATCGTCGGTCCATCGGGAGCGGGCGGCGGAGGCTCGCGGTCGACGGCGATGGCCAGACCCGTGGGGTTGGCCGACTCCACCATGATCGTGTCGCCGTCTATGTGCACGTACTGGGGAACGAGGTCGGCGGGCACGGTGGCCGGCCGGTAGACGCCGAACGGTGTGCCGGCGCTCGGCCCCCCGCCGAGCCCGTACATGCCCGGGATGCCGGACAGCCCGGTGTGGGTGAGGGCGTTCGAGAAGGCCCGGCCGACCTTGCGCTCATCGGGGTCCTTCACCGTGACCCGCCAGATGGCCGCCGCTTCCTCCTGGGTGCCGGGGTCCGCCTTGTCGGTGGGCACGACCCTGCTGACGATGGTCTCGAAGTCGTCGGGACCGTACGGGCAGGCGTCCCAGAAGGTGGCCTGGGCGAAGCGGGCCTTCTCCTCGATGTCGAGCCCGGTGAGGGCCACGCTGAACGAGTTGCGGTAGCCGCCGAGCTGGTTCATCGCCACCTTGAGCGTCTGCGGCGGCGCCTGGCCCCTGGTGTCGGAGATCCTGACCCTGTCGGGACCGACCTGCTCGAGCCGGATCGTGTCGAAACGGGCCGTCACGTCCGGGCCGAGATATTCAGGGCCGCCGATCTCGTACAGCAGTTGGGACGTGACCGTCTCGACGTTGACCGTGCCGCCGGTGCCGTCGTGCTTGCCGATCACTGCGCTGCCGTCGTCTGCCACCTCGGCCCACGGGAACCCGAACCTCGCCCGGCCACCGATCTCGTCGTACCCCTCGATCTCGTGGAAGAACGAGTAGTTGCCGCCGGTGGCCTGAGCACTGCACTCGATCACATGGCCTGCCACGACGGCGCCGGCCAGCTGGTCCCAGTCGCTCCGGCCCCAGCCGTGGTGCCAGGCAGCAGGCCCGCACACCACCGCAGCGTCGGTGACGCGGCCCGTTATGACGATGTCGGCCCCTCGTTCGAGCGCCTCGACGATGCCCCAACAGCCGAGGTAGGCGTTGGCGGTGAGCGGGTCGAAGGAGCCGTCCGTCGGGTCGCCGAGGTCGCCGTCGGCGGCGAACGGCGCGAGCAGGCCTGCCTCCGTGAGCTCGCCGACCCGAGGCAGTAGATCGTCCCCGTCGACGAACGCCACCGTCGGGGAGAGCCCCAACCGGTCCGCCACCTGGCTCACCGCTGTGGCACAGCCGTCGGGATCGAGACCGCCGGCGTTGGAGACCACCTTGATGCCGCGGTCGAGGCAGGTCCCCATGACCTCCTCCATCTGGGTGACGAACGTCCTCGCGAAGCCCTGACCGGGTCGCTTGGCCTGGATCCGGCTCAGGATGAGCATCGTGAGCTCGGCCAGCCAGTCGCCGGTGAGGACGTCGATCGGTCCGCCCTCGACCATCTCGACGGCACCAGAGGGCCGATCACCGAAGAATCCCGAGCAGTTGGCGATCCTGATGGGCCCAGTCATGGCGACGACTCTATGCCGCCGGCCGGGTGTCGGTCATTTCCGAAGCGCCCATCCGACCTGCCATACTTCACCACCGTGAAGCCACTCGACGGGATCAAGGTCGTGGAGATGACGAGCTGGATGGCGGCCCCCAGCGCCGGCGCCATCCTGGCCGATCTCGGGGCGGACGTCATCAAGATCGAGCCACCCCGGGGGGACCCGCTCCGGGGACTGTCCCGCCAGCCGAAGGTCGAAGAGGGCCAACCGACCATCGATGCGTCCTTCAACGTCGACAACCGGGGCAAGCGCTCGATTGCGATCGCCGTCGACCGGCCGGCCGGGGCAGAGCTGGCGAAGCGGCTCATCGCCGGTTGCGACGTGCTGCTGACCAATCTCCTGGCCCACCGCCAGGAGCGGTACGGCCTCGATCCGGAGTCCCTCCGGGTCGTCAACCCCCGCCTGGTCCACGCGACGCTGACCGGTTACGGACGGCACGGGCCCGAGGCCACGCGGCCGGGCTACGACGTCACCGCGTTCTTCGGTCGGGGCGGCGTGACCCATTCGATCGCCGAGCCCGGCCTGGCCCCGCCCCGGGCCCCGACCGCCCAGGGCGATCACGCCACCGGGCTCGCGATGGTGTCGTCGATCCTGGCTGCGCTCCGGCTGGTCGAGCGGACCGGCGAGATGCAGGTGGTCGACGTCAGCCTGCTCGCAACCGCCCTGTGGTCGATGGCCACAGACATCGCCCCGACCCTCGTCGATCGTCGGCCGCTCCGGGCCCGTGACCGCCATCACCAGATCAACGCCCTGACCAACCGCTATCCCTGCGCCGACGGGGAGTGGATCATCGTCAACATGCCGGAGGGTCACTGGTGGCCAAGGTTCTGCGGGACGATCGGTGAGCCGGACTGGGGCACCGACCCGGATTTCGACACCCCGAAGAAGCGATACGACCGGATGCCGGAGATCGTCGACCGGATCGACGCCATCCTGTCGACCAGGACGGCCAAGGAGTGGGGGCAGGTCTTCGATGAGGCTGGGCTGATCTGGGGACCGATCCAGTCACTGCCGCAGATCGTCGACGACCCACAGGCCAGAGCGATGGATCTGTTCGTCGAGCTCGACTACCCGGACGGTGGCGGCACGTTCGAGACCTTGGCTGCACCGATACGGATCGAGGGGGCCGACATCGCCCCTCGGGGGCCCGCTCCCGGGATCGGTGCCGATACGGACCAGATACTCGACGAGCTCGGGTTGTCGAGCGAGGAGCTGGTGGAGCTACGGGCTGCCGGCGCCTTCGGCGACTGAGGGGCGGCCGGGCCGAGCCGGTCGGTGGCCGCCGGCACCCTCAGCAGCAGTCCGAGTCCGGCGCGTCGAGCGCCGGGGTGCCGAGAGCCGAGCAGATGGCTTGCAGGCGGGACCGGTCGAGGCGGAACCACGCCCACTTGCCCCGCTGCTCCCGCACGAGGATGCCGGCCTTGACCAGGATCGAGAGGTGATGGCTGATCGTCGGCTGTGACCGCCCGACCAGCTCCGGCAGGTCGCAGGCGCAGCACTCGCCCGAGATGGCCACCAGGTTGACGAGCTTGAGGCGGACCGGGTCGGCCAGCGCCTTGAGCACCCCGGCCAGGGTGGCGGACTCGTCGTCGGTCAGGGTCGGGCCGAGGAGCGGCGGACAGCAGCCCTCCTGGACGGGATCATGGTCGAGTGATCCCGTCTCGGACACGGGTGCGCTGGTCATGGTCCCAGTCTGCCAGTATTGATCGACGAACATGAATCGACGAACATCGAAATCACGTCAATCGTATTGATGTTCGTCGATTCGTCCGCTAGAGTCGCTGCTAGTCATATCGACAACAATCGAAACGAGCAACCGATGCGACTCCAGCTTGCACTCAACGTCGACGACCTCGACCAGTCGATCGAGTTCTACTCGAAGATGTTCGACACCGAGCCGTACAAGGTCAAGGACGGCTACGCCAACTTCGCCATCGCCGAGCCACCGCTGAAGCTGGTGCTGTTCGAGCACCCGGGCAACGGCGGCACGCTCAACCACCTCGGCGTCGAAGTCGAGACAGCCGAGCAGGTGGCGGCGGCCGAGGCCCGCATCGCCGGCACCGGCCTCGACACCACCGGTGTCGGCGACACCATCTGCTGCTATGCGGCCAAGACCGAGACCTGGGTCGAGGGTCCTGACACCCGGTGGGAGTGGTACGTCAAGACCGGCGACACCGAGGTGATGGAGATGCGCCATGTCGGCACCGACGCAGGAGCCGAGTGCGCCTGCGAGCCGGCCGAGGAACCGGCGGCCGTCGGGGTGGCCGATAGGGGCTGCTGCCCCTAGTCGTCCGGGGGCCTCAGCGGCCCGTCCAGTGCGGCGACCGCTTCTCGGCGAACGCCAGCGGCCCCTCCCGGGCGTCGGCTGAGTCCCGCATCGTCGCCACCGCCGGATACGGACGGTGGTACGCCTCCGGCAGCGGCCGGTCGAGGCCCATCATCGCCGCTTGCTTCGTGGCCAATATCGACAGCGGTGCCGCCGCCAGGATGTCGTCGATCAGCCGGTCGACCGCTTCGTCGAGCTGGTCGTAGGGCACCACGTCGTTGACCAGTCCCAACTGCATGGCCCGGTGGGCCGACATCGTCCTGCTGGTCAGCAGGTACTCCATGGCCAGCTTCAGCGGCAGTTGCCTCGGTAGCCGGTGGACGCCACCGCCACCGGCATAGATGCCCCGCCTCGGTTCCGGTAGCCCGAACTCGACATGATCGGCCGCCACCACCAGATCGCAGGCCAACGCAACCTCGAAACCGCCACCGAGGGCGACACCGTTGACCCGTGCGATCAGCGGCTTGGGGTAGTGGAAGCGCTCGATCAGCTTGGTCGCCTCGGCCATCAGTGCCGCGTCCTCGGCCTGGGCCGCCGCCGACTGGCGCCGCATCTCCGACAGGTACTTCAGGTCCCGGCCGGCACAGAACGCCCTGTCGCCTGCGCCGGTGATCACCACGACCCTGACGTCGTCGTCGGACTCGGCCTCGTCGAGGAGGTCGCTCCACTCCTTGTGGGCCGGCGTGTTGATGGCGTTGCGGATCTCCGGCCGGTTGATCGTGATCCGGGCCACGTGGTCACGGGGCTTCTCGTACAGGAAGTAGTCGGGCTTCTCGACGGTCATGGCCGTGCCTCTCCTCCGGTGCTCGTCACGGCGATCTTCAGCACCCTGCTAGTCCTGGCGGTCCGACGCCAGATGACCCCGGCGATGGCCCCCCTGCCAGTCCTCCTGCTTCGGGGCGTCGTCCCGCCCACCCAGGATGTTGAGTTGCGGTACCTCGCGCAGGCTGCGCTTCATCTCGGCGAAACCGGGGAAGGCGGCCAACGTCGTGACGGCGTCCCACAGCCGCACCGCATCCGCATCGTTCGGGACCCGGGAGATGACCGGCCCGAAGAACGACAGGCCATCCGGGGGCTGGAAGGTGATGATCGGTGTTCCGACGTCTCGACCGGTGCGGGACAGCGCCAGCTCGGTCTCGGCGTCGAGCAGCTCGTCCCACGAGGTGTCGTCGAGGGCCGAGGCGTATGCCGTGTCCAGGCCGGCCGCGGTCAACACCTCGGTGGCGTGCTCGTGGCTGCTGAGGTGGTCCCGCATGCCGGACCCCCTCGGCTTGTCCCAGTAGCTCTCGCCGTAGGCCGTCACGAGAGCGCCCAGCGGTTCGCGGCCGAGCTCATGGCGGATAGCCGCCGCCACCCGCAACATTCGCAGACCGGCCGTGTGGCCCTGCTCGTACTCCGGCGGGAACTCGGTGGCGTAGTCCTTGTCCTTGTTGAGGAGCCGCAGGGAGATGAACCGCCAGTCGATCGAGTAGTCCGTCTGGGCGGCCACCTTCTCGATCCAGCGGGAGGTGATCCACGCGAAGGGGCAGACCGGGTCCCAGAAGAACTCGATGTCGTAGCCCGGTTCCGACGGGGGAGCGGTTGCGGTCATGGCTTCGGTCCCCTTCGTCGTCCGGGCCGGCGCTCAGGCATCGAGCCGCTCGATGATCGTGGCGTTGGCCATGCCGCCGCCCTCGCACATGACCTGGAGCCCGTAGCGGCCACCGGTCCGCTCGAGCTCGTTGACCAGCGTGCTCATCAGCTTGGTGCCCGAGCAGCCGAGCGGGTGGCCGAGGGCGATGGCACCGCCGTTGACGTTGACCTTGCTCAGGTCGGCCCCCGTTTCCTGCTGCCAGGCCAGCACCACCGACGCGAAGGCCTCGTTGACCTCGAACACGTCGATGTCGTCGATGGTGAGGCCCGACTTGTCGAGGATCTTCTTCGTGGCCGGGATGGGGCCCTTCAGCATCGTGACCGGGTCGGTGCCGGCCAGCGAGAACGAGTGGAACCGGGCCCGGGGCTTCATGCCGAGCTCCGCAGCCTTCTCGGCGCTCATGATGAGCACCGCCGACGCACCGTCGCTGATCTGGGAGGAGTTGCCGGCGGTGATCTTGCCGTCCTCCTTGAACGCCGGCTTGAGGCCGGCCAGCGTCTCGGCCGTGGTCCCAGGCCGGATCCCCTCGTCGGTGGTCATGAGCTCCGCCGTGCCGTCGATATCGATCGGCACGGGAACGATCTCGTGCTCGAAGCGCCCCTCGTTCGTGGCCACCTCGGCCCGGCGCTGGCTCTCCGCACCGAACCGGTCGAGGTCCTCCCGGCTGATCCCGTACTCGTCTGCGATCATGTCGGCCCCGATGCCCTGGGGGGGCAGACCGCTCTCTGCATAGCGCTGCTGCATCGGCTCGGGGAACGGGAAGCCCATCTTTCCCTCCACCACCGATGCGCCCATCGGGGTCCTGGTCATCACCTCGACGCCCGCTGCGATAACGACGTCATAGGCGCCGGCCAGCACGCCCTGGGCGGCGAAGTGCAGGGCCTGCTGGCTGGAGCCGCACTGGCGGTCCACCGTTGTCGCCGGCACCGACTCCGGCCAACCTGCTGCGAGGACGGCGTTGCGACCGATGTTGAGCGACTGCTCGCCGACCTGCATCACACAGCCCATGATGACGTCGTCGACCAGCGATGGGTCGAGGTCGTTCCGCTCCTCGAGGGCTTTCAGGACGTGGGCCGCCAGGTCGGCCGGGTGCCAGTCCTTCAGCTTCCCGTTGCGCCTGCCGCCAGGGGTTCGGACCGCATCGATGATGACTGCTTCGGGCATTGGTGCTCCTTGTCGTGAGTTCGTCGTGAGATGGGTTGGGTGATCGGTGCTCAGGTCGAGCCTGCCGCTGCTTCGAGACCGGCGGACAGGTTGTCCTGGATCCTCACCAGGAGCGACGCCAGCTGTTGGCGCTCCTGGCGGCTGATCCCGCTGCGCAGCTCGCGGCGAAGGTCTGCGTCGATGTGGTTGATATCGGCAACCAGCTTCCGGCCGGTGGCCGTGGTGGCGACGAGCCAGACACGCCGATCGTCGGGGTCTGGCATCCGCTCGACCAGCCCTCGCTCCTCGAGGTGGTCGACGAGGGCGCCGGTGGCGGCCCGCCCCAGTCCGAGGCGCTCGGCCAGGGAGGTCTGTGTGTCGGCCCCGAACTCCTCGACGTGGGCCAGGAGGCTGGCTTGGGACAGGTTCAGCCCGAGGCCGGACAGGCGGCCGTCGTACAGGCAGCGGATCTGGCGGGCCGTTGTCATGATCGTGCTCTCGACCCGCCGCCACGGAGGGGCATCGAGCTCGTGATCGGGCGCCATGGGTGTCGATGCTATCGCCACAGGGCCGACGTTGCGGATCTGTACTGTATTGCCTCGTCCTGTCTGACGGCGTAACGATTGCCCCCCCGGAGCAGCCAACAGAATCATTCTCCGAGAAGACAAGCGTGGGGTCGATTTCCTGATGTAGTCCGGCGATCCGAACCTCGTCGTCGCCGAGCACACCTACGACGCCGCCGGCGTGTTCACCGTGACGGTCACCGTCACGGACGCGACGGGGGCCACCACCACCGCTTCGGCCGAGACCGCCCAGTGCACGATCCTCGGCACAAATAGGGCCGAGACGCTGCGGGGAACCGACGACGACGTGATCTGCGGTCTCGGCGGCAACGACCGGATCTTCGGCAGGTGTTCGTGAGCGCGGTGCAGTTGCACCCGTACCGTTCCCGGCGATGTCTCCAGCAGTGCGGCGATCTCCGTCGGCTTGAACCCGCCGGCGTAGCGCAGGATCACCACCGCCCGCTGCCGGTCGGACAGCGTGTGCAGGAGGTCGAGGAACTCGACGAGCGACGAGTCGAGCCCCGCCCGGTCGGCCAGTCCGTGCTCGACCTCCGGCGACACCTGCGCCGCACCGACCGTCCGGCGCCGATCGGCCAGCAGCCCGCCGGCGATCCTGAAGGCGGTCCGCCAGATCCAGGCTCCCGGATCGAGGAGCTCCTGCCCCCGGCCGACGGCCTGGCTGTAGGTCTCGGCGGCAGCCTCCGAGGCCACGTCGGCGTCCCCGGTGTAGGCGAGGAGCGACCGCCAGAGCCGATCGTGGTGGCTTCGGTACACCGCTTCGACGGGATCCATCAGCAGCGCCTTCATAGCACCCGTACAGGGCGTGATTCCGGTCGGATCGTTAACAGCGAGGGGCTGGTTCAGACCAGCCCGTCTGCCGGCAGCGCCTCGATCTGGTCACCGTCGTGCCCGTACAGCAGCCGGCAGCCATCGTCCCTGAGCCCGGCCAGGTGGGCCATCGAGGTCAGCTGGAGCTCGGTGTCGTAGCCGAATCGGGGCACCAGCATCTCGTCGAGCATGCGTCGGAAGTACACGCAGTCGCCGGTGAGTACCACCGGCCCGGAGTCGAGCTCGACCCGGAGGGCCTGGTGCCCCGCGGTGTGGCCCGGGGTCGCGATGCAGACCAGTGTGCCGTCGCCGAACACGTCGTGGCCGTCGTCGACGAGCTGGACGTCGTGGCCGTGATCGTAGTCGATCGGGTCGTAGACGCCGCTGTCGATCATCTCCTGATCGTGGCCCGCTTCCCACTCCGCCCGGTGGACCACGATCCTGGCATCCGGGATCTCACCGGTTCCCCCGGCGTGATCGAAGTGGAGGTGGCTGAGGACCATCACATCGATGGCGGACGGATCGACACCTCGGGCCGCCAGTCTGGCTGAGATCTCCTGACCGGGGTGGTAGTCGGGCCTGAAGGCCTTGACCGTCCGCCCGAGTCGCGTGGTGTCCGTCTGGAGGCCGACGTGCATGCCGTTGTCGAACAGCACGAGCCCCTTCGGGTGCTCGATCAGCCAGCTGGTGATCGGCAGGTCGATGGTGCCCTCCTCGCCGGTGATGACCCAGAGGCCGGCCTCGATCCTGCCGACGTCGAGGGGAGTGATCCGCATGGCTGCCCTTCCTGTCCCGGACTCGCTGTCCCTGTCGGAGCGTCGATCCGATCCGCCCGGTCCCCGAACGGTTTACAGCCCGGACCAGAACCGAGCCAATCCCGTCGCGGCGGCCGCCGGATCCTCGGTCATCCACCAGTGGCCGCTGCCCTCCAACCGGAGGAGCGCTGCTCCGAGGCGCTCGGCCATCTCGGCCCCGAGCTCGGAGCTGACGTAGGGATCGTCGGTGGCGTCGATCACCAGGCCGGGTGGTCGATCGGCGGCCGCCACCCGACGGCCCAGCTCGGCCAGCACGGCCTGGCCGGCCTCACGGTAGAGACGCAGGATGCAGCGGCCCATGTCGGCATCGAAGCCCGCCGCCATCGCGGCCGCCACGTCGGTCGGGAGCCCGAGGCCCTCGTAGGCGGCGGCCCGGTCCGAGGTGTCGATGGCCAGCATCGCCTCGATCGCCTCTTCGCCGGCATCCGCCGTCTGCCAGACCTGGGCCATGTCGTGCCAGACGTAGTCCGGGTGGAGCAAACCAGCGCAGTCGGCGGCCCAGGAGCGGATCGCGGCCGGGTGCTCCGCCAGCAGTCCGAACACGTGACCGGCCCCCCAGTCGTGGCCGACCAGGTCGATCGGGTCGTCGATGGCCCCGAGCTCGTCGATCAGCCACCTCACGTAGTTGGCCGGCGTCGGATCCCACCCTGCCGGCACCGGTGCCCCGAAGCCCGGCGGTGACAGCAGCACGATGTCTTCGATGCCCTCGCCGGCCAGGGCTCCTATCAGTGGAGCCCAGATGTGCGCGGTCTCCGGATTGCCGTGGACGAACACCCTTGTCATGCTGGATACCTCATCTCGAACCTCCGCGCCGGATCACCGTCTGCCGTGGCCAACCATAGGGGAAATCGTGAGCGACAGCGGAGGGGCCGGAGACCAGCCGGAGGACACTACCGGCTCGGACCCGGTGCTGGTCACCGTGGCCGACGGCGTGGGAACCATCACCCTCAACCGACCCGAGGTCCGCAATGCCATCAATGGTGCGGTGCGGCGGGGGCTGCGCGATGGCGTCCGGGCCCTCGACGAGGACCCGACGGTGGCGGTCATCGTGATCACCGGGACGGACCCCGCCTTCTGTGCCGGGCTCGATCTCCGGGAGGTCGGCCGGGGCAGTCCCGACGTCATCGGGTCGCAGACCAGCGGCAGCAGCCAGCCGTTCCCCGAGACGTCGACGCCCGTCATCGGCGCAGTCAACGGGCCGGCCATCACCGGCGGCTTCGAGATCGCCCTCAACTGCCACTTCTTGATCGCCTCGGAACGAGCGGTCTTCGCCGACACCCACGCCAGGGTCGGGGTGATGCCGGGCTGGGGCCTCACCCCGCTGCTGGTCGATGCCGTCGGCGTCCGCAGGGCCCGGGAGATCTCCTTGACCGGCAACTTCGTGACCGCCGCCGAAGCCGAGGCCTGGGGGCTGGTCAACCGGGTGGTGCCCCACGAGGAGCTGCTGCCGACCGTGTACCGGATCGCAGGCGACATCGCCGGCAACGATCAGGTCTCGGTGCGACGCATGCTGGCCACCTACGGGGCCCAGGAGGACGCCAGGCTGGCCGATGCCTGGCGGCTGGAGGGGGAGGGCTCTGCTGCATTCCGGGCCGAGGTCCGCTTCGAGCCGTCCGAGGTGGAGGCCCGGCGGCAGGCCATCGTCGAGCGCGGTCGCAGCCAGCTGGATTGAGCACGGCGCCAACCCGGTGGGATACTCCCCTTGCGGATCACCGGAAACCGACCGACACGGAGAGCGCCAGTGACCACGTACACCGACCGAGACATCCGGCAACGGACCCGGGACCTGATCGACGAGGTCGGGGCCGACGCCGGCCAGGTCGAGTTCCGATCCGCCCAGTGGGACGCCGGGCTGGCCGTGATCCAGTACCCGGAGGGCAAGGGCGGCCTCGGCGCCCCGCCGAAGCTCCAGGCGGTGGTCGAGGAGGAGTTGCAGGCTGCGGGGGTGCGCCACGACTCGATGGTGATCAACCCGATCGGCATCGGGATGGGGCTGCCGACCGTGTTGACCTACGGCAGCGACCAGATGCACGAGACCCTTCTCGAGCGCATCTTCACCGGGGAGGACATCTGGTGCCAGATGTTCAGCGAGCCGAGTCACGGATCGGACGTTGCCGGCCTGGCCAGCAGAGCGGTCCGAGACGGTGACGAGTGGGTGGTCAACGGGCAGAAGGTGTGGACCAGCCTCGCCCACGTGTCGGCCTACGGCATGCTGCTGGTCAGGACCGACCCGGACGTCCCGAAGCACAGGGGCCTGTCGTACTTCATCGTCGACATGAGGAGCCCCGGGATCGAGATCCGGCCGCTGTACCAGATCACGGGCGAGGCCGAGTTCAACGAGGTCTTCTTCACCGATGTGCGGATCCCCCACGAGAACCTGCTCGGCGACGTCGGCGACGGGTGGCGGGTGGCCACGACCACGCTGATGAACGAGCGGGTGGCCCTTGGCGGGAGCACCGCACCGAGGGGCAGCGGCACCATCGCTGCACTGACCTCCACTTGGGAGAAGCGGGGCCCGGAGCTGCCGGAGCGCCAGTATCGGTCCATGCGGGACCGGGTCGCCCGGTTGTGGATCGAGAGCGAGATCCTCCGGCTGACGACCCTGCGGGCCAGGGCCAACTCGACCGTCGGCAATCCCGGACCCGAGGGCTCGGTCGGCAAGCTGGCATCGGCCGAGCTGAACCAGCGGATCTGGGACACAGCGATGGATCTGCTCGGGGCGGAGGGGATGTTGCACGATCCCGGCTACCCGCTCGACCGGGCCGCCGGGCCGTCCTCCGGCTCGATCTCCAAGGGGTTCCTGCGGTCCCAGGCGAACACGATCGAGGGCGGCACGAGCGACATCATGCGCAACATCCTCGGCGAGCGGGTCCTCGGGCTGCCGGGCGATGTCCGGGTCGACAAGACCGTGCCCTGGAAGGACATCCCCACCTGATCCGACCGTCGGGCATGCCAGTACCCTCCTGATCGTGCCGAGACCAGAGGAGAGACGCCCTCCGGTCTGGTTCCTGTTCTCGGTGACCGGGGTGGGGATCCTGGCCAACACCATGATCACCCCCAACATCCCCGACATCCTGGCCGACCTCGGCCGGTCGGAGGGTGGGGCGGGGCTGCTGGTGGCGTCCGGGGCGCTTCCGGGGGTGGTGCTGGCCCCGGTGATCGGTGTCCTGGCCGACCGGCTGGGCCGCAAGCGAGTGCTGTTGCCGTGCCTGTTGTTCTTCGGCGTCGGTGCGCTGGCTGGCGCGCTCGCCCAGTCGTTCGCCGCCATGATCGGCGCCAGGCTGCTGCAGGGCGTCGGGGGAGCGGGCTTGCTCAACCTGGTCCTCGTGCTCATCGCCGACAACTGGACCGGCCTCGAGCGGACCAGGCTCATCGGCCGGAACTCCGCCGTCCTGACCGCAGCGCTGGCCACCCTGCCGTCGATCTCCGGTCTGATCGCCGAGGTGACGGACTGGCGGGTGGCCATCGCCGTCGGGGCTGTGGCTCTCCCGGTGGCGGTGGCCGGCTGGTACCTGCTGCCGGACTGGCGGCCGGCCCAGACCGCCTCCGTCGGCCTCCAGCTCCGGCGCTCGGCCACGGCAGTGCGGCAACCGGCGCTGCTGTTCGTGTTCCTGGCCGGGTTCGGGCTGTTCGTGGTCATCTTCGGGGTCTTCCTGACCGCGCTGCCGGTCCATCTCGAGGAGCAGTTCGGGCTCGGCCCGGCGGTACGGGGCATTGTCCTGTCCGTGCCGGCGGTGGGGGCCACCGTCGTCTCGTTCAACCTCGACCGGATCCGGTCGGTGGTGGCCCTCCGGCTCTTGCTGGCCGCCTCCTGCTTCTTCATCGCCGTCGCCGCATTCGGGGTGGCGGTGGCCCCCGTGCTCGTCCTGATCCTGGTGGCCATGGTGCTCTACGGGTTCGGCGAGGGCTCGCTGATCCCCTCGCTCCAGGACGTGGCCAGCACCCTGCCGGCACCGGAGCAGCGAGCCTCGGTGATGGCCACCTGGGTGGCGGCGGTCCGGCTCGGTCAGACGTTTGGCCCCCTCGGCGCCGCTCTCCTGTTCGCCCGGTACTCCACCTCGGTGGCCATGACGGTGGGGGCGGTGATCTTCGCCGCCGTCGGTGTCGTCCTGGGGCTCGGACCGGTCGACGACGATCTGATGGCGGCCCACCGAGCGGAAGATTGACCGGCGGATTGCCGGCTCGTCGAGCGCTGCCGTAGGTTGGCCCCACCCGGTACACGGCCGCGGCCGGTGCCCGCCGACGGAGGACGACCGATGATCGACAGCCAGGAGCTGGTCACCCGCTGCCGAGCCGATGGGGAGTTCGCCATGGCGGCCCGGTACTGGACCGGCGGCCTCCGCCTCGAGGCAGGCGCAGAGCTCGGTGGCTTCACCGTCATCGACGGCGTGGTCACCGCAGGCGTTCCTGCTGACGGACCGGGGGTCGTCACCCTGTCCGCCCCGCCCGAGCTGTGGGTCGCGATGGCCGAGCCGGTGCCTCCGCCGTTCCTCCACGACGTGACCTCGGCCCTCGGTGCCGGCGTGGAACGTGGCGGCGACGAGCTGATCTGGTGGCAGTATGCCCCGGCGGTTCAGCGGGCGGTGGAGCTGCTGGCCGAGGGGCGGCCGGTCGGCGCGCCGGCGGCCGCAGACCGGGGCCCGCTGCCCCGATTCGACAGCCCGGTCGGCCGGTACATCCATCTCGACCTGGCCGGCGCGGACCACCGCATCTACTACGAGGAGGCGGGGTCGGGCATCCCGCTGCTGCTGCAGCACACGGCCGGGTCCCACGGCACCCAGTGGCGGCACCTGTTCGAGAACGCCGCCATCACCGACAACTTCCGGCTCGTGGCCTACGACCTGCCGTTCCATGGCAAGTCCGTGCCCCCCGTGGAGCGGCGGTGGTGGACCGAGCCGTATCGGCTGACCGGTGAGTTCCTGCGGTCGGTCCCGCTCCAGCTGGCCGCCGGGCTCGGGTTGGAACGGCCGGTCTTCATGGGCTGCTCGGTCGGTGGGCTGCTGGCGCTCGATCTGGCATGTCGGCATCCGGACCGATTCCAGGCCGTGATCTCGCTGGAGGGGGCGCTGCACATCGGCGGGGACCCGGAGCGACTCGAGGGGTTCTGGCATCCCCAGGTCAGCAACGAGACCAAGGCCAGGATGATGCAGGCCCTGACCTCGCCGACCTCGCCCGAGCCCTACCGGAAGGAGACGATCCAGACCTATGCGGCCGGGTGGCCGGCGGCGTTCCTCGGCGATCTCTGGTACTACATGGTCGACTACGACCTGCGGGAACGGGCTCACCTCATCGACACGACCGAGGTCGGCGTCCACATCCTCTCCGGCGAGTACGACAGCAGCGGCACGGTCGAGCACGGGCGGGCCGCCCATCGGGCCATCCCCGGGTCGACGTTCACCGAGATGACCGGGGTCGGCCACTTCCCGATGTCGGAGCACCCTGAGGCGTTCTTCTCCCACCTGCTGCCGGTGCTCGACAAGGTCAGGGCCGATCGGCGGTCGGCCGAGCCCACCTCGGTCGCCTAGCCGGTGGCGCTCGGCCGTCGTGGTGCTGGTCGGGATCAGGACAGCACGACGCTGGGGGTCAGGAGCAGGTAGCCGTCTTCCAGGGTCGGGGCAACCAGCTCCGCCCCGACCGGCGGCGTGCCGAGGCAGCGGTAGCGGCCGTCTGCCAGCCGCCACGACGCTCGGGCCCCGATCGGCTCTGCGGCCTGGATCCAGGCCCGGCCGGCGCCGGTACCGGCCAGCGTCTCGGGACTGCCGACGAACCGCAGCCGCCCCTCCAGGAGCACGAGCACCGTGTCTCCGACGGCCGCCTCGTCGGTGAGGTGCGTCGATACCACCACGGTCGACCGGTGCCGCCGCTCGGCCACGATCTCCCGCAGCCGGAACCGCTCGTCCGGGTCGAGACCGGCTGCCGGCTCGTCGAGCAGGAGCAGCGTCGGACTGCCGAGGATGGCCTGGGCCAACGCCAGGCGCTGGCGCATGCCGCCGGACAGGTCGCCGACCCTGTCGTGGGCCCGGCCGGCCAGCCCCACCCGCTCGAGCGCGTCGAAGACCAGGTGGCGCCTGGTCCGCTCGTCGTCGTGCTGCTTGAGCACCGCCAGGTAGTCGAGCAGGTCGAAGGCCCTGGCCGACCGGGTCATCCCGGGGTCCTGTGGCTGGTAGCCGAGCCTGCGGCGAACCTCGATCCGGTCCGATTCGTGGCGGGGATCCAGTCCGTCGATCAGGATCGACCCGGCGTCCGGGGCGGTGATGGTGGCAAGGCACCGGAGCAGCGTCGTCTTGCCGGAGCCGTTCGGACCGAGCAGGGTGATCAGGCCACCCTGTAGCGCCAGGTCGACGCCCTGCAGCGCCTCGACCGGCCCGAACCGTTGCTCGACGCCGAAGGCCAGCACCTGGGCGGGGCTCATGCTGTGGCATCCAGTAGGTCGAACCGCTGGCGCCTGGCGATCGCCACCACCAGGGCCAGGGCGGTGACGGCCACCATGACCAGCTGACCCGGGGCGGTGAATGCGGCCAGTCGGTCGGCTGCGCTGGCCTGGGTCGTGAGTACGCCGAGCACCCAGACCACGGTGGTCGCAGCCGCGGCCAGGCGGGGTCTGACGAAGGTCATGAGGGCCACCGTGGCCGTGGTCAGTCCAACGGCCGGGACGAGCCAGGCGAAGGCCATCGGCTGCCGGCCGGGGGCGATCAGGGCGGCGAGCGCCAGCCAGAACGTGGAGAAGGCGAGCACGACCGCGGCCCTGGTCAGGATCAGCCGCAGGCCTCGGAGCGGTGTGGCCACCGCCATCTCGTGGGCCGGGTCCGCCTCGGTGCCATACGCCATGGCGACCCCGAGCACCGGGACCAGCGGCGCCACCAGCAACAGCACGAAGAGGTTCTCCCGCGGCCGGTCGACGTCGGTGGCGCCGAGGCCGATCAGGATGGCCAGGCCGGTGGCCAGGAACCAGGCTCTGCGGAGGGCCGGGGTGGCCACGACGAGCCTGGTGACATGGGCCGGCAGGCCGAAGAACCGGAGCAGCCGCTCGACCCGGCCCGGTCGGGGAGCGTCGAGCTCGATCGTGATGGCTCGCCAGTTGCGGTCGACCCTGGCCGGATCCACCGGCCAGCGGTACTCGAACGGGGCAGTCATGAGCGGGTCTCCTTCCGATCCCAGAGGCGGGGTTTCGCCGGAGGACGTTTCGCCGTTCGGCGAAACTCCCTGAGCAGACCCTCCGGGGCTGTGGCGGTCATGAGAGGATCTCCTGGAGGTGTTGGCGGGCTCGCATCAGACGGGTCTTGACCGTGCCCTGGGGAATGCCGAGCATCCGGGCTGCCTCTTTGGTGGAGAGCCCATCGATGGCGGTGGCGATCAGCACGGTCTGGAGGTCGGGGTGGATGGTTCGCAGCGCCACGCCGAGTCGGCCGTGGGCCCCGTTGTCGACCAGGGCGTCCTCGAAGGTCATGGCCCGGTCGTAGCGCTGCATGGTCTGGGGTGACATCGGCGTCGGCCGCCGCTTCCGGAGCTGGTCGATCAGCCTCCGGACGGCGATGCCCCACAGCCAGGCTCCGACCTGGCCATCGCCCCGATACTTCCTCGCCGACTGCCAGACCGATACGAAGGTGTCCTGCAGGGCGAGGTCGGCCAGATCGGGGTCGCCGCAGCGGCTCTCCAGCCGGGCCGTCATCCACACCGCATGGCGCCGGTACAGCTGCTCCAGGGCGCTCCGGTCACCCCTGGCGATTCTGGCCACCAGGGCCCGGTCCTCCCCGTCACCGGGGTCAGGGGGTTCGGTCATCACATCACTGTCGGTTCGAGCAGGTGAATCGGTTCACCGGGCTGCGAC
>JAHELU010000229.1 GCA_024644005.1 Acidimicrobiales bacterium | reverse complement strand
CGTCGGCCGGCTCCTCACCGGCGTCGGCCTCCGTGGTCTCGGTCTCGGCGTCGGCCTCCGTCGTCTCGGACGACGAGTCCTCTGCCGTGGTTTCGGTCGCGGTGTCGCCGTCGTCGTCATCGTCGCCGCAGGCCGCAGCGATGACGGCAAAGGCGAACACCAGCGCCAGCAACGCCAGCAGTCGATGTTTCCCGTTGGTTGGTTTCATGGTTCGCGCTTCTCCCCGTGTTGGTTGCCACTTGCTTTCGATCCGGTTCTTCTTCTCATCCGATCTCCTCTCTCCCGATCAGGTCTTCCTCCGACGGTCACGATCGTGTGGCATCGAGCGCAGCGGTTGTGCTCGATCGCTGCGGGCCGCGGCCTCCCCCGACAGCATCCCGAATGCGGAGCAGCAACCCCGTCAGGCCTTCCGGCGAGGCGAGCATGATCACCAGCAGCAGGATCCCGATCACGGTGTTGAACCGCTCGCCGGCCAGCACCCGCTCCTCGATGACGCCACCGATCCGGTCGATCAAGGGGATGTCGCGCAGGTAGATGTTGGCGGACACGAACACGAAGGCCCCGAGCCACGCTCCCTCGAGATAGCCGATACCGCCGATGACGGCGATGATCAGCAGGTCGAGGGTCGGTCCGATGCTGATCGAGGTGGGATCGATCTGCCCGTTCCACCAGATGTTGAGGATCCCCGCCACCCCGGCCACGAACCCGGCCAGGGTGAAGGCCAGGATCCGGTGGACCGGGACGTTGAAGCCGAGCGAGGCCATGCGAATCGGGTCGTCCCGAACCCCCTGGAGGGCCAGCCCGAACGGGGTCCGACCGATCGCCCGGAACGCCACGTAGGCCAGGGCCGACAGCACGACCCCGGCGTAGTAGAGCCGCTTCGGCGCAGACGAGAACAGACCAGGCGGGTCGATGCCGGTCATCCCGCCGAACCCGGAGAAGGTGGTGACCTGGCCGAAGAAGAAGAACCCGATCACCGCATACGTCAGGGTGAGCATCAGGAAGTAGATGCCGGTGGTCCTCGACGACAGCGCCCCCAGCAGCAGCGACGCCAGCGTGACCACCACCAGGGCGATGACCACCCCGAGCCACGGGTTCCACCCGAGCCGCAGGCCCCGACCGGACTCGGCGACCACGTTGCCGACCGCGAATCCGGCCATGCCGAACAGCAGCCACTGGGCGAGCGACACCATGCCCCCGTATGCGGCCAGGAAGACCAGCGTCGATGCGGCCAGTCCGAGCATCATCGTCCGGGTCATGACGAAGTCGATGAAGAAGTCTGAGCCGAACAGCGGGAGGAGCACGAGCAGCGCGAGGGTCAGGACGACCACGGCGTCCCGAATGGACGGTCTCGGCCTGCTCATTCCGGCCTGCCGTAGAGCCCGGTCGGTCTGACCGCCAGCACGAGCGCGAGGACGGCGAACGTGAAGATGATCGAGTAGAACGTGTAGCCGCTCGGCAGGTAGGCCGGCGAGAACGCGATGACCATGCCGTACAGCAGCGAGCCGGCCACCGCCCCCTTCAGCGAGCCGAGCCCACCGATGATGACGACGATCAGCGAGTTGAGCAGCCACTGCCCATCGGTCCCCGGGGCGACGCCGGAGAACGACGCCCCCATCACCCCGCCCATGCCGGCCAGGAACGACCCTACGAAGAACGTCACGCCGAACACGAGCGTCACGTTGATCCCCAGCACCCGCACCATCTCCTGGTCGTCGACCCCGGCCCGGATCACCATGCCCATTCGGGTCCGGTTGAGCCACAACCACAACAGCCCGCCGACGACGAGGGCGATCGACAGCATGAACAGCCGGCTCGTGGCGTAGCGCTGACCGAGCACCTCGAAGAAGTGGACGACCGCCCCCGGCCACACCGCCCGCTGGGCCAGGCCACCGAACTCGGCGAGCATCTGGTCGGCCAGGATCACCGCCAGCGCAACCGTGATGATGGCCTGGCGGAGGTCCTCACCCTGGTTCCACCGCAACAGGAGCTGCTGGGCCGCGACGCCGAGCAGGGCCACGATGCCCGAGGCCACCAGCAAGGGCAGGATCCAGGCTGCGATCGAGACCTCGTCGGCCTCGATGTTGCGGGACTTCCCCACCATGTCTTTCTGGATCTCGATGGCCAGGTAGGCCGCCAGCAGGAAGAACCCACCGTGGGCCATGTTCACGGTCCGCATCAGGCCGAACACGAGCGTGAATCCGGACGCGATCACGAACAGCAACCCGGCGAAGGTGACCCCATCCAGCACGGTGACCAGGAACTCCCCCGGTTCGGTGACCGCCGGCCCGGCCGACGTGCCACGGGCCAGGAACAGGACCCACAGCCCGGCGAGGCCCAGCACGGCCCCGAGGACGGCCCTGGCCAACCGACCAGGCACCACCAAAGGCCGTCGAAACCGCAGTTCCCCCTCGGTCACGGCAGGCGCTGACATACCTCCCTTTCACGCGCGACGAACGCGCGCCGCCACCTGACGCTAGGGATCGGAGGGTTCTGTCGACAGTCCCGATGGAACGAACCCCTGCGGGTCGATGGCGCTAGTCCAAAAGAGCTACGGCCCGGGCTCGTCCACAACTACCCAACACCGTGGTGTAGGTTGGAGGTCGCTGACACGCGAGGGGCGTGCGCTGAGCTGGTCGACGCAAGCCGCCGCCATCGCGATCGAGGCCGGAGGGGGCCGAGCGATGCCAACACCGGAGTCCGAGAGCGGCGAGAAGCGGGTGGACGAGCGGAGTCGTGGCGACGCCAGAGCGACGCTCACGGCAACCGCCATCGGCACGGTGGTGCTCGTCGCCGCCTACCTCCTCCTCGTGATCGTGCCCGGCAACCGCACGCTGGTCGAGGCCGTGCAGTTCGCCGGCACCTCCGAGCGGTTCACCGATCGACTCCGATCGGCTGATGTGACGATGTCGCTCGGCGACGCTCGGCTGGCGATGGTGGCGGCCCTCGTCTTCACCGTCGTCTGGGGAGCCGTCGGCTACTACGTCCTGTACGGCCTGAAGAGCCCGACGGCCGAGGAGACGGTCGACGGCAAGGCTCGAGCGGCTCGGGGCCACTGGGACTACGCCTGGAAGGCCGCCCCCGGGACCAAGATCCCGGGCCGCGCCCTCGCCCTCGGTCTGGTGGCGGGCGCCGCAATCGGTCTCGTCGAGAAGCTGGTGGCCCTCGCTGCTCTCTCGGACGACGGTGGGGCCCTGCAGCTGCGGGGTGACCCCGTCCTGCCCGCCGTCATCGTCACGCTGGCCTGGGCCAAGTGGCTGATCGCCGGGTTGGCGATCGTGGCCATCGTGATCATGGCGGTGTCTGCGTTGACTGCGGCCATCCGGCCCCCGGTGCGGACCGCGCCGGCCGACCACACCGACCGTGGGAGCGACGGGAACGGGCAGGCGGCGAAGCTCGCATCGACGGCCGCACCCGCCGAGACCGAGATCGCCGGGTCGCGGCCGGTGGTGGGGGTGAGCTGCTCGGGTGGAGGGATCCGCTCCGCCGGCTTCACACTGGGCGCGCTCTCCGCCCTGGAGCGGGTGCTCGGTCCCGACGGTACGACCCGGGGGCTCGGCATCCTCGGGCGCGCCGACTACCTCGCCAGCGTGAGCGGGGGCGGCTACGCCGCAGCGGCCTGGCGGATCCTGGTCGGGACGGGAGCCGAGCTACCCGACCAGCCGGTGATCGGCGTGCCGGACGACCCGGAGCGGCGGATTCACCCCTATCCCGACAACCGGGAAGGGGCCGCCGACCTCATCCAGCACGTGCGGGAGCGTCGACGGTTCCTGGCCAACGGCACCGGCGGCCTCCCGATCTCGGTCGGGATCGCGGTGACCCGAACGCTGTGGCATCTCCTGCTCCTCGTGCTCGCGGTGTATGCCCTCGCCTGGCCCCTCGGCCGAATCGTCGCCTCGTGGCACGTCTCGGGTGTCGGACGTCGCCCGTCGGCCCTCGACGACGGCATCGACGTGTCGCTCGGTGTCCACCAGTGGCTGCCGCCCGTCGTCCTCGCCGTCCTGGCCCTGGCAGTCTGGTCGTGGCGGCTCACGCTCGACCGCTCCCCCGAGCGCAAGCGCGTCGACCTGGCCGCCGCGGGCCTGGCCGGGGCCGCGGCCGCGTTGGCGCTGGTGCTGGTCGTCCTCCCCTACGCGATCGACGGCTTCGTGACGCTGGTCGGCGATCTCGGAGCCGAGGGGGCACCCGGGGGGTTGGTCGTGACCGGTGTCTACGGAGTGGTGCTCACAGCGATCTGGCAGTTCGCCAAGCGGCGGCTCGCCCCGGTGGCGAAGTATCTCGGCGGTTTCCTGCTGGCGATCGGCGTCATCGGGTTCGCCCTGTTCGTCATGGCCAACGCCGCCGACACCAACGGACCGTTCAGCTCGATCTGGATCCTGCCCGTCGTCCTGGCGATCCTCGGGATCGCCATGGTCGAGTTCAACCCGGACCGGTGGTCGCTCCACAGCCTCTACCGGAGCAGGCTGGCCGGCACCTTCGTGACGACACGGGACGAGTCCGGTCGCATCCGCCCGCTCACCGCGGAGCCGGCCCTGTCCGAGTTCGCCGACGCCGGGGGCCCGACGCCGGTGATCTGCTGCGCAGCGGCCAGAGGTGACAACTCCCACACCGGCATCCCGGCGCTGTCGATGACCTTCGAGCCGACCGCCGTCAACGTCTACCGGTGGCCGAAGGGTCGAGCCGATGGTCCGACCCCCGAGGCGCTCCCCCTCGACGTGTTCACCAGACGCCTGCCGAGAACGGTGGACGGCCGAAACCTCGCCGCCCCGATGGGGGCCGCCGCGGTATCCGGGGCGGCGGTCGCACCGTCACTGGGACGGATGAGCCTCCGCTCCACCAACGCGCTGCTCGCCGCCTTCAACGCCAGGCTCGGGGCATGGATCCCCAACCCGCGGGCGGCCTTCGGGTACGAGACGACACCGAGACTGGTCAACATGTTCAAGGAGATGTTCGGCCTCTACGACGAGAACGACCCGAACGTCTATGCCACCGATGGCGGCCACTGGGAGAACCTCGGGCTCGTCGAGCTCATCAGGCGCGAGTGCGACGTGATCATCTGTCTCGACGCCACCGCCGATCCGCCCGGGTCGTACACCACGCTCCGCCAGGCCATCCAACTGGCCGCGCTCGAGTGCTGTGCCGTCATCGAAGTCAGCGACGAGACCTGGTCGACGTTGGCCATGGACGAGTACGGGATGTGCAAGCGGAACTTCGGTCGAGCGAAGGTGAAGTACCATGACAGCGAGACCGGGGCCCTCCGCAAGACCGGCCACATCCTCTATGTCAAGGCCGCGGTCATGTCGAGGACCTCGCTCCCGATCCAACGTTACGCTTCTGCCGACCGCACGTTCCCGCAGTACTCGACCGGCGATCAGTTCCTCAGAGACGACGAGCTCAACCACCTCATGCAACTCGGATTCGAATCGGTGAAGATGGCCCTGGAAGAGCACCCGGAGATCCCCGCCATCGTCTTCGGCTCGGCTTCCCCACGAGAGGACGGCGAGCCACCGCCCCCGGCCTCCGCCGTCCCATCGGGCACGCCACCCCTGGCGACCGCTGTCACACCGACCTCGCCGGGCGGCTCCCCCTGAGCCCGACGTCGCAGCCGCTGATCTTCGGCCACCGGGGCGGTACCGACGGACCGGAGAACTCGACCGAAGCCGTCCGCCGGGCCATCGCAGCCGGCGCCGACGGCGTCGAGATCGACATCCAGCTGACCGGAGCCGGTCAGCTGGTGGCACGCCACGACCCTGGAGGGCCCGACGACGGTGACGAGCACCTCGACCGGCTGTCGGATGTGCTGGCGCTCGTCACCGACGCCGGTATCCACCTCGTCGTCGACGTGAAGAGCGCCGGGGACGTCCGGCGGGAAGCGGCCGAGCTGGCCCAGGTCCTCGACGAGCAGCGCGACCGGGACCGGGTGGTGATCAGCTCGTT
>JAHELU010000228.1 GCA_024644005.1 Acidimicrobiales bacterium | reverse complement strand
CCAGGAACCGATCGGACCGGCGACGACGGCGGACGTCTCGATGACCACCCGGCGCCCACCGAGGCCGTCGGTTTCGACCCGACCCCGGGTCGACCACGACCGGAGCAGTGAGCCGCTCGACCCGGAGATCAGCGCATCGGTCTGCGCCATGCCCTCTGCGACCGATCCGCCGAGGCGGGCGGCCTCGACCGCCCCCTCCTGGGCCGCCCCGCTCAGGACCAGCCTGGCGTAGTATCCCAGCCCGACGTCGATCGTCAGCACGAGGCCGAGCACGAAGACCGAGGCGCCGATCACCATGCCGATCGGACCGTCCCCACGGTCCCTGCGGCGGGCGTCGACGGGAGGCGGACCGACGACCGTCGTTGCGCTACCGGTCTCCACCGACGACCACCCCACCGGCCGGGGGGCCGCCCGTCCCGTTCGGTCCAGGGACCGATCTCGCGTGGTCCATCATCACCCCGACCACGATCCCGGCCGCCGCCAGGACCCCGATCGTCATGGCCGCCATGCCGGCGATGACCGATACCCCACCCCGGTCCTCGGCCAGCCGGCACGGACCGCCCGCTCGTCTGTGCGCGATCGTCTCGTCTCGTTGCATGTCCCTACCCGCCTTCGATGTGGCGCCGCCGTTCCCGCCGCCGGGAGTCGGGCGCCGTAGCGAACTGCTCAGGATGATCGGACGCTGCCGGGTGGCCGCCGTCGAGCCCGCTACGAGCCGTGCCACCACCGTGGTCGACGAGCGCAGTTCGAGCACGAACCTAGTCAACCGATCCCCGACCGGTCAACAGGCGCCTCGGCGGTCAGCCGGCGGGCCGGATCCTCAGGGCTGGACGGGCCGATCGGGGCCGGCGCTGTCGAGCAGCGACGCCGCCTCCAGGAGATCGGCGGTGGTGATGATCGACACCTCGGTCTTGTCGAGCAGGTCGACATCGGCCTGCCCGGCCAGCCGGAACGCCTGCCGGTTGATCGCCTGCTCGAACAGTGTCCGTGCGTAGCGGGCGTTCCCGAAGCCGGGGTTCCGGTCGACCTGTTGGAAGATCTTCTCGACGGTGGGGAGCCCCTCGGCGTCGAGCGAGTAGTCCGCCTCCGACGCCATCGTGGAGATGATGTCGACCAGCTCGGCCGTGGTGTAGTCGGGGAACTCGATCTCCCTGGCGAACCTGGACCGCAGACCGGGATTCGACTTGAGGAACCGCTCCATGAGCTTCGGATACCCGGCCACGATCACGACCAGCCGGTCCCGATGGTCCTCCATGCGCTTGATCAGCGTCTCGATCGCCTCGGACCCGAAGTCATTGCGGCCCACGCCCTCCGGTGACAGGGCGTACGCCTCGTCGATGAACAGCACGCCGTCGAGCGCTCGGCGGACGGCGCGGTTGGTCTTCGATGCGGTGTGGCCGACGTACTGCCCGACCAGTCCGGCCCGGTCGACCTCGACGAGGTGACCCTTCTTCAGCAGCCCGATCGACGAGTACATCTCGGCCAGGAGCCTCGCCACCGTGGTCTTGCCGGTGCCGGGGTTGCCGAAGAAGGCCAGGTGCTTGCTCGTCGGCACCTCGGCCAGCCCGTGCTCGCGCCGCCTGGACTGGATCTGGAGGAAGGCGATCTGGGTCTTCACCTGCTCCTTCACCGAGTGCAGGCCGACGAGCCGATCGAGGTCGGCCTGGATCTCCTCCAGGGTTCGTACCTTGGCCGTCTTGGATCGGGGCAGCTCCTTCATCCGACCGTCGAAGCCCCGGTCGGCGGCCGCCGATCGCACGGCTTCACCAGCATCACGCAGCTTCTTCTTCAGATCATCTCGACCGGGGGCCACGACACCAGCGTAGGCGTCACGAGGCCAACCGGGTGGCACTGCGGCCGGACCACCGCTCGCGGCCGCTATCGTTGGAGGGGTTCGGCCGCCGATCGCACTGCAGCGCCGGGGAGTCCGCCGGAAGGCACCGACGCCGCCCGATCAGCGGGTTTCGACGCCGATTGCCACCAGTTGCGACCGGATTGTTGCCATGATCTCCACGAGGCGTCTGCAGCGACCTGCAGCGACCACGTGGCGATGTGGACCGGCCGATCGGCAGCGACGACGACCCTACGCCCGAGTGACGCCGGGTGACCTACGGAAAGGAATACATGGCAGCTCAAGGCGAACTGCTTCCCTTCGCCAGGGAAGTCGTCGACGTGCCGGTCGATGAGGAGCTCGGCGAGTCCTTCCTCGCCTACTCCCTCTCGGTGATCACCGCCCGGGCGATCCCCGACGTGCGGGACGGTCTGAAGCCCGTCCAGCGCCGGATCCTGTACTCGATGCGGGAGATGCGGCTGATGCCGGACCGCCCCCATCGCAAGTGCGCCCACGTCGTCGGCGATGTCATGGGCAAGTACCACCCCCACGGCGACGCCGCCATCTACGACACCCTCGTCCGGCTTGGTCAGGACTTCGCGAAGCCGGTCACCCTGGTCGACCCGCAGGGCAACTTCGGCAGCCTCGACGACCCCCCGGCCGCCTACCGCTACACCGAGTGCCGGCTCACCCCGGCCGCCATCGACCTGCTGTCCGAGATCGACGAGGAGACCGTCGAGTTCCGCCCGACGTACGACGGCGAGACCGTCGAGCCCGCCTACCTCCCGGCCCTGCTCCCCAATCTGCTGGTGAACGGAACCTCCGGCATCGCCGTCGGCATGGCCACCAATATGCCGACCCACAACCTCTGCGAGATCTACGAGGCCATCAAGCTGGTGATGACGAAGCGGCGGCCGAAGCCGACGATCGACGAGCTGATGGCCAAGGTCCCCGGGCCCGATTTCCCGTCGGGGGGCATGGTGATCGACGAGGGCATCCGGGAGGCCTACGAGACCGGTCGGGGCACGATCAGGATCCGGGCCAATGCCGAGGTCGTGAACATCACGCGGTCCCGCAAGGGCCTTGAGATCACCGAGCTGCCGTACCTCGTCGGGCCCGAGCGCGTCATCGCCAAGGTCAAGGACCTCGTGAACAACAACCGGGTCTCCGGCATCAGCGACGTCAAGAACCTGTCGGATCGCAAGTCCGGGCTGCGGATCGTGATCGAGTGCAAGACCGGCGTCAACCCGGAGCTCCTGCTCGAGAAGCTCTACCGGCTGACCCCGCTCGAGGAGACCTTCGGCATCAACAACGTCGTGCTCGTGAACGGCGTGCCGACCACGCTCGGGCTGTACGACCTGTGCCGCCACTACGTCGAGCACCGGCTCGACGTGGTCGTCCGGCGGACCGAGTTCCGGCTGCGGAAGGCCGAGGAGCGGTTGCACCTGGTCGAGGGCCTCCTGATAGCAATCGACAACATCGACGAGGTCGTCGCCATCATCCGTGGCTCTGCCAACTACGCAGATGCCAAGGCCACCCTCATCGAGCGATTGGCGCTCAGCGAGGTCCAGGCCGAGTACGTGCTGGAGCTCCGGCTCCGGCGGCTCACCGCCCTCGCATACGAGGAACTGGTCGCCGAAGCCAAGTCGTTGCGGGTGACGATCGCCGAGCTGAAGAAGATCCTCGGCTCGGAGCAGCGGCGGCGGACGATCGTGTTGAGCGAGCTGGCCGAGATCGTCGAGAAGTACGGTCACCCCCGCCGAACCAGGATCATCGACGGCAACCACATACCGGATCTGTCGGCGATGGAAGAGCAGGTCGTCGCCGATGTCCCGGACGAGCCCTGCGTGATCAGCCTCGCCGCATCGGGACTGGTGGGCCGGGAGCCGACCGGCACCTCGAAGAGCTACAGCCCGTCCCGACACGACGTCATCGAGTCCGTGGTGACCACCACGCTGCGCCAGCCGGTGCTGGCCATCACCGCCGCCGGCAAGCTCCTCAAGGTCACGGCGGCCGACATCCCCGAGGTCGGCGGCCGCAGCCGGGGCAAATCGGTCGGCGAGGTGTACCCGGCGGACCGGGGCGACTCGATCGTGGCCATCGCCGGTGTGACGGGAGACCCGATCGTCGTCGTGACCGCAGCGGGCATGGCGAAGCGGCTCGACCGGTCGGCGCTCTCCGAGCTGCGCTCGGGGCGGCCGATCATCAAGCTCGCCACCCGCGATCGGGTCGTGGCCGCCTTCGCCGCGACGGAGACCGACGACGTGGTGCTCGTGGCCTCCGACGCCCAGGCCCTGCGGACCCCGGCATCGGCCATCAGCCTGCAGGGCCCGGCGGCCAAGGGGGTGGCCGGGATCAGGCTCAGGGGCAAAGCGAGGGTGGTGGGTGCCGGGCCCGTCGACGGCGACCCGTCGGCCCGCGACGCCGTCGTGGTGTCGGTCACCGATCGAGGCACCGCCAAGGCCACCTCCACCGAGGAGATCCCTAGCAAGGGCCGGGGCACCGGTGGGGTCAGGATCACCAGGTTCCGGGACGAGAACCGGCTCGACTTCGCCTGGATCGGCCCGATCGAGCGGACGATGTGCGTGGTGGGCCAGGCCGACGCGGCCACGAGACCCGATGCCACCCCCCGACCGCTGAAGCTCAGACCGACCCGCCGTGACGGGGCCAGCACGACGACCGAGCGCCGGATCCTCGGCATCGGCTCCCTACGGTGGTGACCGGCATGGCTCCTGCGAAACGACCCAGAGGCAACCGTGCCGGCACCAAGAAGCCCAGCACCGCCACCAAGAAGGCCGGCACCGCCACCAAGAAGGCGGCCAAGCGCTCGGGGTCGTCCGGCTCCCGTCGCCGCTCGAGCGACTACGACCAGTCGAAGATCCAGGTCCTGGAGGGCCTCGAAGCGGTCAGGAAGCGGCCGGGCATGTACATCGGCGGCACCGGCACCGAGGGTCTGCACCACCTGGTGTGGGAGATCATCGACAACGCCGTCGACGAGGCTGCGGCGGGATTCGCCTCCCACGTCGACGTCGTCCTCCACAAGGACGGGTCGATCGAGGTGAGCGACGACGGCCGCGGCATCCCGATCGGCAAGAAGTCGGACGGTCGGACCGCCCTCGAGGTCGTGTTCACCGAGTTGCACGCCGGCGGCAAGTTCGGCTCGGGGGCCTACAGCGCCTCCGGCGGCCTGCACGGCGTCGGGGCATCGGTGGTCAACGCCCTGTCCTCGAAGCTGGTGGTCGAGGTCGACCGTGACGGCGCCACCTGGCGGCTCGTCTTCCTCGAGCGCGAACCGGGCAACTACCTGCCCTCCGGCAGATTCAAGCCGACATCGAAGCTCGCCAAGGTCCGCAAGATCCCGGCGAACCGGACCGGGACGAGGGTGCGGTACTGGCCCGACCTCGACGTGTTCGATGCAGAGGCCAGGGTCGAGTACGAACTGGTGCGGGACCACGTGGCCCGGGTCTGCTTCCTCGTGCCGGGCCTGCAGATCAAGCTGAGCGACAAGCGTGGCACCGGCAAGAAGCCGGAGACGTTCGTGGCCAATGGTGGCCTCGCCGACTACGTCGACCACCTGTCGATCGGCGAGACCGTGACCGACATCCTGACCATCCACGACGAGACCACGTTCGAGGAGAAGGTGCCGGTCGACGGGAGGATGTCGACCGTGACGCGCCCGTGCGTGATCGACGTGGCCGCCCGCTGGGTCAAGGGCTTCGACACCACCGTGGTCAGCTTCGTCAACACGATCCCCACCAGCGACGGGGGGACCCACGTGTCCGGCTTCGAGCGCGCCCTCTCGCGTGTGGCGAACGAGCAGCTGCTGGCCGATACCAAGAAGCTCAAGAAGCTCGCCAAGCAGGGCAACGACCGGGCGACGCCGGCCGACATCCAGGAAGGGCTGGTCGCGGCGGTCAAGGTCACGCTCCCCGAGCCGCAGTTCAAGGGCCAGACCAAGCAGGAGCTCGGCACCCCGGCGGTCCAGAACCTGGTGTACGAGACGGTCAAGTCGGGCTTCGCCGACTGGGTGGCAGGCGGGGGCAAGAAGTCCCAGATCAACGCCCTGCGGGAGAAGATGACCCAGGCCGTCATCAATCGGGTGGCGGCGAAGCAGC
>JAHELU010000056.1 GCA_024644005.1 Acidimicrobiales bacterium | reverse complement strand
AGAGCAGTGCCGTGGCGAGACCGCCCAGTGGGCCTTGCCCCGGCCGGAGATCCGGCACCGTCGGCACCCCGATCGCCGGTCCTGCAGTGCCGCCGACGGCCACGACCGGATCGATTCCGGCCCCCCGCAGCGCGGCCACGACACGCCGACCGACGGTCGTGTCGCCGGCGTCGGCCAGCGCCTTGTCCGACCCGAAGCGAGAGCTGCGACCGCCGCACAGCACTGCGCCGACGATCGGCGTCACCGACGCCGTCGATGACGGATCGGCGGCCGCTCGATCGGTCATCGGCCGCCGGACATCAGTCTGCGGTGAGTGCGGGATCCCAGGCCGGGTCGAGCTGTCGGAGGAACGTGTCGCAGCGCGCTTCCTCGTCCCGCTCCCCGATCGCCGCCGCCATCCTCCGCAGCCCGTCGAGGGCCCGCAGGAAGCCGCGGTTCGACTCGTGCTGCCAGCGCACGTACCCCGAGCCTCGCCAGCCGTTCTGGCGGAGCCGGTCCAGCCCCCGGTGGTAGCCCACCCGATAGGCGGCGTAGCCCTCGATCGGGTCCCGGGCGAGATCCCCCAGCCGGGCCCAGCCGTCGAGGAAGCGGGGGTAGTCGGCCACAACGGCGGCGACCGCATGGCGGCGCTGGTCCTCGTCGAGTCCGAGGGCCTCGGCCAGCCGCTGCCTGGCTTCTGCCGGCTCGTCGTCGAGCACCGTCTCCGGTAGGCCGCTCGAGCTGAGGTTGATGTTGGACATGAGCTCGGACCCTAGCCGATCCTCGGTCCGAGCCGGTCAGCGGGCGCCGGATCGCTCGTGGCCGTCGCCGGCCACACTGGGCTGCGGCGAATCGGCGTCCTCGGAGTCCCCGCACTCCTGATCGACCTCGGTCTCCGGGTCGGCCGGCTCCGTGATGCCTGCTCGTCGCGACCTGTCGGTGGCGGCGCCCAGGGACCTGGCAGCGGTCCAGCGGGCGAGCGCTCGGCGGCGGCGATCGCCGTCCCCCTTCGCTCCGTTCGACAGGTCCGACTGCTCCTCGAGCTCCTGGTCCGCCCATTCCGGTTCGGGCTCGGAGACGGGACCGGAGACCGGTTCCGGGGCGCGACCGGTCCGCAGGTATTGGCTGCTCGCCTCGTAGGCCAGTTCGACCAGTCGAGCGGCCTGGGTGAAATCGTCGAACCGGAGCCGAGGATTGCTGCCGGCCGGGAGTCGATGGACGACACAGTGATCGGGGATCCGGCGCAGGTCTTCTTCGAGCCGGAACCGGCGGGCCGTCCAGTAGGCCCGGACGGCGCCGTCGAAGGGCCGCTGAACCTGCATCGCCCGACCTTCGAGATGTCCGACGTGCAGGATGTAGAGCTCGGTGGCTCCGAGCGCCACGGCCCTGGCGGCGTGGATCTCGTTCAGGACGCCGCCGTCGACGAAGGTCCGCTCGCCGTGCTCGACGGCGGGGTAGACCACGGGCAGCGCGGCGGACGCCAGGAGCGCGGGCACCAGCCGACCGGCATCGAACCAGTGCTCGGACGCGGTGGTGACATCGGTGGCGACACAGCTGAACGGCACCTGGAGCCCGCTGAAGGTCTTGGTCGGCAGCTCCTCGTCGAGCAGCTGGGCCAGCCGATCCTGATCGTGGAGCGACTCGCCCTTTCTGGCCATCTGGGCCAGCACCGGCATGAACCGCGACGGCATCAGGTCGGGCTCGCGGTCTGCGATGCGACGCCAGATCCTGTCGAGCCGCTCGACCCCTCCCAGGCCGGGCTCCGCTGCGAAACCCGCACCGTTGATGGCGCCGACCGAGCAACCGACGATGATGTCCGGCTCGATGCCGGCCTCGGCCAGGGCCCGGAGCATCCCGACCTGCACCGCGCCGAGGTTCCCGCCGCCCGACAGGACGAAGGCCGTCCGCTGCGTCGCTCCGAGGCGACGACGAAGACCGGCGACTCGGCTGGTGACGTGGCTCAGCCGGTGGCGTCGCGATGGCATGGCCGCGTCTACTGGCAGCGCACCATGCGCAGGGTGTCGGTGGCCGCCACGCTCGCCGAGCTGCCGCCGAGCACGGCAACGATGTCACCGGTGCGGATGTGGCCCTGGGCCTTGGCCAGCTCCAGGACGTTGTGGACGGTGACCACGTTGTCGTCGATCCGGTCGATCTTGATCGGGGTAGCTCCCCAACTCATCGTCAGCTGGCGGATCGTCCGGTCCTCGGGGCTGAATCCGAGAATCGGCGCCTCCGGCCGGAACCGGGCGATGGCCCGGACCGTGAACCCCGAGCGGGAGATGCAGCAGATGGCCTTTGGCTCGATCTCCTTCGCCGCCTGCCAGGTGGCGAGCGTCATCGTGTCGGTCACGGCGAGATCGCCGGCTTGGCGCTCGGACAGGTGGTCGCGCTTGAGCTGGCGGCCCCACTGGTCGTAGTTGAACTCCTGGTCGGCCCGCTGGGCGATGCTGGCCATCGTGGCGACGACGTGGGCCGGGTCGCGGCCGATGGCCGTCTCGGCCGACAGCATGACCGCACTGGTGCCGTCGAAGACGGCATTGGCGACGTCGGACGCCTCCGCCCTGGTGGGCTGGGGGGCCGAGATCATCGACTCCAGCATCTGGGTTGCGGTGATGGCGGGCCGGCCGAGGGCGATGCAACGGGCGATGATCGACTTCTGGAGATGGGGCAGGTCCTGGATGCTGCACTCGGTGCCGAGATCGCCGCGGGCGACCATGACCGCCCCGGACTCGGCGATGATGCCGTCGAGGTTGTCGACGGCCGCTCGCGTCTCGATCTTGGCCACCACCAGCGGCCCCCGGGGGGCGGGCTCGAGACCGACCCGGCGCACGTCGTGGGCCGAGCGGACGAAGGACAGGGCCACCATGTCGACATCGTGCTCGACCATGGCGTCGAGGTAGACGAGGTCCTGGGGGGTCGGGGTGGACAGCTTGAGCCGGTCGGAGGGGATGTGGAGGCCGGGTCGGCCCTGGACGGTGCCACCGAAGAGCACTCTCGCCAGGAGCGCGGTGTCGGTGTGCTCGTAGACCTCGAGCACGATCGAGCCGTCACCGACGGCCAGCCGGTCACCCTTGCGGATGTCGGACAGCAGGCTGTCGTAGCCGACCGTGAAGTGCCCGGCCTGGGACTTGCCTTCACCCGGTTCCAGGAGCAGCTCGTCGTTGATGTGCAGGTGGACCGGCTCGTCGAACGATCCTAGCCGGACCTTGGGCCCCGGGAGGTCGGCCATCACGCCAACCGGTCGTCCGACGGAGTCGGCGATCTGCCGCAGTTGGGCGAGCCGTTGGAGGTGATCGTCCAGCGTGCCGTGTGACAGGTTGAGCCGGGCCACGTCCATGCCGGCCTCCACCATTGCCTTCATGGTGGTCTCGTCGGCGCAGGAGGGGCCGATCGTGGCGATGATCTTGGTTCGTCTTTTCACAACCTGCATGGTAACCAGCTCCCGTTGCCTCCCCCGCTCCCATCGGTCCCCGCCGTGGAATCGGAAGCATTTCTTCATTCGGAACGGTCTCGCCTAGCGGAACAGCGGCGGGAACGGCCGGATTCGGGCATGGCTGGGCGGAGCGATATCGTCGGGGCCGATGGACCTCCTCCTGATACGTCACGCCCGCCCGCACCGGATCGACGGTGCGTCGGGGCCGGCCGATCCCGACCTGACCGACCTCGGTCATCGCCAGGCCGAGGCCATGGCCGATTGGCTGGCCGTCGAGCGGATCGACGCCATCTACGTCAGCCCCATGCGCCGGGCCCGCCAGACCGCAGCGCCGCTCGAGCAGGCCCTTGGTCTCGAGGGCTACATCCGCCATGGCCTGCAGGAATACGACGCCGAGGACGACCACTACATCCCCATCGAGGACCTCAAGGCCGACAAGGCCCGATGGCGGGAGTTCATCGCCTCCCAGCAGCGTCAGGACATGTCCGAGTTCACCGACCTCGTGGTGTCGACCATCGAGGAGCTGATCGCCGGTCACCGGGGCCAGAGGGTGGCCGTCGTCTGCCACGGCGGCGTCATCAACGTCTGGGCGGCCCAGGTGCTCGGCATAGCCTCCGCCATGTTCTTCGAGCCCCACTACACCTCGATCAACCGGTTCGTGGCGGCGTCGTCCGGGGAGCGCTCGGTGGCCAGCCTGAACGAGGTCGGTCACCTCCGGGGCGTGGCCTGACCTGCTGCGACAGCCCGTTCCGGTACTACCCGATCCCCGGTGAGCCCTGATCGACGGCATCGGGCTCATCGATCGATTCGGGGGCGTCGGATGCATCGACCGATTGCTCGGATTCCAGCGCCGCCACCCGGGCCAGCAGCTCGTCGCGAACGGACTGCCCCTTCTCCCGTGCGTTGCCGCCGGTCACCCGCCAGCCATGGCGGGCCGAGTACAGCAGCGGAGGCTCACCCAGGCGGCCCTCCCGGACCTCGACGACAGTGGCGAGGAACAGATCGTGGTCGAACCGCTCGATCCGGTCGAAGGTCTCGCAGAACAACCAGGCGATGGAGTTCGGGACATAGGGGCGGCCCCGCTCGTCGTGGTCGACGAACTCGGGGGCCGAGTACTTGAACTTGCGCCCGGGGTAGGAGAAGTACTGGCCCTCCCGGATCTGGTCGCCGGCCAGTATCGAGACGGTGAATCGGCCGGCGGCGATCATCAGCGGGTAGGTGTCGTGCTTCGGGCTGACCGACGCCATCACGATCGGCTCGTCGAAGGAGATCTGCGACACCCAGTGGGAGGTGTAGGCCCGGGTCAACCCGTCGTGGCACGCTGCCACCACCTGGACCCCCTTGATCATCTGGCCGAGGCTGCGCTTGATCTCGCGGTCTATCACGATGCTCCTGAGGTGCGGGCTGGGACGGGCTGCGGCGGCCAAGCCTACTGTGGAGGCCGGATGCACGGCCGACCCGGCGGCACGGCCCGACGACGGTCAGCCGCCGTGGCTCAGTAGCGATGGCTCAGTTGCGGTGGGCCCGGCAGTTCATCGCTCTGGCCCGGTAGGTGTCCGCTCGCTCCGGGTCGAGCTCGACGAGCACGTCGAAGTGCTGGGCCGCCTGGTCGAAGCGACCGAGACCGGTGAGCAGGTTGGCGAGCTCAGCCCTGTCGCTGACCGTGGCGGATGCCATGCCGGCCCGCAGCTCGAGGACCGGGACGGTGCGGTCGAGCTCGCCCCGCTTCACGAAGGCGACCCGGAGGTTGTTGAGCATCCTGATCGCCACCGCTTCGTTGCTCATCGGGAGCAGCATCGTCGGCCTGAACGCCTCGATCGGGTGGAAGCGGGCGAACAGGGCACGGCAGTCCGCCATTCCCAGTTCGGCGCCCCGACCGAATGGATCGAACCAGCGGTCCGGGTCCGGCCCCTCGCCGAGCAGGACATGGCCCGGCATGCCGATCAGCCGGAGGTCGACGCCGCGGCGCCGGCCGACCTCGGCCGCTACTGCGGCGAGCGTCAGCGGGATCCCCCGGCGCCGGTCGAGCACCCGATGGATCAACGAGTTCGCCGGGTCGTAGTAGTGGGCGACGTCCCCGACGAAGCCGGCGGTGCCGAACACGAAGTCGAGGACGACCGCGACCGACGCCTCCCCGCCACAGCCCTCGCTCAGCTCGTCGAGGCGGGCGACGATGTCGTCCTCGGCCGGCGGTGCGGCACGGTCGACCGAGGCGATGACGGCCATGATCCGATCCAGGCCGCCGTCGGTCTCGGCCAGGAGCTGGTCGAGGCGTCCAAGGGAGCTCATGATCCGACCGGCGCCCGGCAACGTCGGCGGGTCTGCACCGCGAGCTCGGTGGGCCCGAGACCTGTCGCGAGGAGATGAGTTCGTGAGCCCAAGAAACTAGCGTCCCTTGAAAGCCGGTCTTCGCTTCTCCATGAAGGCCCGGACGCCCTCCGCGTAGTCCTCGGAGCTGCCGCAGGCCCTGATCGCCGCGTCGACCTCCTCCGGGCGTCGGTGCTCGGGTGAGCGGAGGTGATCGGCGACGGCCAGCTTGGCCGCTCGTTGGCTCAGTGGCGCCCGGCTGGCGATCACCGCAGCCTGGGCCGCCACATGGTCGTCGAGCTCGGCCTTGGGGAGGACGTGGTTGACGAGCCCCCACCGCAGGGCCGTCGATGCACCGTAGAGCTCGGCGGTGTAGATGATTTCTTTGGTGACGGACGGACCGAGCAGGTCGACGAGCTTGCCGGTGCCTGCGGCGCTGTAGCCGATGCCGAGCCGGGCCGGGGTGAGGCCGAATCGGGCGTCGTCCGCTGCGTAGCGGATGTCGGCCGCGGCGGCGATGCCCAGGCCACCGCCGACGCAGAATCCGTGGATCAGCGCCAGGACCGGCTTGTCCAGCAGCTCCAGTGCCGAATAGGCGGCGCCGGTGGCCTTGTCGTAGGAGCCCCCGCCGGGCCGTCGCTCCTCGAACTGTGAGATGTCCGCCCCGGCGACGAAGGCAGTGTCCCCGGCCCCCCTGAGGACGACGGTGTGGATCTCGTCGTCGGCTTCGAGCTCGGCGCAGATCTCCGGCACGGCCAGCCACATGTCCAACGTCATCGCATTGCGCCTGGCCTGATGATCGAACACGATCGTGCCGACCGCCCCGTTGCGCTCGGTTCTGACCGTTGCCGTCACCGCTGCTCCCTCGTGGGTACTCACTGGATCCGAACCTGGTGTCCTGCGAGGTTGATCCGACTCGCGACAGGACAGCCTTTCAGGACACTAGCGATTGGCGTGCGCTGACTCCACTCCGGCTCGAGCCGAGACCGGTCGAGCGAGCGCTGCTACCTTCGGCGGATGGCGTGGCCCTTTCTCGACACCGACCGGCCGTTCGGGTTCGCCCATCGCGGCGGGTTCGGGGCCGGGCCGGAGAACACCGTTGCGGCGTTCACCCATGCGACCGAACTCGGGTACCGCTACCTCGAAACCGATGTGCACAAGACCGCCGATGACGTGCTCGTCGCCTTCCACGACGGCCAGCTCGAACGGGTGGCCGGGCTGCCGGGCGCCATCGCCGACTACTCCTGGGATCGGCTGTCTGACGTGCAGCTCGAGGGTGGGCACCGGATCCCCCGGCTCTCCGAGCTCCTCGAGGCGTTCCCGGACGCCCGGTTCAACATCGACCCGAAGGCCGACGACGCCGTCGAGCTGTTGATCGAGACCATCCGGCACCACGACGCCGCCGACCGGGTCTGCATCGGCTCGTTCTCGGACGCCAGGATCGACCGGGTCCGCCGTTCGTTCGACGATCGGTTGTGCACCTCCCCCGGTCCCGTCGGTGCCGCCAAGGTGCTGCTGGCGGCCCTCCTCTATCCCCGCTGGCACCCGCCGTACGGCTGCCTGCAGATACCGCCGGCGGCCGGGGGGCTGTCGCTCAGCTCGGCCTGGCTGATCCGGCGGATCCAGCGTCTCGGGCTCCAGGTCCACTTCTGGACGGTCAACGAGGAGTCCGAGATGGAGCGATTGCTGGACAACGGCGCCGACGCCATCATCACCGACGAGATCGAGACCCTCCGTCGGGTCCTGGCAGCTCGGGGCAAGACGCCGTGACCGGCGAGCCGGCGCCGTGTCTCCCGGTTCGGTGATCGGGCCCCGATCACGCAGGGTCGACGAAAACGGGAGCCCGCTTCTCGAAGAACGCCGTGACCTGTTCGACCTGATTCGGCGAGCCGATCAGCCGGCCGATCTCCCGCCGCTCGTTGGAGAACCCCTCGGCCAGCGAGTCCTTCGGCGCACTGTTGAACAGCCGCTTGGCGGCCCGGATCGCATGTGGTGACTTGGCGGCGATCTCGGTGGCCAGCGCCATCGCCTCGGCGTGGGGGTCGTCGGCCAGCCTCGTGCAGAGACCGAGGGCGACGGCCTCTTCGCCGGAGATCATCCGGCCGGTGAAGGTCAACTCCTTGGCGACGTCGAGACCGACCAGGTTCACCAGCGCCTGCGTGCCGGTCATGTCGGGAACGAGGCCCCAGCGGATCTCCAGCACCGACAGCTGGGCGTCCGGGGCGACGATCCGCATGTCGGCCCCGAGGGCGAGCTGGATGCCGCCACCGAGGGCGTGGCCGTGGATGGCCGCGACGACCGGGACCGGCAGCTCCGTCCAGCCGTAGACCGCCTGCTGGCCCCGGTGGGTGATCCGATCCTCTGGTATGTCGTCGACGGCGGCGGTCGCGGCGTCGCGTGGCCCATCGCTCATGCCCTGGAAGCTTGCGAAGTCCAGCCCGGCGCAGAACGACCGGCCCTCGCCGGAGAGCACGACGCATCGCAGGCTCGGGTCGGTCGCCAGCTCGTCACTGGTCTGGATGAGGGCGGAGAACATGTCGGGATCGAGGGCGTTCATCTTGTCCGGTCGGTTGAGCCGGACGTCGGCCACCCCTCCACGGCGGGTGATGTGGATTCGATCGCTCATGGTTCCTCGCTCCCGGGTCGGTCGACGGGCTCGCCGTAGGGACAGTGCCGACATCCACGATCACAGCACCAGCCACGATCGCGCAAGTAGACCGCGGTCATGACGAACAGGCCGGACCGGGGATCCGGGTAGCCGGACGAGCCAACGGCAACGGCCCGGCGATGGGCGTCGAGGCAGGCGTCGTAGTCGGGGCGATCGGGGTCGAGCCGGTCCGGCCTCGGGCGCTCCAGCCAGTCCGCTCGCAGACCCGCCGGGCTCGGATCGCCGTCGGGGGCCGGATCGCTCACCGCGCCAGCATAGGATCGGGCTCCCCCGCCTGTGGACAACTACCGAAATCCACAGGGTTACCCCTCTGGTACCGCACAAGCCGGAAGACGTATGTTGCAGAAGGGAGCACTACCGCCCCGCCGAGCGAGGGCCGCAGCAGACGAAGCGATCCGAGACACGGGAACGAGACGAGGAGCAGGACGATGGCGTTGTTCGCCGTGACATTGACCGATCAGACGACCGACTTCGTCGAGGGGGCGGACGCCTATCAGCAGGAAGGCCCCCTGACCACGTTCTTCTCGTTTCGGGACAACCGGCACGTGATCGACTCGTGGAGCGTTCGGCTGGCCAGCTACCGGACCGCGGACATCAGCGCCATCCGCCGTAGCTCGGCCACGTTGGCGCCGCCGGGCCGGGGCGAGGAGGGCACCGAGCTGGCGGCCGAGATGTCGGTGGCCTGATCCCGACAGGGCTCGGTTGCACGGCGACCTCTCGCCCCGGGACACGGCGGGACACGGCGACGCTTCGCCCCGATACACGGCGACGCTTCGCCCCGGGACACGGCGACGCTTCGCCCCGGGACACGGCGACGCTTCGCCCCGGGACACGGCGACGTCTCGCCCCGGGACACGGCGACGCTTCGCCCCGATACACAGCGCTCGGTTAGATTGACGCCATGACGACCCCGGTCCTCCTGGTCCACGGATTCACCACCTCGGCGTCCAGGACGTGGCGGGAACCGGGCTGGATCGATCTCATCACCGAAGCGGGACGGCCGGTGATCGCCCCTGACCTGCTCGGCCACGGCGATGCGGCGAAACCCCACGACGTTGCCGCCTACGCCGACGTCGAAGCCTTGATCGCCGACCAGCTCCCGGACCGACCGGTCGATGCCATCGGGTACTCGGCCGGAGCGGCCATCGTGCTGGCGCTGGCGGCCGAGAAACCTGAGCGGTTCGACCGGATCGTGGTCGGCGGTATCGGGGGGTCGATGTTCCGCGAGCGTGACGGCAACCCGATCCTGGACGCCCTCGAGGGTCGGGGCGACGAGGACGACCTCGTCAGTATGCACTTCAAGTCGCTGGCCGAGAGCGACGGCAACGATCCGAAGGCGCTGGCGGCGTTCATCCAGCGTCCCCGCCCGGAGCTGACGCCGGAGGTGCTGGCCGAGATCACCAACCCGGTCCTCGTGGTGATCGGTGACCAGGACTTCGCAGGGCCGGGGGAGCCCCTCGCCGAGGCCCTGCCGAACGGCGAGCTGCTGGTCCTGCGGGGCATCGATCACTTCGGGCTCCCGAAGGCCTTCCCGTTCCTCGAGAAGGCGCTCGACTTCGTCGGCGCTGCGCCGTTCGGCTGACCGGCCCCCCAATCGTCGCCGAACTCCGGCCACTGGCGGGATCCGCTATCGAGCGGCTCGGTCGGACGGTGGCGGTGGACCGGCCTGGGTGAACCTGGTGCCCTCCGGGTCGACCGCCCAGGCGGCTGACCGGCCCCAACCGTCGTCGAACACCAGCTCGCCGAGCGGGCGGCGCCTGACGGGTCCGTGACCGCCGACCGGCCGGCCGAGCGGGATGGTGGCGGCGATCTCGTAGTCGTCGGGGATGTCGAGGAGCGCTCGAAGCTCGGCATCGACCGTGGCATGCCAGCCGGTCAAGACGCCGCCGTAGCCGAGCGCCCTCGCCGCCAGGAGCAGGTTTTGGCACGCCGGATAGATCGATGCGCCGTCGATCAGCCGTTGGTGGCGGCGGCGCACGCAGGCCAGCACCACCACCGGGGTCCGCTCGAAGTTGTCGACGAAGTGCTGCATCGTCCTGGCCATCCGTGCCTTCGGCGAGTCCTCGTCGTCGCCGCTGCCCCGGTCGTAGCCGTCGGTCCGCTGCTTCTCCTCCCAGCCGGCCCGGAAGGTCCGGCCCAGCATGGCCTTCGCCTCGACGGCCCGGGGCCCGTCCCGCAGGACCAGGAACCGGAAGTTCTGACGGTTCGACCCGGTGGGGGCCCTGGTGGCGCTGAACAGGATCGTGGCGAGGTCGTCGTCCGGAATCGGTTCCTCCCGATACCGGCGGATGGACCTGGTGGTGGCCAGCCCGTGCAGCAGCCCGACCTCGTCATCCGATGTGTCGCTCATCGGACCACTGTGCCCAGCGGCGACCGCCTGTCGCAACGGCCCAGACTGCGGGCCGGTGTGTGTGGCGGGCCCGTGTCTGTCAAGCCACCGGCGCGGTGGCTGTATCTGTCAGGCCACCGGCGCGGTGGCTGTGTCTGTCAGGCCACCGGCGCGGTGGCTGTGTCTGTCAGGCCACCGGCGCGGTGGCCATCGACATCGCGTGGCGGACGAGCGAGACGATCGTGTCTCGCACCGCGGCCCGGTTCCTGGCGTCGGTGACCACGACCGGAACGTACGACGGCACATCGAGCGCCTCTCGCACGTCCTCCGGATGATGGTGGAGGACGCCGTCGAACGCGTTCACTGCGACGATGAAGGGCACGCCGGCCTGCTCCATGTAGTCGACGGCCGGGAAACAGGTGTCGAGCCGGTCGGTGTCGACCAGCACGACGGCGCCGATCGCCCCCCGCACCAGCTCGTCCCACATGAAGTGGAATCGATCCTGACCGGGCGTCCCGAACACGTAGAGCATGAGCTCCTCGCCGAGGGCGACCCGACCGAAGTCCATCGCCACCGTCGTGCCCGTCTTGCTGGTCGCCTCGCCGAGATCGTCGACGTCCTCGCTGACCGCGGTCATGTTGGCCTCGGTGGTGAGCGGTTCGATGTCCGAGATCGCGCCGACGAAGGTGGTCTTGCCGACCGCGAAACCACCGGCGACGACGATCTTGACCGGAATTGGATTGCTCATCGTGACCTCACAGGCTCTGTAGTCCGTCGAGCACCCGCTCCAACAGAGCGAGGTCCGGTCGGCCGCTCGCATCGGCACCGCCGCCGTGGGTGGCGACGAGCCCTTCGAGGACCAGGTCTCCGACGAGCACCTTCACCACCTGGAGCGGGAGCGCCAGATGGGCCGAGATCTCGGCTATCGACAGCGGCTCGCGGCAGAGCTCGATGATCGCTCTCGACTCGGTCTCCTGCCGGGTCGCGCAGCCCTCGTTCACCGTGGCCTGGATCATCGTCTCGACGGCGAGCTCGATCTCGGCTTCTGTCCGGCCCCTGGTCACCGTGTAGGGCCGCACCCGCAGTTCGTTCGGGGCTTCTTCTCCGTTCCTGTCGCTCATCGAGGCAGTGCCGCCTGCAGCTCGGCCCGCAGCGCGGGGGTCAGCGCGGCACCGGCCTTCTCCACCAGCACGGCCATCTCGTAGCCGATGAGGCCGAGATCAGCGGTGGCGTCCGCCACCACCGCCAGCAACGACCCGTCGCTGATACCGGTCACGAACAGGAAGGCGTTCTCCATCTCGACGATGACCTCGGTCACCGCTCCCCCGCCGAACCGTCCTGCCGCCCCGTAGCTGAGTCCGATCAGGCCGGAGGCGACGGCCGAGAACCGGTCGATGGAGTCACGGTCGAGGCCCTTCGATGTCGCGATGGGCAGGCCGTCCGACGACACGACCACGGCCTCCGAGACGCCCGGCACCTGGTCGACGAAGTTGTTGACGAGCCAGTTGACGTTGTTTGCTTCGTTGCTCAATCCGCTCATGGTGGCTACCTGTTGTCTTTCGTCGTCTTCGACGGCTCGGGCTCCACGGCGTCCTCCGCATCGTCCCGGGAGTCCTGCTTGCCGTCCTTGAGACCCTCCCGATAGCGGGACAGCATCGAGCGAATCTCCTCGGGGTCGCGGCTGGTGGCCGCTACGTGCCGGCCTTCGCCGACCGGGACGTGCGACGCTCCCCGTTCCCGTTTCTTGAGCCCGGCCGACGTCGCTCCGTCGTCTCGCAACGTCCGGGACTTCGAATCGCCGCTGGTGCCCGCCGATCGATCCTCCAGCAGCGACGCCACGCCCGACTCGAACGCCTCGCCGGACGGCACCGCCTCCGCGAGCTTGGCCGGTGGGGCGCCGGTGACCTTGGGTGGGACCCACACATCGTCGTCGGTGTCTCCCGAATCGGACTCGAAGGGCGATGTCGAGGCCCAGTCGACGGGCGTCGCGTCCTCGTCGTCACCGTCGTCGGCGTCTCCGCTCTCGGCGCTCAGCCCGAGCAACTGCTCGAGAGCGACCGAGCCCTTCTGGCTGCGGCGATCGGCACCCGCTGGCCGTGCCGATGTCGCCGCTTCCTCGTCGGTCGCAGCACCATCGTCGGCCTCGTCGCTCTGGTCGTCGGCGTCGTCCTGCACCTGGCCCGTGATGTCCCCGGCTGGGACATCGTCGTCGTCTCCGGCTGGAACGTCGTCGTCGGTGTCTGCGGCGGGGACGTCGTCGTCGGCTTCGGCCTCGTCGTCGTTGCTCGACACGCCGGTCATCGCCTCGATCAGCGACGGCCGGTCACCGAGCGAGTGGCCGATGAAGAGCTCCTCCGGGATGTCGACGACGGCGGTCGATCCGGTCCCGTCGTTCGCTCGGAGGCTGACCGTGGCGCCGAGCCGCTGGGCGAGCCGGCCGATGACCATGAACCCGAGCGATCGGCCCATGCCGAGACCCAATTCGGGCGGACTGGCCAGCAGGGCGTTGGTCTTGGCCAGCTTCTCCTCGTCGAGCCCCATGCCCTGATCGGTGATGGTGACCACGAAGCGCTTCACGTCGTTGAACGTGCCCTTGACCTCGACCGGCGTGTTCGGGGGTGAGAACTGGGTGGCATTCTCCATCAGCTCTGCCACGAGGTGGGCGATGTCGACGGCCACGTTGGCGCTGACCTGCCCGTCCCCGACGTCTCGCAGCTCGATGTGCTGGTAGTTCTCGACCTCGCCGATCGCCACCCGGAGCACGTCGGCGATCTCCACCGGCTCGCCCCGTCGTCGACCCGGTTCTGCTTCGGCCAGTACGAGCAGGCTCTCGGCATTGCGTCGCATCCTGGTGGCGAGGTGGTCGACCTTGAACAGCTGGGCCAGCCGATCGGGGTCCTCCTCCGTGCTCTCCAGGCGATCGAGGTACTCGACCTGGCGGTCGAGCAGGCTCTGGCTGCGGCGAGCCAGGTTGACCACGATGTTCGACAGGCCCTCCTTCACGGCCCCACGGTGGGACTCGGCGGCCTCCACCGCTGCCACGTTCACCGCGTTCATGGCATCGACCAGCCGGCCGATCTCGTCGTCGCTCGGCGATGCGATCGGCTCGATGTCGGATGCCCCGATCTCCCCGTCGGCCAGCTTGCGATGGCTCCCGGCCAGCGCCGAGGCGGAGACGATCAGCTCGTCGATCGTGGTCAGGATCGATCGGCCGACCAGATAGGCCGAGCCGCCCGCCACGGCGAGCCCGAAGAGGGCGAACAGCCCGTAGGGCCTGGTGGCCGACGATCCGACGAAGAGCAGAAGGCCGACCGCGACGACGGCGACGACCAGGATCGGTATCGCGGCCATGGCGACCAGTCGTTCTCGGAATTTGAGTTGACGAACCATAGTCCTCTCACCTGTTGTTCAGCACTTGCCCAATCGGTACGGTCGCGGCCGATATTGAGATGCCGGACCGAATTTCCCGACGCCGTCGATCAATGGGTCCCGACCCTCAAGTCCGGTCGGTTGCTGGCGATGGAGCAGGGTGACTGTTGTTGTCTCCGAGGAAGCGCTGCAAGGAAACCTGAAGGACTTTCCGTTGGCCGCACTGATGCGGTCGCTGGAGTCCAAGTCGAGGACCGGGGCTCTGAGCCTGGCCGGCGGGGGCGAGATCTGGTTCTCCGACGGCAGGGTCTACCTGGCCACCACCAACGAGGGCTCGCCGCTGAGTGCGGTGCTGTTCGGGGCCGATGTCGGGGCGCTGTCCGACATCGAAGCCCTGTTCGCCTTGCCGGACACGGAGCCGACGGTGCTCGACCAGGTCCTGACCGCCCGCCCGGAGTGCGAGCCGCTGATACGGCGACTGCTCCACGAGTACAACCTCAACTCCCTGTTCGAGCTGCTGGTGCCGTCCGAGGCCGCGTTCACCTTCGAGGCCGGCCGCAGCCATCGTCTCGGCGACCGGCTGGCCGGTGACACGGGAACCCTGCTCGCCCAGGCCGAGCACCGGGTCGAGATCTGGCGTCGCATCGCCAGCAGGATCCCGTCGACCAGCGCTGCGTTCCGGCTGGCGGCGTCGCTGCCGGACAGCAACTTCGAGCGGCTGGTCACGGCCGACGAATGGGTGTACCTGGCGAAGCTGAACGGTCGGACGACGGTGGCCGACGTCATCACGCTGACCGGCGAGAGCGCATTCCGAGTGTGCTCGACGCTCTACCGGTTGCTGCTCGAGGGCTTGATCGAAGAGGTCGGCTGAGAGGCTGTTCGGCGAGCTCGGCCGGAAGTCGAGCTCGGGGCGTGCAGGCCGGAGGCCCGCCGCACTGTCAGCTCAGCGGCCGATCCGTCGGCTTGACCGGGCTCGGCAGCAGCGTCGATCCCATCAGTGCCTCGTCCACCGACGCGGCGCAGGCCCGACCCTCGGCGATCGCCCACACGATCAGGCTCTGGCCCCGGCCCATGTCGCCGCAGACGAAGACACCGTCTCTCGACGCACGCCACTTCCCGTCCCGGCGGACCAGGCCCCGCTCGTCCAGCTCGAGGCCGAGCTCGGCGATCGCGGTGTCGGCCTCCGGGCCGACGAAGCCCATGGCCAGCAGCACCAGGTCGGCCTCCATGGTGAACTCGCTGCCCTCGACCTTCGTGAACGAGGGCCGACCCGATTCGTCGGTCTCCACCCGCACCCTGTGGCCCTTGAGGTGGGTGATGTGGCCGTCGGTGCCGATGAACTCGGTGGTCTGGACCGAGAACACCCGCTCGACGCCCTCCTCGTGGGCCGATGCGGTCCGGAACATGAGCGGCCAGGTCGGCCACGGCGTGCTCTCGGCCCGCTCGTCCGGCGGCCGGTCCATGATCTCGAACTGGTGCACGGAGCGGGCACCCTGGCGGTTGGCGGTGCCGAGGCAGTCCGCCCCGGTGTCGCCGCCACCGATGATGACCACCGCCTTGCCCTCGGCCGAGATCGGCGGCTCGTCGAGGTCGCCGAGCTGCACCCGGTTGGACGGCGGCAGGTACTCCATCGCCTGGTGGACGCCGTCGAGGTCGCGCCCGGGGAACGGTGCCGGCATCATGTCCCGCCACAGGGTTGCCCCGCCGGCCAGTACGACGGCGTCGAAGTCGTCGGCGAGCTCGGCGGCCGAGACCCGGTCGGGATGGTCCGGCGGCCCGCCGACATAGGCGTTGGTCCGAAAGACCGTGCCCTCGGCCTCCATCTGCCCCAGCCGCCGGTCCAGGTACTGCTTCTCCATCTTGAACTCGGGGATGCCGTAGCGGAGCAGGCCGCCGATGCGGTCGGCCCGCTCGAACACCGTGACGTCGTGACCGGCCCTGGTCAGCTGCTGGGCGGCAGCGAGACCGGCCGGGCCGGAACCGACGACGGCCACGGTCCTGCCGGTCTTCTTGGAGGCGATGACCGGTTCGACCCAGCCCTCCTCCCAGGCCCGCTCGATGATCGACAGCTCGATGTTCTTGATCGTCACGGCGTCGGTGTGGATGCCGGCGACGCAGGCGGCCTCGCAGGGGGCCGGGCACAGGCGGCCCGTGAACTCGGGGAAGTTGTTGGTGGCGTGCAGCGCCTCGATGGCCCGGCGCCAGTCGTTCCGGTAGACGAGGTCGTTCCAGTCCGGGATGAGGTTGCCGAGCGGGCAGCCGTTGTTGCAGAACGGGATCCCGCAGTCCATGCAGCGGGAGGCCTGGGTGACCACCTCCTGGGTGTCGAAGTCCTCGTAGACCTCGTGCCAGTCCTTGAGGCGGACCGGAACCGGCCGCATCGTCGGGGTCTTGCGCTGGTGGAGGAGGAACCCTCTGGGATCAGCCATGGGCGGCCTCCATGATCGCCTCGACGGGATCGAGGCCGAGCTCGTCCGCCCGCCGCTGGGCGTCGAGCACCCGGCGATAGTCGGTCGGCATCACCTTCACGAACCGGCCGACCGAGCGTTCCCAATCGTCGAGGAGCCGCTGGGCCACGGTGGATCCGGTCTCCTCCCGATGGGCCGCCACCAGGTCCCGGAGCCGCTCGCGGTCCTCGTCGGCCATGGGTTCGATGTCCACCATCTCCTGGTTGAGCCTCGATCGGAAGCAGCCGTCGACGTCGAGCACGTAGGCGATGCCGCCGGACATGCCGGCCCCGAAGTTCCGGCCGGTCGATCCCAGCACAACGGCGATCCCGCCGGTCATGTACTCGCAGCCGTGGTCGCCCACGCCCTCGACCACCGCTTGGGCTCCCGAGTTGCGTACGCAGAATCGCTCGCCGACCCGGCCCCGGATGAAGACCTGGCCGCTGGTTGCGCCGTACAGGATGACGTTGCCGGCGATGATGTTCTCCTCCGCGGCGAATCTCGACTCCCGGGGAGGTCGGAGGGTGAGCCGGCCACCGGAGAGGCCCTTGCCGAAGTAGTCGTTGGCATCGCCCTCCAAGCGCAGCGTGATGCCCCGAGGGACGAAAGCGCCGAACGACTGGCCGGCCGAGCCGGTGAAGTCGATCGTGATCGTGTCGTCAGGGAGGCCCCCACCGCCGAATCGCTTGGTCAGCTCGTGACCTAGCATCGTACCGACGGTCCGGTTGGTGTTGGAGATCGGGTACGACAGCGCCACGGCCTGCTTGGACTCGAGCGCATCGGCCGCATCGGCGATCAGCATGTTGTCGAGAGCATGGGCCAGGCCATGGTCCTGGCGCTGGGTGCAGTGGCGGCTGTCCTGCTCGTCGATCGCCGGCAGGTGCAGGATCGGTGTGAGGTCGAGCCCGGATGCCTTCCAGTGGTCGATGGCCTTCTCGGTGTCGAGGCACTCGACGTGGCCGATCGCCTCGTCGAGCGACCGGAACCCGAGCTCGGCCAGGTACTCCCTGACCTCTTCGGCGATGTACTCGAAGAAGGTCTCGACGAACTCGGGCTGACCGGTGAACTTGGCCCGCAGCTCGGGGTTCTGGGTCGCCACGCCGACGGGGCAGGTGTCGAGGTGACAGACCCGCATCATCACGCAACCCGACACCACCAGCGGTGCGGTTGCGAAGCCGAACTCCTCCCCGCCCAGCAGTGCCGCCACCATCACGTCCCGCCCGGTCTTGATCTGGCCGTCGACCTGGAGCACGATCCGATCGCGGAGGTCGTTCAGCAGCAGCGTCTGCTGGGTCTCGGCCACGCCGAGCTCCCACGGGCCGCCAGCGTGCTTCAGCGACGTCAGCGGCGATGCCCCGGTCCCGCCGTCGTGCCCGGAGATCAGGACCACGTCGGCCTTGGCCTTCGACACGCCGGCCGCCACCGTGCCGACGCCGACCTCGGCCACCAGCTTCACGTGGATCCTGGCCTCGGGGTTGGCGTTCTTCAGGTCGTGGATCAGCTGGGCCAGATCCTCGATGGAGTAGATGTCGTGGTGGGGTGGCGGCGAGATCAGGCCGACCCCGGTGGTCGAGTGGCGGGTCTTGGCGATCCACGGGTAGACCTTCTTGCCCGGCAGCTGCCCGCCCTCGCCGGGCTTGGCCCCCTGGGCCATCTTGATCTGGATGTCGTCCGCTGCGGTGAGGTACTCGGCCGTCACGCCGAACCGGCCGGAGGCCACCTGCTTGATCGCCGATCGCTTCGAGTCGCCGTTGGGCAGCGGGACGAACCGCTCGGGATCCTCGCCCCCTTCACCGGTGTTCGACTTGCCGCCGAGCCGGTTCATGGCGATGGCCAGCGTCTCGTGCGCCTCGGCCGAGATCGAGCCGTAGCTCATGGCCCCGGTGGCGAACCGGCGGACGATGTTCGAGATCGGCTCGACCTCGTCGATGGGCACCGGTTGGCGGTCCGAGACGAGCCGGAACAGCCCACGCAGGGTGGCCAGGTTCTCGGACTGGGCGTCGACGAGCTCGGTGTAGTCCTTGAAGATGTCGTAGCGCTGGGTGCGCGTCGAGTGCTGCAGCTTGAACACCGTCTCCGGATTGAACAGGTGGTACTCGCCCTCCCGGCGCCACCGGTACTCGCCGCCCGGGTCGAGCCGGCGGTGGGCCAGCTGCTCGGGGCGGTCCGGGAAGGCCCTGCGGTGCCGCCGGGCGCACTCCTCGGCCAGCTGCCCGAGACCGATGCCGCCGAGCTTCGAGGTGATCCCCGTGAAGAACTCGTCGACCAGCTCCTCGCCGAGGCCGATCGCCTCGAAGATCTGGGCTCCCGTGTAGGAGGCGACGGTGGAGATGCCCATCTTCGACATGACCTTGATGACGCCAGTCGAGGCCGCCCTGACGTAGTTCTGGTCTGCCTGGTCCGGATCAGCGGCCGATCGGCCGGCGGCGATCCTGGCCCGGATGGTCTCGAACACGAGCGACGGGCATATCGCGCTGGCCCCGCAGCCGAGCAGCAGGGCGAAGTGGTGCACCTCCCTGGCATCCGCGGCGTCGATGACGAGACCGGTCTGGGTCCGCAGCTTCTCCCTGGTCAGGAAGTGGTGGACCGCTCCGGTCAGCAGCAGCGACGGTATGGGGGCGAGATCGGCGGTGGCGCCCCGGTTCGACAGCACCACCAGGGTCGCGCCCCCCTCGATGGCCTGCTTGGCCTGCTGGCAGATCTCGTCCAGCGCCCGCCGTAGCCCGACCTCGCCCAGCTCGACGGGGTAGAGGCCGCTCAGCTCGACCGAGTCGAACAGCTCGAAGTCGCTGCTGTCACCGGCGTGGACGATCCTCGCCAGCGTCTCCGGTGTGATCACCGGGTAGTCCAGCACGAGCTGATGGCACCACTCGGGGCCGGGGTCCAGGATGTTCCCGGAAGGCCCGAGGACCACCTGATGGCTGGTGACCAGCTCCTCCCGGATCGCGTCGAGCGGGGGGTTGGTGACCTGGGCGAAGAGCTGGGCGAAGTAGTCGAACAGCATCCGAGGGTGGCTGGACAGCACGGCGGACGGCGTGTCGGTGCCCATCGAGCCGATCGCCTCCTTGCCGACGCGGGCCATGGGGTCGACGAGCAGCTCGAGCTCCTCGATCGTGTAGCCGTTCGTCGCCTGTTCCGCGACGAGGTCCTCCGGGTGGTGGGTGGCCGGCTTCGGCGGGTTGTCATCCGGCAGGTCGTCGATCGTGTGCAGGCTCTGTAGCCACCGGCCGTAGGGATGCTCGGCGGCCAGGGTCGACATGAGCTCGTCGTTGTCGACGATGCGGCCCTCGGAGGTGTCGACGAGGAACATCTTGCCCGGCTCCAACCGGCCCTTGCGGACGACCTTGGCCGGGTCGACGTCGAGCACGCCGACCTCGGAGGCCATGATGACCAGGTCGTCGTCGGTCACCCAGTACCGGCTCGGTCGAAGGCCGTTGCGGTCGAGCACCGCCCCGACCACGGTCCCGTCGGTGAAGGTCACCGACGCCGGCCCGTCCCACGGCTCCATCGCCGCCGAGTAGAACTCGTAGAAGTCGCGCTGGTCCTGGGGCAGCTCGGGGTTCTTCTCCCACGCCTCGGGGATCATCATGAGCACGGCGTGGTGGAGCGGGTAGCCACCGAGGTGGAGCAGCTCGAGCGCCTCGTCGAAGCTGGCGGTGTCCGAGGCCCCCGGCGTGCAGATGGGGAACAGCTTCGACGGGTCGTCCCAGTGATCGGCCGAAAGCAGCGCCTCCCTGGCCCGCATCCAGTTCCGGTTGCCCATCACCGTGTTGATCTCGCCGTTGTGGGCGATGAACCGGTACGGGTGGGCCAGGGGCCACGAGGGGAAGGTGTTCGTCGAGAACCGGGAGTGGACCAGGGCCAGGGCGCTCTCCACCCGGTCGTCGCCCAGGTCGGGGAAGAACGACGAGAGCTGCGGGGTGGTGAGCATGCCCTTGTAGACCACCGTCCTGCTGCTCAGGCTCGGGAAGTAGACCCCGGCCAGCTCGTGCTCGAACCGCTTCCTGGCGACGTAGACCTGCCGGTCGAGATCGAGGCCGGTCAAGCCGTTCGGTGAGGAGACGAAGACCTGGTGGAACGCCGGCATCACCGCCAGTGCCTGGTCGCCGAGCCCTGCGGGGTCGACCGGCACCTCCCGCCACGCCACGGTGGTCAAGCCCTCCTCGGCGACGATCTGATCGATGGCGGCCACCGTGGCGGCCCGGCTGGCCTCGTCGGTCGGCAGGAAGGCGATCCCGGTGGCGTAGTGACCGGCCGGGGGCAGCCCGTCGACCTCATCTCGCAGGAAGCGGTCGGGAACCTGGATCAGGATGCCGGCCCCGTCGCCGGTGTTGGGCTCCGCGTTGGTCGCTCCGCGGTGCTGCAGGCAGGTCAGGGCCTCGAGGCTCTTGGTGACGATGTCGTGGCTCTTGCGTCCGTGCAGGTCGGCGACGAAGGAGACACCGCAGGCGTCGTGTTCAAAAGAGGGGTCGTAAAGCCCTCGAGGCGCTGAGGTGTTGTTCACGTGGTCTCCATCTCTTGGATCCCGACCGGGATCTGGCGTGTCGTGCTGGTCCCCCTGTCCGGGACCTGGCGCCGGAGTCGCATCGCCTTCGGCGAGATCGACGCTCAGGGAGCGTCGATCTGGGTGCGGACTACGGAGTGGACGACGTTGTCCGCAAGCGTAAAACAGAACCCGGAAGACTCACAGGAGAACTCCGGGCCCCGGTATTTCAAGTCGGATAGCTCAGTGTTCAAGCATATCTGGGCTAGAGGTGACCGGGCCAGCCGAATCTCTATCGAAGATGACAGGCGTGGCGAGCGTTCACACCCGAACCGCCGAGGTCTCGATGGTTTTCGGGCATCCTATGACAATGACCGCACTCGGAGGCCCGCTCGGCCAGACCTTGCATCCGTCCGCCGGACCGCTCGTTGCGGAGGTGCTGGACGACCTCGGCGCCTCGCCGACCCCGTATCACGCCGTGGCCAGGGCGGGCGAGCTCCTCATCAGCGCCGGGTTCACCGAGATCGATCTCGGGCAGCGACTCCCCGAGCGACCGGGCTCCTATCTGACGATCGATGGTGGATCACTCGTGGCATGGATCCAGCAGTCGGATCATCGGGGATTCACCGTCGTCGGCGCCCACACGGACTCGCCGAACCTGCGGGTCAAGACGAAACCGGACGTGACGTCAGCGGGGGCGCGCCAGATCGGCATGGAGATATACGGTGGCGTCCTGCTGAACTCGTGGCTCGACCGAGGGCTCGGCCTGGCGGGACGGGTCTCGGTGGTGGCCGACGGCGCGGTCGAGAGCCGCCTGTTCCTCGACGACCGGCCGCTGCTCACCATCCCCCAACTGGCCATCCACCTCGACCGGGACATCAGCGGCTCCGGGCTCAAGCTCGACCCCCAACGGCACCTGACGCCGCTCTGGGCGCTCGCCCCCGCCGCCGACGACACCGACGACGAGACCGCCGACGACGACCGGGCGGGCGCCCCGGCGGACGACACCGCGGAGCGGGCCGATCGCGCAGCAGGGCTCCGGGCCCATGTCGCCCGCCTGCTCGAGGTCGAGGCCGACCACATCCTGGCCTGGGACCTGATGGCGTTCGACACCCAGGCCCCGGCGGTCGTCGGCCGTGACGGCGACCTCTTCTCGTCGGCTCGTATCGACAACCTGCTCTCCACCTTCTGCGGTGTCCGGGCTCTGCAGGAACTGGCCGGTGACGTTGGCTCCGCCGGCCAGCACCTGGCGAGAACGCCGCTGCTGGCCCTGTACGACCACGAGGAGATCGGCTCGACGTCGGCCACCGGGGCCGCCGGCTCGTTCCTGGCCTCACTGCTCGAGCGCATCGCCCTGGCCGAGGGCGCATCGCGACCGGACTACCTCGCCTGCCTGAACCGCTCGATCGTCGTGTCGGCCGACGGTGCCCACGCCACCCATCCGAACTACCCCGAGCGACACGAGCCCAGTCACCACATCGCCCTAAACGGCGGGGTCGTCGTCAAGCGCAATGCCAACCAGCGGTACGCCACCGATGCGTCGAGCGAGGGGTTCATCGTCGACGTCTGCCGCCAGGCCGGCGTCCCGCTGCAGTTCTACATCCACCGCAACGATCTCCCCTGCGGGTCGACCATCGGACCGATGACCGCAGCACGGCTCGGGGTGGCGACCGTGGACATCGGCGCCCCGCAGCTCGCCATGCACAGCGCCAGGGAGACCGCCGGCGTGCTCGACATCGACCACCTGGCCACCACGATCTCGGCAGCCTGGCGACACGAGGGCTGAGCGCCACCTGGTTGCCGCCGCACCGACCAGGAGAAGTCGCCCCTCGGTCCCCGCTCGTGGAGCCGAGACCCGGCCTTGGCGAAGCGAGCGGCTGCAGGGACGTGCTGAGGTCCTTATTGTGCACAACAGTTCCACGGTTGTTGCTGTTGGCGGAGGGGGCAACTACCGTGCCACGGTCGCCGTCGCATCGTTCGATGCGGTCCTGATGACCGGCGAGCACGATTTTGTGGAGGAGTTCCCGTGGGCGCAGTCCCGTACCTAGCCTTTGTCTCAGCCCTGGCCGCACTCGGTCTCGCCGGGTACTTCTACACGGATGTGAAGAAGGCCGACCCGGGGAACGACCGCATGGTCTACCTGATGAACGAGATCCAGGCCGGTGCTCGGGCTTTCCTCAAGCAGGAGTACACCTGGGTTGCGGCCTTCGTCGTGGTGCTCGCCGTCCTGATCGCCGTGCTGATCGCCCCGGCCGCTGCGGTCACCTACATCATCGGCGCCCTCCTCTCCGCCCTCGCCGGCTATGCCGGCATGACCGTGGCCACCATGGCCAACGCCAGAACCACCGAGGCGGCGAAGGAGGGCCCGGCCAAGGCGCTCCCCGTGGCTTTCCGGGGCGGTGCCGTCATGGGCTTCTCGGTGGCCGGACTGGCCCTCGGTGGGCTGATGCTGGTCTACATCGTGTTCGTCCTGGCATTCAAGGTCGACGATGCCTTTCAGGTGGTGACCGCCTTCGGACTGGGCGCCTCGTCCATCGCCCTGTTCTCCAGG
>JAHELU010000055.1 GCA_024644005.1 Acidimicrobiales bacterium | reverse complement strand
ACTGGTTGATGCCGAGGTCGGTCTGGAAGAGCCGCTCCACCATCCAGATCAGGGCGATACCGGTCAGCAAAAGCGAGATTCCGACGAACAGCGGCCGATAGACCCACAACCGCCGCAGGAGGTACAGCAGCGGAAAGAGCATCACGACGACGACGGCCTGGCCGATCTCGATACCCACGTTCCGACCGAGCAGCGAGACGAGCTGGGTGCTCCGGGAGACATCGAGGCCCGAGACCAGAGAAGCGAAGCCCATCCCATGGAACAACCCGAAGGCGAACGAGATCAGCCACTCCTGGTTGGGTACGACGGGCCTGATGTTGTGCAGGGCGGCCGCTGCGATGGACAGCGCAATGATCGACTCGACGATACGGGGCGACGGCAGCGGCAGCAGCCCGACGCCGGCCAAGGTGAAGGTGATGGAGTGGGCCACCGTGAACATGGTCACGATCTTCAGCACCCGCCACAGGGCGGACCCGAAGCGATCGACCGGATGCCAGGCCTCCCGCAGCACCAGTACCGAGGGCAGGAGCAGAACCAGGACGAACAGGATGTGATCCGGGCCGGTCTTGATGTGGTTGACCCCGAGCTTGACGCTGGAGGTCAGGTTCTTCAGTGCGCTCGGGGCTCCGAGATCGATGGCGTGGACCCGGGTGCCGGGATCGAAGGTGGCCAGGTCCTCCCGACCGTTGTCGATGACGCCACCCTGCCAGTCGTTTCCGATCAGCAGGAGCGCGTCGCGGCCGTCGACCTCGTCGAAGAAGGCATCGAACCGGACGTCGAACTGGCGGGGGACGGTCTCGCCGTCGACCGCGACGTCGAACGGGAGGAGGATGTAGTTGTCGTCCACTTCCGGCGCATCGGAGTAGAACAGCTCGGCGTCGGCGAAGTCGATGGCCCAGCTGCCACCGCTCGGCCCGATGTCCAAGTGCTGATCGATGTAGGTGTTGAGCAGCTCGCTGTTGGCGGCCAGCTCGGCCAGGATCTCCTCGTCGGTTCCGTCGAGCTGCAGGCCCAGCGTTGTCCGCAGATCCCGGATGGGCAATTCTGCCCGACCGCTCAGCGAGGTCTCGGTGACGTCGAGATACAGGTAGGACTGATTGCCGCTGTGGGCGGCGGCAGGACCGGCCGCGCCGAGCAGCAGCAGGCCGCCGACCATGGCAGCCAGCACGAGGCGGGCCATGGACCGGTGGGTCGGACGACCAATCCCTCCTCGATCGACGACCGGTCGGACCGATCGCCTCTCCTCGATCGTCATGATCTGTGCCCTCCTGGAACTCCGTCGTGTTCGATCATCGCCCCGCCGGTTCGCTCCGACTTCGGCGACAGCCGTTCTAACCAGCATCGGACACGATCGCGACCGTATGACCGACGCCGGTCATTTCGCTGTGCTTCGACCGCAGCGCCCGCATGGATGCAGATGCTGATCGTAGCGGCTACACAGTCACCTCGGTGGTGCATCCGAGACGTCGTTCGCGATCGTAGAGTGAGCGTGGCGAAGGTGGAGTCAGAGGTCTGCCGGAGGGATAGGCGATCGGTGGGTAGAGTCGAGGCGGTTCGGTATGAGTGACGGAGGTGCCGTGAAGACGGCTGTCGCCGTGCCGTTCGGCTCGAGCCGGGCGCTGTCGCCCATGCAGCGGGGCCTGCTGGCGTCCCAGCTGAAGCATCCCGATGCGCCCGTCCAGAACATGCCGCTGCTGTCACACCTGGCCGACGCGATCGACGCCCGCCGGTTGGCCGAGGCCTTCGACTCGGTGGTGGCGGCCTCCGACGCGTTGCGGACGACGGTCGATCGCCGGAGCGGCGCCGTGACCCTCATCGACGCCGATCACCTCCCCCCGACAGCGATCGTCCGATTGCCGAAGGCGGAGGTCGAGGCCTGGGCCCGGGCCCGGGGTCGGGCCCCGCTGGACGTCTCGGTCTGCGGGTACGACAGCGCCATCGCCGTGCACGAGGACGAAACGGCCTCGTGGTATCTCGACCTCCATCACGTGATCACCGACGCAACCTCTTCGGCCCTGGTCTTCGAGGCCACCGCCGCCGCCTACTTCGGTGAGCTCCCGGGCCCTTCTGCCAACGGCGACGACCGGGCCGAGCGCTCCTACTACGGCTGGGCCCGGAAGCTCGCCGCCAACCTGGCTCGACCGGCCGACCGGCAGACAGAGCGGGCCATCGACCACTGGGAGCGGCGGGCGCCGGCGCCCAAGGTCGGGCGGCTGTACCGGGCGATCGACCACCCGACGCCGACCGCGGAGCGGATCCCCCTCGACCTGCGATCCGACCTCTTGGGGCAGACCACGGCGAGGCTGGCCGGCGACTACCGGATGCTGACCGAGGATCTCGCCTGGTCGACGCTGCTGGTGACCGCCACCGCCCTCTACTGCCACCGGCTGACCGGAACCGACCGCTTCGCCATCGGGCTACCCGTCCACAATCGCAGCGATCCGGCGGTGCGGCGGCTGATCGGGCCGACGATGGAGGTCTTCCCGGTCGACATCGAGATCGAGCCGGACGACACGTTCCGCACCCTCCACAAGCGGGTCGGCCGATCGATCCTCGACACGCTCCGCCACGCAGCACCGGGGACGAGTCCCTCGCCGGACTACGAGATGGTGGTCAACGTCATCCCCCGGGCCGTGCAGCAGCAGTTCGGTTCCATTCCCGCCACGACCCGGTGGCTGCACTCGGGAGCGATAGACGGCAGCCATCTCCTACGGGTCCAGATGACGAGCTACGCGGCCGGTGCCGACACCGACCCGGCCGATCACGAGTTCGCCCTCGACCTCAACCACGGCGCTGCCGATGCCGAGCACCGGGCGAGGGCGGCAGGCCACTACCTCGCCGTGCTGTCCGACCTGGTCACCGATCCCGATCGACCGATCGGGGCCGCCACGCTGTGCGATCAACGGGAGCTGGCCGAGCTGCGACGGTGGGAGAGCGGCCCCGAGCCGCCCACTTCCGGGGAGCCGGTGGTGGAGCGGCTCAGGCGGGCACTGGCGGACAGTACCGAGGTGGTCGTCGAGGACGGCGAGCGCCACATCACGGGCCGTGAGCTGTGGCAGTGGATCGCAGCCACCGCGAGCTGGCTGGCGGAACGGGGGGTCGGACCCGGGCGTCGCGTCGGCCTGGACCTGCCCCGCTCGGCCGAGGCGGTCACCGCCATCATGGCCGTGATGGCCGCCGGCGCATCGTTCGTCCCCCTCGACCCGTCCCAGCCGAAGGCGAGACGGAAGCGGCTCGCGACGATGGCGGACTGCGTCGTCGTGCTGTCGTCGATCGACGACATTGCAGCCAGACGACCCGATCCAGCGGCACCGAGCAGGCGGTTCGAGCCCGTCGAGCGATCCGGCTCCGACGAGGCCTACGTCATCTTCACCTCCGGCTCGACCGGCGAGCCGAAGGGGGTGCCGATCACCCGCAGCGGGCTCGCCGGCTACCTCTCGTTCGCAGAGGAGAGCTACCTGATCGGTGTCGAGCCGCCGGTGGCGCCCCTGTTCAGCCCCTTGACCTTCGATCTGACGATCACCACCCTGTTCCTGCCCATCCTGGCCGGCGGTCGGCTGGTGATCATCGGGGCGGACGGCCCGCAGGGGCTGTCGGAGATCGCCGAGCACCGAGAGATCACCTGGTGCAAGGCCACCCCGTCCCACCTGGAGCTGCTGGTCCGGCTGCTCCCGACCGATCATCGGCTGGAGACCCTCGTGGTCGGCGGTGAGGCCTTCGGGAGCCGGCTGGCTGCGGCGTTGCTCGCCCACCTCCCCGAACTGGCGATCTTCAACGAGTACGGCCCCACCGAGGCCGTGGTCGGCTGCATGATCTACCGGGTCGAGTCGGAACTGCTCGACCGCCAGCCGGAGGTCCCGATCGGTCGGCCGGCGCCAGGGGTCAGCCTCGCCGTGGTGGACGAATACCTGCAGCGGGTTCCGTTCGGGGCGTCCGGCGAGCTGTGCATCGCCCACGACGGCCTGACCGTCGGGTACCTCGAGTCGGCTGCCGACGAGGATCCGGGGCCCGGCCCGAGCGACGCCGCCTCGGCGGACGACTCCCCGTTCGTCGAGATCGACGGGCGCCGCTACTACCGCTCCGGCGACCTCGTACGGCTCCAGGACGCGACGCGCCTGGTCTACCTCGGCCGCAAGGACGAGCAGGTCAAGGTGGGGGGCGTTCGGCTCGAGCCGATCGAGGTGGAGGAGGCTCTGAACGCCCATCCGGCCGTCGACCGCTCGGCGGTCCGGCTCTGGTCACCAGCGGCCATCGAGCCTCGCCATCACTGCCCCCGGTGCGGGCTGCCGGACAACGTGCCGGGGGTCGAGTTCGACCTGGCCGGGGTCTGCGGCACCTGTCATGCCTTCGACCGCGTGGCCCCCATCGCGGAGAGCTGGTTCAAGACCCCGGGCGATCTGCGAGCGAAGCAGCGTGAGGCTGCCGCGGCCCGGACCGGCGACTACGACTGCGTCCACCTCCTGAGCGGCGGCAAGGACTCCACCTATGCGCTGTACCGGTTGGTCGAGTACGGGTTCCGGCCGTTCGCGTTGACGCTGGACAACGGCTTCATCTCCGAGGGCGCGAAGGAGAACGTGCGGCGGTCGGTGACCGACCTCGGCATCGATCACGAGTTCGTCACCGTCGAGTCGATGAACGAGATCTTCAGGGATTCGTTGGAACGGCACTCCAACGTCTGTGATGGCTGCTACAAGACGATCTACACCGTGGCCACCAACCGGGCGGCAGAGCTCGGTGCCCCACTCATCGTCACCGGGCTCTCCAGGGGCCAGCTGTTCGAGACGAGACTCATCCCCCAGCAGTTCTCGGCCGACCGCTTCGACCCGGAAGCGATCGATCGGGCCGTGCTCGAGGCCAGGAAGCACTACCACCGCCTCGACGACGGCCCGAATCGGCTGCTCGACACCGAGATCTTCGCGGACGACGGCCTCTTCGAGAGGATCGAGTACCTCGACTTCTACCGGTACGTGGACGTCGAGCTCGGCGAGATGCTGCGATTCCTCGACCAGCGGGCACCGTGGATACGGCCGGCCGACACCGGCCGCTCGACCAACTGCCTGGTCAACGCAGCCGGCATCCACACCCACCAGACAGAGCAGGGGTACCACAACTACGCAGTGCCCTACGCCTGGGACGTCCGGCTCGGCCACAAGACACGGGACGAGGCCATCGAGGAGCTCGACGACCAGCTCGACCTCCGAGAGGTCGATGCCATGTTGAGCGAGATCGGCTACCGGCCTCGGCCCCGTCAGGTCTTGACCGCCTGGATCGAGCCGGCGGCCGGCGTCGAGCAGCTCCCGAGCCCCGGCGAGCTGCGAGCGTTCCTGGCCGAGTCGCTGCCGACCCACGCCGTACCGTCGGCCTTCGTGGCGGTGGAGCTCCTACCGCTGACCGCGAACGGCAAGCTGGACGGCCGGGCGCTGCCGGCACCGAAGCGGGTCCACCGACCCGGGCCGACCCTCCAGCTCGCCGCGACGACAGAGACCGAGCGATCGGTCATCGCGGTCTGGGAGCGGATCCTCCAGGTGGAGCCCATCGGCCCGACGGACGACTTCTTCGCCATCGGCGGCGACTCCCTGGCCGCGCTGGAGATGATCGTGGCCCTGGGCGACCGGCTCGGCCTGACCCTGCCGGAAGACCTGGCCTTCACCAACACGTCGGTCGGCTCGCTGGCCGAAGCCGTCGACCTCCTGGCCGCCTCCGCACGGGAGCGGCCCGGCGACCGGCCGGACGACATCGACGGCCATGCCGCAACCGCCCGTGACATCGAGGCCTACGCCACCCCGAGCGATGCCGCCCCGGTCCGGTCGGCCGGCGAGCTGGCGGTGCTGTTCGATCAGGCCAACCGGCCGGACGACATCATGTACAACGTCGGGCGCCAGTACGTCGTCGACGGGCCGATCGACCCGACCCGCTTCGAGCGGGCGCTGCGCACGGTGGCCGAGCGCCATCAGCCCTTGTCATGGAGTCACGGCACGAGCAGGAGACGGCTGTCGTCGGTCGAGGCGGTCGAGCTCGAGGCAGCACCCCAGCCGATCCCGATCGACGAGCTGCACGGTCGGGCGGCAACCGTCCACCGGGCACCGTTCGACCTCGACAACGGGCCGCTGCTGCGGTGCCTCGTCCAGCCGATCGACGACGGCTCGACCGCGGTGGTTCTCGCCATCCATCACGCCTCGGGTGACGCCGGGAGCTTCCAGACGCTGTGGCGCCAGCTCGACGAGGAGCTCAGCAGGACCGACGGCGACCCGGGCGTCGAGCGGCTCGATTACGCCGGCTTCTGCGCCTGGCAGGAAGCCCAGCTCACCGAGGACGACCGGCAGTACTGGCTCGACGCTGCCGGCGAGGGCCCGGCAGCCGAGCTCGCGGTCCACCGACCCTCGCCGGGCACCGCCGACGGCTTCCTCACGAGACCGGCCACGGTCGGCCCCGCAGAGCTGCGGTCGGGGTCGGGCGTCAGCGCCGCCGCGCTCGCGCTGAGCGCCGTGGCCGGCACGGTCAGGGCCTACAGCGACGGCCCGGAGATCGAGATCGGCCTCATCACCTCGACCAGGAACAGCCCGGCGGCCGACCGGCTGTTCGGCTACTTCCTCAACTCGCTGCCGATCCGGTTGCGTTGGAGCGGCGAGCAGACGATGGCCCGGCTGGCCGAGCAGGCGGCCACCGCAATCGGCACGCTCCTACCCCACCGGACCTATCCGCTGTCCCGCATCGTGGCCGATCGGCGGGAAGCCGGGATGGCCACGCCTGAGCTGAACGTGCTGATGGCCTTCGACGAGCTCGACACGGTGGCGCTCGAGGGCCGGCGGACCGAGCAGCGGGTGCTGTCGAACGGCTGCGCCGTGGTCCCGCTGACGTTCTTCTTCGAGGTTCGTGACGACCGGGTCGACATCAGCCTCGAGCACCGGGGCTCGGTGGTCGACCACGCCACCGCCACTGCGATGCTCGACACGCTCGACGTGCTGCTCACCACCGCGGTGCGCCGGGGTGGCGCCCCTGCCGATCTGGCCGTCGAGGAGGCGCTGACCGACGTCGGCTCCGCCGGCCTGCTCGTCGCCCCCGATGTCGACGACCTGACCCCCGTGCTGTCGAGGATCCTCGAGCAGCTGAACCGGTCGGGAGATGCCACCGCGGTCAGCTGCGGGTCCGAGATTCTGACCTGGGCCGAACTGGCCGACCGGGCGGCCGCGATCGCCCTGCTCCTCGACCAGCACGGTGTCGGTCGAGGGGATCGGGTGGCGCTGTGCCTGCCCCGCTCGACGAGCCTGATCGCCGCCGTCGTAGGGATCCACCTCGCCGGCGCCGCCTACGTGCCGATCGACCCGACGTACCCGGACGATCGGATAGAGCTGATCGCCACCAGGGCAGGGGCGTCGGTCGGACTGGTGGCGGGCGATCGGCGAGATCTCGTTGCCGACCCGCTGGTCGTCGGTCCCGAGGGCATCGACGGTCGGCGGTGGGACGAGCTGGAGCGACCGGCCGGCCACCTCGACTTGCCTGCGGGTCACGTCCCGAGCGACGACGCCTACCTGATCTTCACCTCCGGCTCCACCGGCCGGCCCCGTGGGGTGCCGGTCGACCACGGTCAGCTCACCGCCAGCACCAGCGCCAGAGCGTCGGTATACGACCGGCCGCCGGGTCGGTTCCTGCTCCTGTCGAGCGTCGCGTTCGACAGCAGCGTGGTCGGTCTCTTCTGGACGCTGGCCGAGGGAGGCACGGTCGTCCTGCCGACCGAGGACCAGGCCCACGACCTCGGCGCCATCGGGGAACTGCTGGCATCCGGCATCACCCACACGCTCATGGTCCCGACCCTCTACCACGGCCTCCTGGCCGACCAGGTCGGCTCCGACTCGGCCCCCTGGGCCGAGCATGTGACATCGGCCCCCTGGGCCGAGCATGTGACATCGGCCCCCTGGGCCGAGCATGTGACATCGGCCCCCTGGGCCGAGCAGGTGATAGTGGCCGGGGAGGCCTGCCCGCCGTCGCTGATCGAGTCCCACTTCGCCCGCCATCCCGACTCGGCGCTGACGAACGAGTACGGGCCGACCGAGGCAACGGTCTGGGCCACCGCCCAACACTGCTCGCCGACAGACGAAACGAGTCCCATCGGTCCGCCCGTTCCCGGGACGTGGGTGGCGGTTGTCGACGACGCGGGCGCCGTGCGACCGGCCGGTGTCGAGGGCGAGTTGATCATCGGCGGTCGCAACGTCGTCGACGGCTACCTGCACGACCCGCAGCTGACCGATGCCCGGTTCGGGCGCGTCGATCCCAGCCGCATCGGCGCTGTGAGCGACTCGCCCCACCTCGGAGACGGCCGGTTCTTCCGAACCGGTGACCGGGCAGCGATCGTCGACGGGACGGTGCTCTATCTCGGCCGTCGCGACAATCAGCTCAACGTCGGCGGCGCCAGGGCCGAGCCGGAGGAGATCGAGGGTGCGCTGCTCACGGTCGACTCGATCACCGGGGCCATCGTGGTGGCCGCGGATCTGCGATCGCTGCCCGAGCTGCTGGCGGCGCTGCCCGCCGATGTCATCGGCCGCGCCATGGCCGCGGCCGCCGAGGCCGACGATCCGGTCGGTGCCCTCACCGCTCAGCTCCGGGCTCAAGGCCGACGAGACCTCAGGCTGGTGGCCCACGTCGAGGCACCGGCCGAGCTCGACCTGGCCTCGGTACGGCGAGCTGCCGCCGAGCTACTCCCACCCCTGCTCCGACCGGCCCGCTACGAGCTGCACCGCCAGCTGCCACGAACACCGAACGGCAAGCTCGACCGCGAAGCGGCCGAGCAGCTACCGGTGACCACCGGTCCGTCCCCCGACGGCCCGACACCCGACGAGGTCGGGTCGACCGAGGGGGCAGGCCCCGATGCTGCGGCGGCGCCGACCAGCGAGCTGATCGCGGAGTTGAACCGGCTGTTCGCACGGGCGCTGCGGGCCGATCGCTTCGGCCCGGACGACTCGTTCTTCGACCACGGTGGCCACTCGCTGCTGGCGATGGAGCTGTTACTGGCGGTCGAGGAGCACTACGGTCACCGGCTGCCGGCGGCGGCGCTGTACCGAGCGCCGACCCCGAGGCAGTTGGCCGCCAGGCTGACCCGTGACCGAGCGGACGACGCCAGGAGCTTCCTGGTGCCGATCCAGCCGAACGGGGGACGGACCCCGATCTTCGCCATCCACGTGCTGGGGGTCGACTGCGGCTTCTTCCGCCCGCTGGCGGCGAGGCTGGGTGACGATCAGCCGATGTACGGCCTCGGTCAGCCCACCACCGATCTCGACACCACGGGTCCCAGCGACGTCGGCGATGTCGCGGCGATCTACGCCGACGAGATCGATCGGGTCGCTCCCGACGGGCCGGTCAACCTGGCCGCCATCTCTCTCGGCGGCGTGGTGGCCTACGAGCTGGCGCAACAGCTGATCGCCCGGGGCCGCCACGTGGCGCTGCTCGCCCTGTTCGATGCGCTCGGCCCCGACCTGCTCGGCGAGCGGCCACCGGTCGGTAGGCGGTTGGCCGCCCATGCCGGGCGGGCGGCGCGCAACCCGCGGGGCTACCTGCACGATCAGGCCGCCCACCAGCGCGAGCGGGCCCGCCGTGTCACCGAGCGCATCGGCCTCGCCGCCAGCCGCCGGCTGAACCTCCGAACCGATCATCAGCTCGAGGTCCGCCGGTTCATCGAGGAGAACGTCCGGTCCCAGGCCGGCTACGACTACGATCCCTACCCCGGTCGGATGCTGGTCCTGAAAGCCGGCGACGACCCCTTCGCCCACTACCAGATCGATCGCAGCATGGGCTGGGCGGAGCTCGCGATCGGCGGGCTCGAGGTCGGGATCGTCCCCGGCCAGCATCTCTCGATGATGGCGGAACCGAACGTCGAGCAGGTCGCCCGTGCGATGGAGGAGGCACTGGCGGCCGAGCGACGGCGTGACGGCGAGCGTCCCCCGCCGACGGTCGGGACGGACTCGAGCCTGGTGGAGCGGCTGCTGATAGCCGGTCTGCGGGCCGGGCGGCTGCCGGCAACGGTGAGCCGCCTGCAGCGCCGAGTGGACCTCGACCCAGACGGTGCCCGGCTGGTGGCCGACGTCGACCGGCTGCTCGCAGGCGTCGCCGACACGACCCGGCGAGCAACCGACGACGTCATGGCCCGGTTGGCGGGAGCCGGGGTCGATGCCGAGCCGGTACCGACACCACGGCGCCTCCAGCACCCAACGGCGACGATCGACATAACCAGGCAACCCGGTGAGGACCTCGGCCACTCGCTGTCGACGGCCACCTCGGTCATGGCCGATCTCGACTTCCAGCCGGTCGACTCGAGCGTTGCGGCGGCGCTCATGGCCACGGTTCGTGCCAACGGGTGCATCGACTTCATCTCGCGGTCGGCGACGACCACCAGGATCAGGCTCCGGTGGCCCGACATCAGCGCGATCGGGACCGGGACCGGCCGGCTGGGTCGGCTGGCCGGACGGCTCACTCCCAACCGGTCCGATTTCGCGGCGATCGAGCTGCCCGGCTGGGCCTGGCCGGGCTACTGGCCGGTCCGCCCGCTGCGGCTGGCCAGGGATCGGGTGCTGCTGCGGCCGGGCTCGCGGCGTCGACCGACGGCCGATCTCGGCATCTTCCTGGGGACGCCGGAGGGACTGATCGCACCCCTGCTCGAGTTCGCCACCGTCGAACCGGACCAGCTCGTGGTCGACATCGGCTGTGGCGACGGCCGGGTCCTCGTCGAGGCAGCCAGCCGCTTCGGGTGCCGGGCCAGGGGCTACGAGCGGGAGGGACCGCTCGTCGACCGGGCTCGCCTGCTGGCGGCGGAGGCGGGGGTGGCCGACCTGGTAGAGATCGTCCAGGGCGACGCGACCGATCACTCGGTGGCGGATGCGGATGTCGTGTTCGCCTTCCTCCCACCCGAGGCGGTGGCTTCGATCCTGCGGCCGGTGCTCGACCAGCTCCGGCCCGAAGCCCGGTTCCTGAGCCACGAGCAACTCGGTGGTCGGCTGCCGGTCGCCCCGGACCGGTCCGGCCTCGTGCTCGGCGGTCACGACGATCCGTCGGCCGGCGGCATCACGGTGGCCAACCTGTGGTACGGCACCAGGATCGGCCCAGCGTCGGGACAATAGCTAGGGTCGGTGGTCATGCCGACCGTGTTGTACGACGTCACCGACCACATCGCCACCATCACCCTCAACCGACCGGAGGCCCGCAACGCCATCAACGGTCAGCTGCGGACCGAGCTCAACCAGGCGTGGACGAGCTTCCTGGAGGACGAGGACGCCTGGGTGGCGATACTCACCGGGAGCGGCGACGTGTTCTGCGCCGGGGCCGACCTCAAGGACGGGGCCGGCTCGGCCGGCACCTTCGCCGGCACGTTCTGGGAGAAGCCGACCGTCAATTCCTTCGAGAGCGGCCTCGAGCTGTTCAAGCCGACGATCGCCGCGGTCAACGGGCCGTGCATCGGCTACGGACTGACCGGGGTGCTGTTCTGCGACTTCGTCATCGCCAGCGAGCGGGCCGTCTTCGCCTATCCGGAGGTGACGATCGGGGTCCCGACCATCGTCGGGGCCATCCGGCTTCCCCAGCGGATCGGCTGGGCCAACGCCATGGAGCTGCTCCTCACCGGCGACAACATCGACGTGGAACGCGCCAAGGACGTCGGGCTCGTCTGGCGGATCGTCGAGCACGAGCAGGTGATGACCGAGGCCAGGGCCTGGGCCGAGCGCCTGACCGAGGCCGCCCCGCTGGCCCAGCGGGCGACCAAGGAGGTGGCCTGGCGCAGTCGTGAGCTCGGCTGGACCGAGGCCGTCAGGTTCGGCGAGACCATGCGATTGGTGGCCGGCGCCACCGACGACGCCAAGGAGGGCCGGGTGGCCTGGGCCGAGAAGCGGAAGCCTCGCTGGCAGGGGCGCTGAGCGGCAGCGTCGGCTGCGCGCCGCCGGGCCGAGGTGGTGCCGCCGATCGATGGGAGCGCGGTCCGGTTCGACCGCGGACTTGAGAGGCGAGCCGGGGTCGGCGAAGATCCACTCCACGATTTCGGCCCACCTCGGAGGGATGACATGAAGTTCGGCCTGATGTTCGCCAACACCGGCCCCTACACGACGGCCGCCGGGGCGGCCGAGCTGGCGGCCGCGGCCGAGCAGGCTGGCTTCGAATCGATCTGGACCGTCGAGCACGTCATCTGGCCCGAGGCCTACAGCTCGCAGTATCCGTACTCCCCGAGCGGGAAGATGCCGGGAGACCCGCGATCACCGCTGCCCGATCCGTTGATCTGGTTGAGCTTCGTCGCCGGTACGACATCGACGATCCGCCTGGCGACGGGCATCCTGATCGTGCCGCAGCGAAACCCGCTCGTGCTGGCCAAGAGCGTGGCCAGCCTCGACGTGCTGTCCGGGGGCAGGCTCGATCTCGGTATCGGGGTGGGTTGGCTGGAGGAGGAGTTCGAGGCGCTCGGCGTTCCCTTCGAGGATCGCGGCCACAGGACCGACGAGTACATCGCCGCGATGCGGGCGCTGTGGGCATCGGACAACGCCACGTTCGACGGGCGGTTCGCCGCCTTCCAGAACGTGTCGACCAACCCGAAACCGCTGGCCGGCGAGGTGCCGATCATCGTCGGCGGCCACTCCAGGGCGGCGGCCCGCCGTGCAGGCCGCCTCGGCAACGGCTTCTTCCCTGGCAAGGGCTCGATCGACGAGCTCCGGGAGCTCATCGACGTCGTCCGTCAGACCGCAGCCGACGCCGGTCGGGACCCCGCAGCGATCGAGATGACCGCCGGTCACCCCGGGCTGTTCGGCGACGACCCGGTGGCGGCAGCAGAGGAGCTGGCGTCGATCGGCGTGACCCGGACCATCGTGCCAGCGTTCCTGCTGACCAAGGGGCCGGCCGCCGAGATGGCAGAGGGAGTGGCCGAGCGGATCCTGCGGCCCTGCGCCCACATCGGCTGAACCCGCAGGCCCGTCGGGGCACGAAGCCCCACCCCCACGCGTCCGTGGATGCGTCGAGGGATGATCAGTAACAGCCGTCGACCCTGATCACGGTCCGATCGACCGTGTCGATCGCAGTCACCGAGCGGGACTCCGGCCCGGACTCGACCCACCGCCGGGTTGCGCTCTCGAGCTCAGCCAGGTCGGCGTCGCTGTCGGCTGCGAGATCGATCGTGGTACAGGTGCGGTCCTCCGAGCTCCAGATCACGTAGCTGTCCCCACCCCACCCTTCGCCGGCCCGCCCGCCGAGCCAGAGGCCGATGAGCAACTCCCCGAGCGTCCCGGACTCCAAGATGGTCCCTCCGGCCGGAGGCTGGGCGACGTCGACCACGACCAGCTCGGCCTCGTCGGCCAACGGGTGCAACACCTGCTCGCTGGACGATGGCGGCTCGACGAGCGCCTCGTCGACCAGCGCTTCGCCGCCGGCTCGAGCGAGGCCCGTCACGTACCGCGCGCCGTCCTGGTACGGCGAGATCTGGAGGTTGAGGATCACCCGCGGCAGGGCGAGCAGCCGATCGAGATCCTCGGGCGAGATGGCCCGGAACTCCTGTTCACGGAGCGCAGCGGCATCCTCTGGCCCCAGCTCCGCCTTCCACTGCTCCTCGACCCGGCTGGCATTGCCCTCGACGACGGCGGCGAACCCGTACTCTGCGTCCCCGTGGGCGAAATCGTCGCGATCGAGGTCGAACCACTGGTCGTCGAAGGCGTGGGCCAGCTCGTGGACCAGGACCGACTGGCCGTAGAGGTCGAGCTCCGTGTCGCCTCGAACGGCCAGCCTTCCGGTCTCGGGATCGTAGAACCCGACGACCCCCGCCTCGACCAGCGACCGGTAGGTGACGAAGAGATCGAGGTCGGTGGGGACGAGGGCCAGCGACTTGAGCACCAGCTCCTGCTCGACGAGATCGTCCCGAGACGATTCGAGATCGTCGACGAGCGCCCGGTCGAAGTCCTCATCGGCCAGCAGCTCGACCGCCGGGAACTCCTTGAACGGCCGCCCCCTCGCCCGTTGGACGAAGTCGGCCGCATCGCAGATGGCGGCGCTGTACCGATCGGGGCACGAGATCGGTTCCACCGGGTCGGGGGCAGGGCTGGGGTCCGGTCCGGTACCACCTGCGCCAGACTCGCCCTCATTCCCTGGCTCGGGCGATGGATCGTCGATCGGGGGCTCGACCGGGGCCAAGGTGCTGGGCGTCGTCCGCTCGTCGGCCGGTGCCGCCTCCTCGCCGTCCTCCGTCGAGGGCTGGGAGGCTTCGATCGAGCCGTCTCGCAACCGCTGCCAGCCGGCGAGGCCACCGAGCACCACCAGGGCGCCGAGAACGACGGCCAGAGCCACGGCGAGCCCCTCCCGGCCCCGTGGTGACGGGCGGGGGGCAGGCTGCTGCTCCTGGGGCATCAGCGGTGGGTGACTGGGGATCATGGTGACAGGCGGTGGCGGAGGATCACGAGCGAGCAGGTCGGGCCCCGGTCCGGGGAATCGGCGGGTGGTGCACCCATTGGGCAACCCCCTTACCCTAGGCTTCATTTCGAGGCCGGACAGCGTCAGAGAAGCGATGAGTCCGGCTCCGCACCGCGGATCGAGGGGAAGAGATGACCACCGACAACCTGGGTGAGCTGGCAGAACGCATCCGACACCTGGCTCGCGTCCCCAACCTGCTCGTCGCCTGCGACTACGACGGCACCCTGGCACCGCTCGTCGACAACCCGATGGACGCCAGGCCCAACCGGGACTCGGTGGCCGCGATGCGATCCCTGGCCGAGCAGGCCAACACCTACGTGAGCGTCATCTCCGGCAGGAGCCTCCGGGATCTGGCCGCGCTGTCGCGGTTGCCGGAGGAGATACGGCTGGTCGGCAGTCACGGCAGTGAGTTCGACATCGGGTTCGCCGCGAAGCTCGAACCGGAGCTGGCCGAGCTGCGAAAGCAGGTCGTCGGTGAGGTCAGGGAGCTGGGCCGCAAGTACGGGGCCTTCGTCGAGGAGAAGCCGACCGGGGTCACGTTCCACTTCCGGAGCATGGAGGACGAGCGGGTCGAACCTGCGAGAGAGGAACTGGTCAGGGGGCCGGCCTCCCGTGACGACGTCTTCGTCAGGAACGGGCACGACATCCTCGAGTTCTCGGTGATCGACACCAACAAGGGCGCCGCGCTCGAGACGATTCGCCACCAGGTCGGCGCGTCGGCGGTGGTGTTCTTCGGCGACGATGTCACGGACGAGGATGCGTTCCGGACCCTCAGCGGACCGGACGTCGGGGTGAAGGTCGGAGAGGGGACGACGACCGCCCGGTACCGGGTCCCGAACACCGAACGGGTGGCCCAGTTGCTGGCGCTGCTGGCCGAGCTCCGGGGCAGCTGGCTCAGAGGCGAGGGCCTGACACCGATCGAGGATCACTCGATCCTGTCCGACCTGCGGACCGCGGCCGTGATCGGACCCGAGGCCTCGATCGTCTGGATGTGCGTGCCCCGGATCGACTCCGGGGCGGTGTTCGCCCAGCTGCTGGGCGGTCCGGGGGCGGGCCACTTCACGGTGCGCAGCGGCGAAGGCCCGGAGACCGCGCCGATCGGACAGCACTACCTGCACAACAGCCTCGTGCTCGAGACCGAGTTCCCGACGTTCCGGCTCACCGACTTCCTCGACGCCTCGAGCGGTCGCACGAGACGACTGGCCGGGCGCTCCGACCTGCTGCGGGTACTGGAGGGCACAGGGGAAGCGATCGTCGAGTTCGCTCCACGCCTCGACTTCGGGCGGGTACCGACCAGATTGGACGTCAAGCCGGACGGCATCGTCGTCCAGGGCACTGCCGATCTGATGGTGTTGCGGTCACCGGACATCGACTGGCGGGTCGTTCAGGACGGCAGTCATCAGACCGCCGTCGGCCGGGTTCGTCTCCGACCGGGAGTGCCGGTGGCGCTCGAGCTGCGGAGCGGGACAGGAACCGTCAGGCCCGACGCCAGATCCGAGCAGGAGCGGCTCGAGGACACCAGGCACTTCTGGTCGAACTGGGCAGGCAAGCTGGTGCTGCCGACCGTCGAGCGGGATCTCGTGACCCGCAGCGCCCTGATCCTGAAGGGCCTGTGTCACCGCCCGACCGGGGCCATCCTGGCCGCTGCCACCACCAGCCTTCCCGAGACGATCGGCGGGGTCCGCAACTGGGACTACCGCTACTGCTGGCTCAGGGACGCAGCCCTCACCGCCACCGCCCTGGCCAAGCTGAACTCGCATGCCGAGGGCATGGCCTATCTCGACTGGGTCCTGAGACTGCTGGAGACCAGGTCCGATCCCGAGCGGCTGGCACCGCTGTACAACGTGTCCGGCCATCACCTCCCCCCGGAGGCCGAGATCGCCGACCTGCCCGGCTACGGGGCGAGCCGACCGGTCAGGGTCGGCAACGCGGCCGACGGCCAGGTGCAGCTCGACGTGTTCGGGCCGGTGGTCGATCTCGTCCACTGCCTGCTCCAGCGAGGGGAGGCGCTCTCGGCCGAGCACTGGCGACTGGTCGAGGCGATGGTGCTGGCCGTGTCACGACGATGGCACGAACCGGACCACGGGATCTGGGAGATCCGCAAGCCGCCGAGGCACCACGTCTACTCGAAGGTCATGTGCTGGGTCACCGTCGACCGGGCGATCTCGGTGGCCGACCAGTTCCTCGACCGGGAGCCGGAGGCCTGGGTCGAGTTGCGGGACCAGATCGCGGGCCAGGTACTGGAGGACGGCTGGAACGACGACGTCGGCTCCTTCACCGCCGCCTACGACAGCACCGATCTGGACGCCTCGGTGCTCGCAGTCGGGCTCTGGGGCCTGCTCGAGCCGTCGGACGAACGCTTCCTGTCCACCGTCGCCACGGTAGAGCGGGAGCTGAAGTCGGGCCCCACGGTCTACCGGTACACCGAGGACGACGGCCTACCGGGCAAGGAGGGCGGCTTCAACCTCATGACGTCCTGGCTGATCGACGCCCTGTGCCTCATCGGTCGCCAGGAGGAGGCCGAGAGCCTGTTCAAGGACCTGTGCGGCCTCGTCGGCAGGACCGGGCTCATGAGCGAGGAGTTCGATCCGGAGAGCGGGCGCTCGCTCGGCAACGTGCCGCAGGCCTATTCCCATCTCGGCCTGATAGGCAATGCGCTCATGCTCGACGAGCGCCTCTGATCGAGCACGGCTCGCATCGCTCGCGTCGGTGGCAGCGGTCGCATCAGGCTGCCAGCGCCGGGGCCGGCTCCATCATGTGGGACTTGAGCGCCTCGATGCAACGGCTCCTGGTCGGGCCGATGCTGCCGACCGGGCGACCGACCCGATCGGCGATCTCGCGGTAGGGCAGCGGCGGCGAGGCCACCAGGAGCCGGAGCAGCTCCTGCGACTCGCCGGGCAGCTTGCCGAACGCGGCCAAGGCGTCCTGGAGCGTCTCCCGGTCGACGGCTCGCTCGTCCGGGGACGGGGCGTTTACGTCAGCCTCCTCGTCGAGCACACCGGCCGGCCTGGTCCGCTTGTACCGCTTGATGCACCGCAGCGACTCGTTGCGGGCGGTGGTGGCCAGCCAGCCGGCCAGTCGCTCCGGATTGCGGATCCGGTCGGCGTGCTCGAACAGTCGCATCCACACGGTCTGGCTGACGTCGGCTGCGGTCTCGTGATCGAGCCGGTAGCTGGCGACGACGGAGCGAACCAGCGGGTTGAACTGCTGGAACAGGGTGTCCCAGCTCGTCTGGTCGCCGGCCGCAGCCCGGTTCAGGAGTTCTGCTGTCGTGATCGACATGATCGTTGCCCTTCTCAGGTGTCTGGTCCGCTTGGTGGTCGACCGGGCTTCTCGGCGGTGAACGGCGACCACGGTCGCGGGTCAGCCCGGCGAGGAGATCCGGAGCGGGATCTGCGACTCGTGCAGCCCCACTTGCGACGTTCAACCTATGACCGCTGCGATCTGCGGTCTGTCGGCTGCCTGACACAGCCGGTGGTTTTTTCGGTCGGACCTGTCGTGGTCGATCGGGACCGGTCGGACACCGGTCGCACCCGCTCAGCGCCGCTCGGCCTGCTCCAGGGCAGTCGTCGCCTCTTCCCACTCGAGCAGCAACCGATCGGCCCGCCGCTTCGCAGTCTCGTGGCGATCGATGAGGTCGTTCATCAGATCCTTGTCGGCGTAGACCTCGGGGTCGGCCAGGCGCGCCTCGAGCTCCTTGACGGTGGAGTCGGCCTGGCCGGCCTTCTTCTCCAGCCGGCTCACGCTCTTGCGCAGGTCCCTGGTGTCCCTGTTCTGGGCGTTTCGCCGTTCCGCCTCCTCACGGCGCCTGGCCTTGCCCTTCGGCCCGCCGGCGGTGGTCGTCGATCCGGTCCCGACCCCGGCGGTGGCCCCGAGGCGGCGGCCACCAACCGTACCGGGCCGACCGGACGGGGAACCGGAGCCGTTGCCTGCACGCAGGCCACTCGACGATCGCGTGACCGGCCGACCCGACCGCTTCACCGACCGGGTGGCCATGACCGCAGAGGTCGGCGACAGCACCGACTCGTCGACCTCGTGATGGTGGACGACCCGACCGTCGCGAACCGCCACCAGCTCCTCGACGGTGTTGCGGATCAGGTAGCGGTCGTGGCTCACGAGCAGCACCGTGCCCGGGTAGACCCTGAGCGCGTCCTCGAGGACGTCACAGCTCGGGAGATCGAGGTGGTTCGTCGGCTCGTCGAGGACGAGGAGGTTCACCGGGTTGCACATGATCTCCGCCAGCGCCAACCTCGTCCGCTCGCCGCCGGACAGATCGCCGACGAGGCGGTCGACGGCATCGCCGGAGAACCCGAACGAGCCGAGCACCGTTCGCATGTTGCGGTTCTTGGGCTGCTCGCCGACCTTGTGACGGAACTCCTGCCCGACGGTGCGGTCGAGGTCGAGGGCGTCGACCTGGTGCTGGGCGAAGTAGGCGACGTCGACGTTGGCCCCCAGGCGGGCGAGCCCGGCCAGCGGAGCCAGCTGGCCGATGATGACCTTCAAGAGCGTCGACTTGCCGGCCCCGTTCGGCCCGATCAAGGCCAGCTTCTGACCCCGCTCGACGACCAGGTTCACGTGCTCGAGCACGGGCTGACCGTCGTAGCCGATGGTGGCGTCCTCGATCTCGATCACGAGGCGGGAAGACCTCGGAGGATCGGGGAAGGCGAACTTGACCCTGAGGTCGTCGACCTTGGGAACCTCGATCCGTTCGAGCTTCTCCAGCGTCTTGATCCTCGACTGGACCTGCCGGGCCTTCGTGGCCTTGTAGCGGAACCGCTCGATGAACCGCTCGACCCGCTCGATCTCCCTGGCCTGTCGGGACGCCGCCGCCTCCAGCGAGGCCAGGCGCTCCTCCCTGGCGACCACGAACTCGGCGAAGCCGCCGACGTACTCGGAGGACGTGCCCCAGGCGAGCTCGATGACCCGCTCGGCCACCGCGTCGATGAAGTCCCGGTCGTGGGACACGAACAGCAGTGCTCCCGGCCAGGAGACCAGCTGCTGCTCCAGCCATGCCACCGAGTCGACATCGAGATGGTTGGTCGGCTCGTCGAGCATCAGCACGTCGGGCTGCTGCAACAGGAGCCGGGCCAGCACGGCCCGCATCTGCCATCCCCCGGACATCTCCTGCAGCGGTCGATCCATGTCGGCGGCGCTGAACCCGAGACCACCGAGTATCCGCTTGGCCTCGGCCTCGAGCTGGTACCCACCCAGGGTCTCGAACCGACTCTGGATCTCGCCGTACCGCAGTACCACTTGGTCGTGCTCCGTGCCGGACACCTCGGTCATGCGCTGCTCGAGCTCCCGGAGCTCCGATTCGAGGGCGGTGATGTGGTCGGCGCCCCGCAGCACCTCCTGCAGCACCGTGCCGGTCCATGCCTCGGTCAGCTCCTGGGGCAGGTAGCCGATCCGGTAGTCCTTGGGCCGGGAGACCTCACCCGCATCCGGGTCCTGGAGGCCCATCACGATCTCCAGGATGGTGGTCTTGCCGACGCCGTTGGCCCCGATCAGGGCGATCCGCCGGCCGGGAGACAACCGGAACGTGACGTCGGAGAACAGGCTTCGAGCACCATGTGATTTCGAGAGCCCGGAAACGGTGAGCACCTACGAAATGGTATCGACTGCGCTGCCGGCCCGGCCGACGACCCCGGACCGCGTGGAGCCGCTGCTACAGCCGGACCGACGGCCGATCGAGGAGCAGTGTGACGGTCCCCCGGATCCGGTCTAGGGCGACCGGACCCCACGCTCGGCTGTCGGTCCCCGCCAGGCGGTTGTCGCTGGCCAGGACGTAGCGACCGTCGGTGGTGACCGACTCGACCCGCTTCACCACCAGCAGGTCCCGGTCGGGGTGGAGGGCCAGCACGAGCTCCCCCTCGTCCGGCGTGCGACGCTCGTCGACGAGCACGAACTGGCCGGCAGCCAGCGTGGGCAGCATCGAGTCGCCGGTGATCCGCACTCTCGTTCGTCGACCGACCAGCCAGGCGGCGGTCTCGGCCATGGCTCGCAGCTTGCGGCGGGAGAGGTGGATCACGGCCGGTGACGGTCGGCCGCCGCCGAGCCCCTGGTCAGCTCGCGGTGTACCAGGGGATGTCGCGCCCCTTGGAGGCCCAGAACATGTTGTGGATGTTCTCGATCTGCGCCATCAGCTCGTTCGCCGCATCCAGGCTCACCGACGTCTTGCAGGCCGAGGCCTGCTTGGCGGCATTCCAGAACGTGGTGTGGAGGTCGGGATAGGCCTCGAGGTGCTCCGGCTTGAAGTAGTCGTGCCAGAGGATGTTGAGCTCCCGCTTCACCAGCTCGGCCTGCTCCTCCTTGATGGCGACGAATCGGATGTAGGTGTTGTGCGCGCCGTCCGACGACATGTCGAGATCGAGCAGCTTCTTCGTCATCGAGAGCACGGCCTCGCCGGCGATCCGGGCGCTGGCCGGATCGTAGACGCCGCAGGGACCGTCACAGTGGGCCGACGCGATCGGCGCGGGGCGAACGGCGTCGAGCGTGCGAAGCAGACGGGTGGTGACCTTCATTGAATCCTCCTGGATACCGGGCTGCGAGCCCTGCGATGAGGGTTGCTACATGTCTCGGAATCCCGCCTCGGGGCCCTCTCACGAGGTCCTTCGCAGGAGCCGTAGGGCAGCGTACCCGACGCCGACGACGGCGCCCCAACTTTGCCCGCCCGCAGGCCAGATCGACCGCCGATCGCTGGTGCTCGGTAGGCTGGTCAGTCACGGCGAAGACCGTTGCCGGCGTGAGATGGTGAGAGGCAGGGCTCGGTGTTGCACCCCAACCGGGTGATCATCCCCATCGTGATGGCGACGTTCCTCGCCGTTGCCGCCATCGGGCTGGTGGTGCGCAACGACAGCGCCGTCACCGGGCAGATCGATTCCGTATCCACGGGCGCCACCGCGAACGGGCAGCAGGGCTCCAATCGCGCCGACGACGATGGCGGCAACGTCGGTCGCAACGTGCCCCGCTCCACCTCCACGGAGCAGGGATCCTCCCCGCCGGGCGCCGGGCGGAGCCCGACCTCGCGAACGGCATCGACCGGGGTGACGTCGTCGTCGACCACCCGAGCACCGGTTTCGACCACGGCATCGTCGTCTCCGTCGTCGGTGACGTCCAGCACCACGTCCCCCACCGTCACCGTCGGTCCCACCGTGACCCTGGGCCCACCCCCTACCGCCACGATCGCCCCCACAGTCACCGTCGAGCCCGACCCCACCATCACGATCAGCCTGCCGACTGTCAGCCTGCCAACGATCACCTTCGACGAAGGCTAGAGCTCGCTGCGGAGTGGCTCACCCCGGTCATCGATCGGCGTCGGATAGGGGGTGGGGTACATTGTGCTGCCATGACCACCGGCCCCCGGCAGGTAGCTGACGCCATGTACGCCAACGACGCCGCATCGCAGGCCCTCGGCATGGAGATCGTGGAGGTCGGCGAGGGTCGTGCGGTGCTCTCGATGACGGTGCGACCGGACATGGTCAACGGGCTCGACGTCTGCCATGGCGGCCTCATCTTCTCGCTCGCCGACTCGGCCATGGCCTTCTCGTCGAACTCGTCCAACCGGTACGCTCTGGCCACGCAGGCCGAGATCGACTGGGTGCGGCCGGCCCGGCTGGGAGCGGTGCTGACGGCCACCGCCGTGCAACAGCACCAGCGGGGGCGAACCGCCATCACCGACGTGGCGGTGACCGATGGGCAGGGTGAGCTCGTGGCCCTGTTCCGGGGCCGGACCAGGCAGGTCGACGGCCACCACGTCGACCCCCAGGACCTCAGCGATCTTGCATAGCGAGCCCACGACCTGGTCCTTCACGGTTGCTGGGTCGCCGAGAGGTCAGGCCGCTCAGCAGGGCAGACGCTTCCCGACGAAAGATCCGGGCTAGTGCCCGCTCGCTCTGTCGAGGTCGGATCGCCGCCGGCGGATCGCCCTCACGCCGTTCACCGCTCCTGCTGCTGGGACCCGAAGATCGTGGGGGCTCCCTGCTTGGACCAGTCGGGCGCGCCATGCATCGCTCGACCGGCGATCTCCAGCATCTGGGAGGCGGTCCCGCCGATGATCGTCCCACCGTTGCGACCGGTGACGCCGTTGGCTCCGATGCCCATCACCGGATAGGACTCGACGGACGAGTAGGTCTGCAGCAGCAGCGGCCGGGGTCGAGGCGACAGGTTCGGCATCGAGCCGTGAACCATGCAGCAGTTGTGAACGGTGACCGAACCTGCGGGACCTCTCAACCAGACCATGGCCGACAGGTCGAGGTCTGCGACGTCCCGCTCGTGGATCGAGCCGGCCCAGGACCCATCGTCGTCGTACAGATCGTAGAGTCGACCGAGGTGGCTGCCGGGCAGCACGCCCATCGGGCCCATCTCGTCGTCGACGTCGTCGAGATACACCCCGATCGTGAGGGGGCTGAAGTCGGTGTGGGGCCAGAACTGGATGTCCTGGTGCCACTTCACCTCCTCGCCCCCATCGGACCACTTGTAGTTCAGCTTCGAGTGATGGAACCGCACCGGTCCCCCGAGCAGGGCCATGGCCAATTGGGCCGGCGGGCCTTCCATGGTGAACCGGTGGAACGTCTCGTGGTGATCGGGGGGCGAGATCAGCCGCCGGAGCCGGGGCTGGTCGGCGGTGTGGCCCGGTTCGATGTCGAGCACCTTGTTCGACGCCTCGAGGTTCCGGCTCATCTCCACGAACAGGTCCGATGCTGCTCGCAGCTCCGTCAGCCAGGCCAGATCGACGAACGAGTCGAGCTGGAGATAGCCGTCCCGCCGGTACCGCTCCGTCTGGACGGCCGACAGCATCGTCGGTTGGGCAGCAGTGGTCACGGTGACAGACGCTAGCGCAGACGGCGGACGGGATCGAAGCCCGCCGACGCCCGGTGGTCAGTACCCGGCGGCGACGTCGACGATGCCCTCCAGCTCGTCCCCGGCGGCGAAGTGCCGCACGTTGCGAACGATGTGATCGGCCAGCAGTGGGATACCCATCTCCGGTGTGTTGCCTATGTGCGGGGTGATGATGACCCGGGGATGGGACCACAGCCGGTGCCCGTCCGGCAGCGGCTCGGGATCGGTCACGTCGAGGCACGCCCCACCGATCTGGCCCTCGTCCAGGGCGGTCAGGAGGGCGTCGTGGTCCACGTGCCCGCCTCGGGCCACGTTCACCAGCCAGGCATGGGGAGCCATGGCGGCCAGCTCGGCTGCACCGATCACGCCGGCGGTCTCCGGGGTGAGGGCAAGGGCCAGCACCACC
>JAHELU010000227.1 GCA_024644005.1 Acidimicrobiales bacterium | reverse complement strand
GACCTCGCCGACGGTGTGCTCGTACACGCCGTGGGTGGACGGGTACGTGATCATCAATGCGGCCAGCCGATCCCGGTTGGCGTCGATCGCCGCCGCCAGGTCGTCGAGGTCGATGTTGCCGTCGTCGTCGCAGGCGACGACCACCACCGTCATGCCGGCCAGCACCGCGGAGGCGGCGTTCGTCCCGTGGGCCGAGGCCGGGATGAGGCAGACGGTCCGGTCGGTCTCCCCGCGAGCCAGCTGCCACGCTCGTATCGCCAGCAGGCCGGCGTACTCGCCTTGGCTGCCTGCGTTCGGTTGGAGGGACACCTGGTGATACCCGGTGATCTCGGCCAGCCACCGCTCGATGTCGTCGATCAGGCGCCGGTAGCCGACGGTCTGGTCGGCCGGGGCGTAGGGGTGGATCTCGGCGAACTCGGGCCAGGAGATCGGCTCCATCTCGGCCGCTGCGTTGAGCTTCATCGTGCAACTGCCGAGCGGGATCATGGTGCGGTCGAGGGCGAGGTCCCGATCGGACAGCCGTCGGAGCCAGCGCATCATCTCGGTCTCGGTGCGGTAGCGGTGGAAGTTGGGGTGGGAGAGGAACGTGCTGGTGCGGCGCAGGTCGATCGGGATGCGAGGGATCGCCTTGTGGGCCAGGGCCGGTGCAGCCGTCGAGGAGCCGGCGAAGACCTCGAGCACGTCGCCGACCAGCTCGAGGGTGCTGGTCTCGTCGAGGCTCAGGCCGAGCCGGTCCGCGTCGATCGGTCGGAGATTGATCTGCTTGGCCCGCGCCGCCTTGACGTAGCCGTCGGCCGCTCCCGGGGCGTGCACGGTGAGCGTGTCGAAGAACGCGGGCGTGACCGTGAAACCCAGTTCCTCCAGGCCCGAGGCCAGGGTGGCGGTGAGCCCGTGGATCCTCCTGGCGATGGCGGTCAGCCCCTCGGGGCCGTGCCAGGCCGCATAGGCGGCGGCCACGTTGGCCAGGAGCGCCTGGGCGGTGCAGATGTTCGAGGTCGCCCGCTCCCGCCGGATGTGCTGCTCCCTGGTCTGGAGGGCCAGCCGGTAGGCCGGCTTGCCGGCGCTGTCGACCGAGACGCCGACGAGCCGCCCGGGCAGCGATCGGGCGTCGGACGCCCTGGCCGCGATGAACCCGGCGTGCGGTCCACCGAAACCCATCGGCACGCCGAACCGCTGCGCCGAGCCGACCACGATGTCGGCCCCGAGCTCTCCCGGTGGGCTGATGAGGCAGCACGCCAGGAGGTCGGTGGTGACCGCCACCAGGGCATCGGCGTCGTGGACCGCATCGATGATCGGACCGAGATCCCGGATCAGGCCGGTGGAGCCGGGCTGGGCCAGGAGCACCCCGAAGTAGTCGTCTGCCTCGACGAGGAGCTGCTCCGGGTCGCCGACGGTGAGCTCGATGCCGAGCGGTTCGGCCCGGGTGGTGACGACGGCGATCGTCTGGGGATGGCAGTCGGCGTCGACGAAGAAACCGGCCCGCTTGGAGCGGCCGATCCGTCGCAGCATCGTCATGGCCTCGGCCGCGGCGGTGGCCTCGTCCAGCATCGAGGCGTTGGCGATCTCGCAGCCGGTCAGGTCGGCCACCATCGTCTGGAAGGTCAGCAGCATCTCGAGCCGACCCTGGCTGATCTCGGGTTGGTACGGGGTGTACGACGTGTACCACGCCGGGTTCTCCACCATGTTCCGCCGGATCACCGGTGGCGTGATGCAGTTGTTCCAGCCCATGCCGAGCAGGGAGACATGGGTCTCGTTGAGGTCGGCCAGTTCCCGGAGCCTCCTCAGCGCCTCGTGCTCGCCGAGCGCAGGCGGCAGATCGAGCGTGCTGTCGTGGATCGAGGCCGGCACCGCTCGCTCCAGGAGCTCGCTGGCGGAGGCGTAGCCGAGGTCGGCCAGCATCTTGCCCTGGTCATCGGATGACAACCCGATGTGTCGATCGACGAAGGTGTCGCTCATGTTCACGCTCCTCGCTGGTAGCGGTGGGGGACGAAGGGGAGTGGGGCCACGACACAGGTCACGTCGTTGCCCCGTACGTCTGCTGTCAGGACGGTGCCGATCGCAGCGTGCTCGGGGGCGACGTAGCCCATCGCCACCGGCCGCCCGACCGTGGGCCCGAACCCGCCGCTCGACACGGAGCCGACGGTGGCGGCTCCGCCGCTCGACGCTGTGCCGATGGTGTCGGCTCCGCCGCTCGACGCTGTGCCGATGGTGTCGGCTCCGCCGCTCGACGCTGTGCCGATGGTGTCGGCTCCGCCGCTCGACGCTGTGCCGATGGTGTCGGCTCCGCCGCTCGACACTGTGCCGATGGTGTCGGCTCCGCCGCTCGACACTGTGCCGCCGCTCGACGCTGTGCCCGGCTTCAGGGTGGCACCGTCGCGAACCGGTCGCCGACCCTCGGGCGCCAGTCCGACCCGTAACCTGGCGGGACCGTCGGCCAGCTCGCGGACGGTGCGGTCGCCACCGGGGAAGTCGCCGGCCTCGCGGCGCCGCTTCGGGATGGTCCACACCAGGTCGGCCTCGACCGGGCTGGTGGTCTCGTCGAGATCGTTGCCGTAGAGGCAGAGGCCGGCCTCCAGCCGCAGGGTGTCGCGGGCGCCGAGCCCGATCGGCCGGACCGCAGGATCGGCCAGCAGGATCCTCGCCAGCCGCTCGGCGTCGCCTGCCGCCACCGCCAGCTCGAAGCCGTCCTCGCCCGTGTAGCCGGACCGTCCGGCGGCGACCTGGATCCCACCGATCTCGGCCATGCGATTGTCGAGGAACACGGTGTCGGCCAGCGACGGGTCGTGGCCGACGATGACATCGGCCGCTACCGGGCCCTGCAGGGCCAGCAGGGCGATGTCCGGCTTCTCCACCACGTCGACGTCCGGCAGGTGCTCGGTCAGGTGGGCCAGGTCGACGTCCCGACGGGAGGCGTTGGCCACCAGTGTCAGGTGGGCACCCCAGTTGGTGACGATGAAATCGTCGACGATGCCGCCGTCGTGGTTGGTGAGCAGTCCGTAGCGCTGCCGACCCTCGGCCAGCGTGGTGATCCCTGCTGGTGTGACCCGCTCGAAGGACCGGGCCGGGTCGTCGCCCCAGATCTCGATGACAGCCATGTGGGAGACGTCGAACAGCCCGGCGCTGGTCCGGCACCAGGTGTGCTCGGCGATGACCCCGTCGAACTGGGTCGGCATGTCCCAGCCGGCGAAGGGCGCCATCTTGGCTCCCAGCTCGCGGTGGAGGCCGTTGAGCGGCGTCTTCGCCAACATCGTCTCGTCCGTAGCGGCTTGTCGGGACTCGGCTTGTCGTGACATGGAGGCACCTCGATCGCGATCGGGCCTTCGGGCAAGGGTGAACCGCACCGTTGCCCCCTCTGTCACGGGTACCTGAGAGATTTCGGGCCGACAGGCGACCCTTTCCCCTTCGGTGGCCGGGCGTCTCCTATGTGGGGAGGACCCGAACGCTCTCCAGAGTCGTCGTTCCCGCTGCGGTACCTGGTACCTGAGAGTTTCCGGGGCGGTTGCTCCTTCGGTGGGCCGATCGCTCGACCGCTCTCCCGCAGCAGTGTTGACTGCGATCGACCATAGCAGCCCGATGCACGAAGTCACGGCCCGCGATCCGGACCGGTTCTGCATGCCGGCACAGGGGTTCGTGACTTCGGGAATCGTCGGCCTGGTGGCTACGTTCTGTTGTCATGGGTCACCAGCGACGATCGGACCCGGCCGGCGTCGCCGTCGATCGGCCTGGTGAGGTCGGCTCCTCGTCGACGGTCCACGGTCGGGCCACCAGCGGCGGCAACTACCGTGCGCTCATCGTCTTGGTGGCGGTCCTGTCGGTCGTCATCGCCCTGCTGGCGGTCATCGGCGGCTCGTCCGATCCCTCCGACACCGCCGGGCAGGACGAGGCATCCTCGGGCACCGGGCCGGCCGGGCTCGTCGGTACCACCGGTGCCCCCGAGACGGGTGCTGCCACCACCGCGACCACGATCAGCCCGAACGCGGCGCCCGAGACGACGGTCGTGCCGACGACCATGGTCCCCGGCCGGTTCCTCGTCGGCGAGCCGACCGGGTTGTGGCTCTTCTTCGGCGGGGTCGATCCGCTGCAACGGCTCGACCTCGACACCGGCGAGGTCACCCGCTACGGGCTGCAGGCCGATCCGGTCCTGGCCACCGGTCCTGATCTCGTGCTGTATCAGCGGGAGGTCGGCATCGTCGGCTGGGTCCTCGCCACGGACCCGGGGGAGCAGGCGCTGACGTGGAAGCGTGGACCGGTGGCCGTCGGTGACGAGCCGAGCCACCTGTGGATCCTCGACCGGGAGACAGACATGGAGCACCCGTCGGGTGAGCCGGTCGGCCCCGGGCGGTGGGAGCTGTTCGACACCGACGCCAACCGGGTGCTCGAGCGCCGGCCGGGGGATCTCGATCCGGCGGTCGAAGCCGAGCTGGCTCCCCGGCAGCAGGTGGGAGGCGGGGCCGAGATGATCCGGCCCGGGCCCGCCCTGTCGAGCCGGACCGATGGCGTCTACGCCTACGACGAGTCGGGTTACCGCCGGCTCGGCCCGGGCCGGGTCTACGCCTACGACGACCGGGCTGCCCTGGTCGGTACGTGTCCGCCGGTCGGGGCGGCGGGTGACTGCGACCTGCGCTGGATCGACCGGGCGTCCGGGGAGCCGGTCGAGCAGCCGCTACCGACCGGCCGGATCCGCTATGCCAGGGTCCTGGCCGGTGGCGACTGGTTGCACACGATCGACGACGAGCTGTCCTCGGAGCTGTTGCAGCGATCGACCGGTCGGCGGATCGTCGGCGACTGGGTCAGCCAGCCCGCCATCTCCCCCGACGGTCGGTGGCTGGCGCTGCTCTCGGACGGCTCGGTCACCGTGACCGACCTGTCGAGCGATCGGCGGGTGCTGGTCTTCGACGGCTTCGACCAGTCCGGCGGTGGCAGCCTGCTGTTCGTCGAGCGACCGGCCGATGCCCCGTGACGCGGACTCAGCGGCCGAGCAGGGTGTCGAGCCGCTCGTCGATGGCCGGGGCGTCGACCGGAAGGGCGGTGATGCGGCTCAGCATGGTGACCGAGATGTGGTCGTCGAGGATGGCGGCGGCGTCGCTGTTCGGGGGTTGCTCCAGCTGCTCGCCCCAGCTCGTCTCGATCTTGTAGTGCCCGGCTTCGTCGTCGTGGACGACCAGCTTCGCCTCGGTCATCGCCCATGGCGGGCTGGTCCCGACATCGGTCCAGCGCCAACCCTTGATCTCGTCGATCGGGCGGTTGGGCACGTTGAGGTTGATCACGCCGACGTCGTCGAGGTGGCTGTCGAGCAGGCCGGCCACCACTTCGATCGCCACCTCGGCTGCTGAGTCCCACAGCTGGCGGCTGACCCGTTCCTCGTAGGCGTAGCGGGCCTCGTCGCTGTCGTCCGCCGGCTCGGCGAATGCTTGGCTCACCGCCACCCCCGGGATGTTCCCGTTCCGTCCCGTCAGCACGGCGCCGATCGTCCCGGAGTGGTAGACCGAGCGACCGAGGTTGGCCCCCGGGTTGATCCCGGAGACGACGATGTCGGGGTGGAAGCCGAAGGCTCCCATCCTGGCGTAGAAGACGCACAGCCCGGGCGGTCCGCTCACCGTCCATGAGGTGTCGATCCCCTCGATCGGGTGCCGCTTGATGATGGTCTCGGCGATGTGCAGCGCCCCGATGGCCGCCCCGGCGCCGGAGTACTCGCTGTCGGGAGCGACGATCGCAACGTCGCCCAGCCGGCTCATGGCCCTGGCCAGGACGTGGAGACCGACCGACTCGATCCCGTCGTCATTGGTGAGCAGGATCTTGGGGCGATCGATCGAGTTGGGCGACTGGCTGGTCATCATCGTTCGTGGTCCTCGGCACTAGTGTCCTGTCAGGCTAGTCATGTCGCGGATTCTGCGGCCCTCGACGCCCCTCGCGGCGTCCTCGTCGTTGCCTCACACTCACGAGTGAGGCTGCCTCCTGCGTCCTTGGGATGGACGTCGATCATCCGCA
>JAHELU010000054.1 GCA_024644005.1 Acidimicrobiales bacterium | reverse complement strand
TCGTCGACACCGAGGCCTTGATCTGCTCGGTCAGCTCATCGACCAGATCCTCCGCCAGATACACCGGGCTCACAACCGAGACCAACGGCACAACACTGTCTGTCGACACGTGTCCAATCTAGGGCCGACCATCGTTCAGGTGCCCTGGGCAATCACCACGAGACCGCCACACACGATCAGGAGGCCGACGATCTTGTTGGCGTTGAGCACCTCGTCGAACGCGGCGATGGCCACCACGACCACGATCACGAAGTTCAGGGCCATGAACGGGTAGGCGAAGCTCAGCTCGAACCGGGTGAGGGTTGCCATCCAGCACAGCGAGGCGACGAACGCGGCGGCCAGACCGGAGAGGACCAGGGGCCGGCTGAAGGTGAACGTCAACAGGAACCGGACCAGCCCGACGCCGTCGGGAACGTCGCTGAGCTCGCCGATCTGTTGGCGCAGGATCAGCTGCCCGTACACCGTGAAGAGAATCGTGCCGGCGATGAATACGTACCCCATCGGGTCCCGTCCTTCCAACGTTGCCATGCGGATCAGCGACCTCACCCGGCGACTCCCGTCAGCGCCACGAGCTCGGTCGATTCGTCGAACTGGTATCGGAGGACGGGGACGAGCGTGCCCCCGCCGAACGTGTGCTGGTCGACGAAGGTCTGGTACTGCGCTATCCGGGTCGAGTCCGTGACGAGGTAGACGTCCGGGTCCGCCAGGACGATGTCCATCACGGAGCCCTGGCCGATCGAGCTCACGCGCTCCTCGTACTGCGGTGAGCCGACGAACCACGATCCGATGACGAGATCGACGTCGGGGACGTGGCCGGTCCCGAGCGGCCCGATGTGTCGTGTCGGATCCGGCCACTGCATGAAGAACGTGCCATCCGGATCGAGCTCACCGAGCTCTGTGAGGAAGGCGACCGCTCCATCGTGCAGCTCCCGATTCTCGTCGTTGACGATCGCGGTCTGGACAGCGCTCGCCGTGGTCACGATCGCCAGGAGACCGGCGGCGGCGACCGCCCCGCGATGAAGGCCGGATGGTGGCTGCAGCACGCTCATCGTCGCCAGCAGGAAGGCCATCGAGGCGGACACGTAGAACGGCAGGTGGAGGTAGAACGCGGCGTACGTCAACAGCACCACCGCTGTCACCCCGGAGGCGAGCAGGATCGATCGGCCCCGTCGGTCGGTCAGCGCGATGGCGCTCCAGCCGACGACGGCGGCAACGACGAACAGCAGCGGCTGGCCGACCTCGACCTGCTGGATGGCGACGCCGATGGACCGGGGGGAGCCGCCGATCTCGTCGCTGAGGGCGTCCAGGTTCTCGGCGGAGAACACGACGGGGTCCACCATCGCGAACTGGGACAGCAGCTCGACGTCGTTGTCGCTCCAGCCCCGAGCGGCCATCGCCGGCGAGATCCCGTCGAACTCGTCCAGCCCGGGGCCGTCGTTCAGGGCCCCTCGGGTGGCGTTGTACGAGCGGTACTGCGACCAGGTGTCGTCACCCCGGTACTTGGCCTCCTGATGCAGGAAGCCGAGCGCGGTGACGGCGACCATGACCCCGAGGAACAGGACGTGGGCCTTGCGTCTCTCGAGCGGCGGTCTGGCCAGGATCAGCCAGGGTCCCGCCACCAGGAGGAGCACGGGTAGCATCTCCCACCTGAGCAGGCCCCCCATGCCAGCGGCAAGGCCGGCGACGGCGGCCCGAGCGGTCCACCCGTCCGGCCGATCCGAGCTGGCGTGCAACGCGATGCCGGCCGTGATCAGCAGAGCGGCCGTCGACGTGTACTGCATCGTCATCCAGAGCCGGAGGCCGATGCCGGCCGCGACCGCCGCCGCCGCCACCCACCCGAACCAGGTCGCCGAGGCACGATGGACGAGGAAGGTGTAGACGAGCACGATCCATGCGCCGAGCTGGGCGGCGAGGTGCAGGCCGGTGTACCAGGGCACGCCTGCGGCCAAGCGGTAGAGCCACTCGAGGCCGTCCGTGAGGATCGGCCGGATGACGACGAGGTCACCGGTGGGCTCGCCCCAGTACGTGCCGTCGAGGCTCAGATGGAAGAAGACGTCATCGGGATTGGCGAATCTCGGCCATGTCACCAGCATGAGCACGATCAGCGTCAGCGTCGGGGCGATGATGGCCGGCCGCAACGGAGCGCTCCTGACCGTCTCCAACGTTCGCCCGGGCTCCGCTGTCCTCATCCCCGTGAAAGGGTACCGGCGAGCGCGGCCCACGTACGGCGAGAACGCCTGTCCAGCGATGGGTCGGGATACCCACGGCTTCGGGCACCATGGGGTGATGAGCCATGAGGACCGCGTCCGGGACGTCGTCGAGCAGGTCGCCGGTTCGATTCCCGGGCCGGCGCTGCCCACCCCCGAGCTCGAGGTGATCGGTAACCCGTCGCTCGCCTCGTGCTTCGATGTCGACACGGCGGCGGTGGCGGCCGCTGCGTTGACCAATCTGGCAGCCGGCTGCACCACGATCGACGGCAACCGCGTTGCCGCCCTCTTCTCGACCCACGTCGAGATCGACGGAGCGCCGGTGCCGAAATGGGGTGACCTCTCCGGCTACTACGAGACGGGCGACGGCGGCTTCATCCAGTTCCACTGCAACTTCCCCCACCATGCCGACGGTGTGCTCAGGAGGCTGGGGTGTGAGCCGACCCGTGAGGCGGTCCAGGAGGCCGTGCTCGGTTGCGACCCCCGCCAGCTGGAAGCGGACCTGATCGCCGACGGCATGGTCGCGGCGAGGATGCGCTCACTCCACGACTGGTCGGCCCATCCCCACGCCGCCGCCACCGAGGAACTGCCCCTCATCACCGTCGACCGAATCGCCGACGGTGCCCCCCGCAACCCGGCCCGCCGACTCCGGGTGCTCGACTGCTCGCGAGTGCTCGCCGGTCCGGTGGCCGGCATGACGATGGCGGCCCACGGCGCCGATGTGCTCCGGATCGGCGCGGCCCGCCTGCCGAGTGTGGAGGTCGGGGTGATCGCCACCGGGTTCGGGAAGCGCAACGCCCACGTCGACCTCGCCACCGGCCCCGGTCGGGGGACCTTCGCCGAGCTGCTCGAAGCGGCAGACGTCTGGATCGACGCCTACCGGCCGGGGGCGCTGGCCGGGCTGGGATTCCCCGTCGAGCGGGTGGCGCCCGGGTCGGTGGTGATCCAGCTCTGCGCCTTCGACTGGGTGGGTCCCTGGGCCGGCCGCCGGGGCTTCGACTCGATCGTCCAGACCACCTCGGGTGTCGCGGCCGAAGGCATGGTGCGGGCGGGCCGGGACCGACCGACGCCCCTGCCCGTGCAGGCGCTCGACTACTGCACCGGGCTGCTGGCGGGGTTCGCGGCCCAGCAGCTGACCCGTCATCAGGCCGAGGTCGGGGGCACGTGGCTGGCTCGGCTCTCGCTGCTGCGGACCCGCAACTGGCTGGTGGATCTGGCCCCGCCCGTCAGCTTCGAGCCGTCGACGGTCCGGCCCGATCCGGCCGCGCTGCAGACCGTCGCCACCGCCTGGGGGGCGGTCACCGCCGCCAGGCCGATCGGCGGCCGGTGGACGTCCCCACCCCGCCCGCTCGGCACGTCACCGCCGCGGTGGGAGGAGAACTAGCCCAGGCTGACCGTCCCTCGGGTCAGGCGAACGCGGTCCGGATCGCCTGCACGATCTCGTCCGGCGCGTCCTCCTGGATGTAGTGGCCTGCATCGGGCAGCTCGATCAGGGTGGCGGCCGGGAACGCCGATTGCCAGCGAGCGATGATGGACTCGCTGGCCAGCGCCGGATCCTTGCGGCCGAAGATCAAGACGACCGTCTTGTCGCCGAGGGTGTCGGCCACCCGCTGCTCCAGCTCGGCCAGCCAGGGCTCGGCGTCGAGGATCTGCCGGGGGAACACGGCGATGCCCTCCCGCGAGGCCGGCGTCGGCACGACATCGGTGTAGTGGGCGAACTCCTTGTCGGTGAGCTTCACTTGAAGCGTCTGCTTCATCACCCTGGTCACGAATATGTTGCGGTTCTTGATCAGCCGCTGCATCGGGCGAGAGCCCATCACCTTGCTGAACAGCGTCATCATGCGACCGTCGCTGGGCCAGAACCACGTGTTGCCCATCACGAGGCCGTGGACCCGGTCCGGGTTGCGGGAGGCGATGTCCATGCCGATCGGACCGCCCCAGTCCTGACCCATGACCACCATGTCACCCAGATCGAGATGGTCGACCAGCTCGCCGATCACCGTGGCGTGCTCGGCCGTCGTGTAGCCGTAGCCCTCGGGGTGGACCGACAGCCCGAACCCGGGGTAGTCGGGCACGACGCAGCGGAAGTCGCCTCGTAGCTCGCTCACGATCTTGCGGTACAGGAAGCCCCAGTCCGGGTTGCCGTGCAACAGCAACAGCGGACGACCGCTCCCCTCGTCGATGTAGTGCACCGGCCCGACCGAGCTGGTGAACCAGCGCGACTCGAACGGGAACAGGCCCGGATCGGGCGTGAAGTCGACCACTCCCTCTGGACGGTCCATCGCTCCCCCTCCTTCGACCGGGTCCAGTGTAGTGGACGGGCACGAGGCGCTCCCGCAAACGAGCCCCTTTGGACTAGGCCGACTTCCGCCAGACGGAGACGTGCGAGGTGCTGTCGCTCGTGAACGGATCGCGCTGCCAGTTGCTCCAGCGCTCGCTGAGCGACAACCCGGCCAGCCGGGCCATGAGGTCGTACTCGGCGGGCCACGCATAGCGATGGGGCGAGTCGAAGGTCGACGCCCGACCGTCGGTGATCCAGTAGTGGTGGGAGACCAACCGCTGGTTGGCGACGTCGTACTCGTCGATCCCGACGTGGCCGGGTGACAGGTCGAACACGACGCTCGTCTCCCCCGGGAGCAGCTTCCGCAGCGCCGGGACCATCACCTCGATCACGAAGCGGCCGCCGCGGTCGAGGTGGGCGGCGGCGTTGCGGAAGCAGGCCACCTGCTCGTCCTGGGTCAGGAGGTTCGTGATCGTGTTGTAGACGAGGTAGACGAGTCGGAAGTCGCCGTCGACCCTGGTGGTGGTCATGTCGCCGATCGTCACCGGAACCCGCTCGGCGCCCGGCTTGGACGCCAGCTGGGCGGCCATCGCCGGTGAGAGCTCGATCCCGCAGACCTCGACCCCCCGCTCGGACAGGGGCAGCGCGACCCGGCCCGTCCCAACGGCGAATTCCAGGGCCCGGCCATCGCCAGCCAGGTCGGCCAGGAAGTCGATCGTCGGCCCCAGCACGGCAGGATCGTTCATGTCCCCGCACGCATCGTCGTAGCCGGCCGCCACCCGCTCGTCGAAGAAGCCGCCGGTCATGGCCCGTCGCCCCGGCGCTCGTCGAGGAAGGCGAGCGCCCGCTCCATCATCTGGGCGGCCTGGTACGGGTCGTGGTCGCTCCAGCTCGAGTCGGCCACCAGGTGCCCCCCTCCCGGGTAGACGAAGAGCTCGCCGCCCGCGGCCGCCACCAGTTCCTCGGCCACGTCGAGCTCGGCCCACTCGTCGTCCTCGTTCACGTGGACGTGGAGCCCGACGCCGGCCGGCCAGCCATCGCCGAACACCGAAACCGGGACCCCGCCGGCGAACAGGATCGCGCCGACGACACCGGGCCGGGTCTGGGCGAGCTTCTGGGCGGGCAGCGTGCCGAGCGAGAACCCCGCCACCACCAGCCGGTCGCCGAGCCCGTCGGCGAACGGCACACCGCGTTCGATGATGGCGTCCATCCCGACCTGCTCTGCATGGGCCACCCCGTCGTCGAGCGACGCGTACACCGCGCCGTCGTACAGGTCCGGCGTCACGACCTCGTGGCCGGCCGCCCGCAGCTCGTCAGCGAACGCCTGCACTCCTGCGGTCAGGCCCAGCGCGTGATGGAACAACAGCACAGCGGTCATCGGCTCGAGCTCCTGGCAGCCTGCTTCGACATGGCCGGATCACTGTAGTTCCCGTCGCCATGGTCGTGCGTCCGTCGACCCCACCCCGGGTCGGGGGGAGCGGGTCGCGGCGACGAGGCCGATCCCGGTCGTCATCCAGTAGTCGATGATCTGGTAGACGAGGATCGGCGCCACCGCGAGCTGGGACGAGATCCCGATCGCCCCGAGCACCCCGATCATGCCCCCCTCGGTCAAGCCCAGCCCCCCGGGGGTCACCGGGAGCCCGGCGATGATCTTGGCGACGCCGAAGGTCAACATCGTCTGGAGCGCGCCGAGGTCGACGTCGAACGCCCGGAGCACGATCCACAGCACGGTCGCCTCGAGCACGATGCGGAGCGCGATCAAACCCGCTTCGAGCAGCGTGACCGGTCCGGCATCGGCCGTCGGGCCGAGGTAGGCTCGCAGCCGCCTCGGCAACACGGCAACGATGGGGCCGAGCCACCGGCCCCCGACCAGCATGAGCGTGCCGATGACGATCAGCACCCCCGCCACCGTCGTCGCCCCGGTCGACGACAGGCTCCGGTCACCGAGCGGCCAGCGCCAGCCGACGACGAGCCCGGTGGTCAGGAGCAGCCCGCCGTAGCTGGTGGCGGTCGCCCGGAGGGCGGCGCCCGCCGCTCGATCGTCCTCGCTGCGGACCGCCCAGGCCATCGCACCGGGACTGAGCGTTCCTCCGGCCGGGATGAGCCGAGCCACCGCCGTGCCGATGAACGCCGCTTGCACCGATCGCCGAATGGTGATCCGACGACCCTGCCGTAACAGGGTGTCGCGGAACAGCACGCCGAACAGGGCCTTCGACACCATCTCGATCACGAAGGCGGCCAGCAGCAGCAGGCCGGCCTGGAGCCCGACGGCCGGCAGATCCCAGCGGTGGGCCACGACGAGCAGCACCGCAACGTAGGCCACGAACGCCAGAACCAGGAACAGCCGGAACAGGATCGACGGCAGACTCGGGGTCGAGCCGCTCTGTGCTGATTCGTGAACGAGGAACATGGTCGACGGCCCGGCCTACGATGGGACCCGCATATCAACCTACGACAGCGGAACGGGGTCCGGCGACGGACCTTCGTCCCGGATTGGTGGCACGCACCGAGATGACAACGGCAGGCGACCGCTCCGCCGAACAGCGTGGAACGGCAGGCGGCCGTTGAGCGCACACCCCCTGCTGGTGGCCCACCGGGCGGGGAACCGGCCCGACACCGCACGCGCCGCCCAACACCGGGCCGACCTCGTCGAGGTCGACGTCCACGTGTTCCGGGGTCGAGTCGAGGTCCGCCACGAGAAGGTCCTGCGACCCACCGCCCGGCTGTGGGAGAAGTGGTACCTGCTGCCGAGGGGCACCTCGCCGTTCACGATCCAGGACGTCCTGGCCGTCATCGAGCCCGACACCCACCTCCAGGTCGATCTGAAGTGCTACACGCCCTGGGCGGCTCGCAGGATCAGGGCCTCACTGCCCGACTCGCAGCCGGTGACCGTCTCAGCCCGCAGCTGGTGGGTGCTCCGGGCCTTCCGGGATCGTCCGGGCACCCCCCGGCTCCGCAGCTGCAAGACCCGGCTCCAGCTCCGGCTGGCCCAGCTCGTCCCCGGGCTCGGCGACCAGCTCGGGCTGGTGGTCCATCAGCGACTGCTCGACGAGGGCGTGGTCCGGTCGGTCACCGCCAAGACGCCCTGGCTCTTCACCTGGGCCGTCGAGACCCCGGAGCGTGGCCGGGCGCTGGCCGCTGCGGGGGTCACGGCACTCATCGTCGACGATCTCGACCTGGATTGGCCCCGGCCCGATTGAGGCAACCGCCGGCCTTCCGTCTATGCTTTGCCCTGCGTCACACGCCCCGCCGGTCCGTTCGAGCTGTTTGGTGGTCCACTGAAACACATGCACGCCCCATCCACGCTCGTCATACCCTGCTGGCGCTCAACGGTGCGGCACGCCGCCCCCACCGTCGTCGAGGGCAAGGTCATCCCGGTCGTGCTGTTCGTCGGCCTGCTCCAGCTGGTCGGGACGGTGGCTGCGCTCCTCGGCGCTCTCGTCTGGTCGGTCGGGGCGCTGACCCGCCGCCTCGCAAGAAAGCAGCAGGCCTCCGGGCTGCTGATCCTGACCACGCTCGGCCTCGTGGCCAGAACTGCCGCTGCCCTGATCACCGGCAGCCTGTTGGTCTACTTCCTCCAGCCCACCCTGGCCACGGCGCTCGTGGGGGCCACGCTCGTCGGATCGGTGGCGATCGGCCGACCGCTGGCCGAGCGGTTGATCACCGACGTCTGCCCCGTCGACGACGAAACCCGCTCCCATCCCACCCTCCGGCGGTTCTTCAGCTACGTCACGCTGTGGTGGGGGTTCACCAGCGCCGTCAACTTCGGTATCACCCTGTGGTTGCTGCTCAGCCACTCCCCGTCCACGTTCGTGGTGGTGAAATCGTTCCTCGGCCCGGTCACCACGGCCGTGACGTTCGGTGTCGCGTTCCTCTGGTTCCGGGCCCTGATGGCCCGCTCCGGCACTGCGGTCGTCTTCGCCGACACCCGGCAGCGCGCTCCCGGGCGGGTACGGGTCCGCTAGAGCACCTGGGGCCGGGGTGTGCCAAACGCCCCCTGGATGTCGGCGGTTTGACACGGTAAACCTGAGAGTATGAGCTCGAAGGTCTTCTTCACGATGCGACAGTTCGCATTGGTCGGGCTCGCCGCGCTGGCCTACTTCGGCGTCCGGGGCCTGACCGAGGGTGAGGTCGAGCAGGCCAACGAGCAGGCCGAGTACGTGCTGAAGTTCGAGCGACTCTTCGGTCTGGACTTCGAGCTCACCCTCCAGGAGTGGCTCAAGGGCAACGAAGCCCTGGTCAACCTGGCCAACTGGATCTACATCTGGGGTCACTGGCCCGTCGTGGCGGGCACGCTCGTCTGGCTGGCGACCCGCCATCGCAGGGCCTATTTCGAGCTGCGGAACGCCATGTTCATATCCGGCGCCATCGGGCTGGTGATCTTCGCCACGTTCGCCGTCACCCCACCCCGCCTCTTCGGCTCCGAGTACGTCGACACGGTCAGCGAGCGCTCGATCTCCTACCGGGTGCTGCAACCGCCCGCGCTGGTCAACAAGTACGCAGCCGTGCCGAGCCTCCACTTCGGGTGGAACCTCCTCGTCGGCCTGTCGTGGCGGAAGGTCGGGAGGAACCGCCTGGCCAGGGTCGCCGGCGTTGTCATGCCCGTGGCCATGGCGTTCGCCGTGGTCGCCACCGCCAACCACTGGACGTTCGACGTCCTCTCGGGCGCGGCGGTTGCCGTCTCCGGGTTGGCGCTCGAGCGGGCCAGGCGCCGGTACATCTCCCGCCGGATCACCCTTCCCGTCCTCGAGGCCCCTAGAGCATCGACGTCGCCTGACGCCAGATCTTCACAAAGCGCTGGATCGCCGTCATCGAGGTGAGCACCAGCATCAGCCAGAGGATGGGGACCAGCAGAGCCGGAATGGCCAGCCCGACCGCCAGGGCGATGATGCGCTCGGCACGCTCCATGATCCCGCCCTTCGCGTCGAGACCGAGCGACTCGGCCTTGGCCCGCTGATAGGAGATCAGCCACGACAGCGCCATGATGGCCACGGGCAGCATGGCCAGCAGCCCACGATCGTCAGCTATGAAGTACCACACCACACCCCCCACCAGGATCGAGTCGGTCACCCGATCGGCGGTGGAATCGAAGAACGCCCCCCGGATCGACGTCGGACCGGCGGCCTTGGCGACGGGACCGTCGAGCAGATCGGGCACGGCTGCGATGAGCAGCATCACGAAACCGGCCAGCAGCCGGCCCGACCCCACCAGCACCGCCGACACGGTCGCCGCCAACACCCCGGTCACGGTCAGAACGTTGGCCGACAGCCCGGCCCGGTGGAGTCGATCGCCGAGCGGATCGACCACCTGCTCCACCGAATCCCGCCACTGGCCGTCGAACATCAGCTGCCCTCTCCGACGCCTGTCATGACGACGACCGACCGTGGTGCAGCATCCTGCCGGCCCCGACGCCCGTGTGGACGCCCGAGCGATAGGCGATCCGACCGTTGACGACCACCGCGTCGATGCCGACCGGCTCCTGCTTCGGGTCGTCGTAGGTGGCGGTGTCGGTCACGCGGTCCGGGTCGAACAGCACGAGATCGGCGAGCGCCCCCTCCCTGACCACCCCCCTGTCGACCAGACCGAACCGCCGGCACGACAGGTCGGTCATGCGGTGCACGGCCTCCTCCAGGGTGAGGATCCCTCGATCCCGGACGTAGTGGGCCAGGATCCGGGGGAAGGTGCCGAACAGCCGGGGATGGGGCTGCCCCCGGAGGTCGACCACGCCGTCGGAGCCGATCATCATCAGCGGGTGCTGGAGGTTGGTCTCGATGTCGGCCTCGTCGATGATGAACTGGATGCAGATGGTCCGGTCGCCCTCGGGGGCCGTTAGGACCTGCCGGATCACGTCGACCGCCGACACCCCCTGCTCGGCTGCGACGTCGACCGCCATCCGACCCTCGTAGTGCCGGAACGCCGGGCAGCTGGCGAACCGGATCACCGCCGCCAGCTCCGGGTCGATCCGATCGACATCGAAGTACTGGGCCATCGGTCCGCTGCCGGCCGTGTAGGGGTAGACGTCGAGGGTGATGTCGGCACCGGCGGCGTTGGCTTCGTCGATCCTGGCCAGTGACTCCGCGACCTTGCCCCAGTTGCGTCGTCCCGCCGCCTTGTGGTGGGAGATCTGCACCGCCAAGTCGGCCTCCCGACCGATCGTGATCGCCTCGTCGATGGCGTCGAGCAACCGATCGGCCTCGTTGCGGATGTGGCTGGCGTAGATCCCGCCGCCAGCCGAGGACTCCCTGGCCAGGGCGATGACCTCGTCGGTGGCGCTGTAGCGACCGGGCTCGTAGATGAGGCCGGTCGAGAGCCCGCACGCCCCCTGGTCCATGGCCAGGGCCACGTGCCCGGCCATCTCGGCCAGCTCCGGCCCCGTGGGCTCGCGGCGCTCGTCGCCCATGACGAGACGGCGGATGCTGTTGTGGCCGATCAGGGCCACCGCGTTGACCGCCGGCCGGGCGTCGGCCACCGCCTCGGCGAACCCGGCCAGGTCGGACCAGGTCGGTCGGACCCCGATCAGCCCGCTCGGGTCCGCTTCACCGGGCCGGGCCGGGGCGGCACTGAACCCACAGTTGCCGATGACCACGCTGGTGCAGCCCTGGGCCAGCTTGAACGCCATGTCGGGGTGGCGGAGCAGCGCCCCGTCGTCGTGGGTGTGCACGTCGACGAAGCCGGGGCTCAGGCACGACCCGTTGCCGTCGATCGTCTCGGTGGACGGACCGACGACGGCGGTGCCGAGCTCGCCGACGGCCACGATGCGATCGCCTTCGACGGCCACGTCGCCGTCCCGTTGCGGACCGCCGGTGCCGTCGAGGATCTTCACGTTCCGGACGGCGAGATCTGCGACCACCTCCGGAGCATAGTGACGGGCCAGCCGGTGCAGCCATCAGGTCATCGGGGTCGCCCCCGGGCGTTGACACCGGGGCGCGACCGGGGTGATGGTTGAGGCCGTGTCGAGTGACCCCCGGAGAGACCAGCCGACAGACGTCGTCGTCATCGGTGGTGGGGCGGCCGGAGCCGTCGTGGCGGCACGGGCCAGCGAGAACCCCCATCTCGACGTGCTGCTGGTGGAGGCCGGGCCGGACTACGAGACGGCGTCGTCGGTGCCGGAGGACCTGATCGACGGTCACCGGAACTCGCTGGTCGACCACGACTGGGGGTTCGAGTACGAGCCGGTGCCGGACGGGCGTCCGGTGGCCTTTCCCCGGGGTCGGGTGACCGGTGGGTCGAGCGCCGTCAACACCACGATCGCGCTGCGGGGCATCCCCGCCGACTACGACGGCTGGGCCGAGCTCGGCAACGACCGCTGGTCCTGGGAGCAGGTCCTGCCGGCGTTCTGCCGGCTGGAGCGGGACCTGGACTTCGGCGCGCTCCCCCACCACGGGGACGCCGGTCCGATCACCATCCGCCGGTGGCAGCCGGACGAGCTGGTGCCGACCCAGGCCGCCTTCATCGAGGCGGCCCTGGCGCTCGGCCACCCGCCCTGCGCCGACGTGAACGACCCGGCGGCCCACGGCGTCGGCGTGATGGCGATGAACAAGCTCGGCCGGGTCAGGATCTCCACCGCCGTCGGCTACCTGGCCCCCGCCCGGTTGCGGGACAACCTGACGATCCAGGCCGAAACGCTGGCCGTCCGGGTGCTCGTCGAGGGGGGCAGGGCCACCGGCGTCGAGGTCGAGGGGCCGGATGGTCGGCGGCAGACGATCGACGCCCGGTTGGTGGTCGTCGCCGCCGGGGCCGTGCAGACCCCCGGCGTCCTGATCCGCTCGGGGATCGGACCCCGGGCCGAGCTGGCGGACCTGGGGATCGACGTCGTGGCCGACGTCGCTGCCGTCGGGGCCAACCTGTCGGACCACCCTGCCCTGCTCGTGGCCATGACCAGCCGGGCTCCGGAGCTGTGCGGGGAGGAGCTCCCCCTGGTCCAGACCATCACCCGCTACACCACCGAGGGCAGCGACGCGCCGCTCGACGTCAACATCGAGCTGATCACCCGGGTCCCCCGACGGGCGGGACCGGCGGCATTCGGGCTGGCGGCGAGCCTCGAGTGGGTGGAGGGTCGCGGTCGGGTCCGGCAGCGCTCGGCCGACCCTCGCGCCGCGCCGATCGTCGAGTCGGGGTTCGGCGTCGACGAGCGGGATCTGGCCCGCAACGTGGCGGCCCTGGAGGATGCACTGGCCCTGGCCCGCACCGACCCGCTGGCCGACCTGGTCGACGAGATCGTGTACCCCGATCCCAACCGGTGCTCGACCGACCAGCTCACCACCCTGGCCCGCCGGGCCGCCACCTCCGGGTACCACCCCGTCGGCACCGCCAGGATGGGTCCGGCCGACGACCCGACCACCGTCGTCGACCAGTACGGCCGCTGCCATGCCGTCGACAACCTGGTGGTGGCCGACGCCTCGATCATGCCCACCGTGCCGAGGGCCAACACCAACCTGACCTCGATCATGATCGGCGAGCAGATCGGGGAGTGGATCCGGACCGGGCCCGCCCGGTACGGGCTCTGACGCCGGCCACCCGATGAGCACCGAGCCGATCCGCTATCGCTCCCCCGATGAGGACAGCGCCCGCTGGCTGGCGTTCGAGCACCGGCCGGGCGACATCGTGATCAGCACCAGATCGAAGAGCGGCACCACCTGGATGCAGATGATCTGCGCCCTGCTGGTGTTGCGGACCTCGGCGCTGCCCCGGCCGCTGAGCGAGCTGTCACCGTGGCTCGACTGGCTCGGCGCCCCGCTCGACGAGGTCCTCGCTGCGCTGAGGGCCCAGCGCCACCGTCGGTTCGTGAAGACCCATACTCCGCTCGACGGGCTCCCCCTCGACGAGCGGGTCACTTACATCGTGGTGGCCCGCCACCCGCTCGACGCCGCGGTCTCGCTCCATCACCAGCGAGCGAATCTCGACCGGGCCCGCGTCGCCGAGCTGACCGGTGGCCGACAGCCGGGCGCGACCGCTCCGCCACCGGCACCCTCGACGGCCGCCGGGGACGCCCGCCAGTGGCTGCGGGACTGGATCGACTGGTCGGGCCGCCCCGCCGACCGGCTCGACTCGTTGCCCGGTGTGCTGTGGCACCTGTCCGACGCCTGGGCCAGGCGAGCGGCCGACAACGTGGTGCTGGTCCACTTCGACGACCTGCTCCGAGACCTGCCGGCCGAGATGACACGCCTGGCCCGGACGCTCGGCGAGGACATCGACGCGGCGGCAATCGCCCGATTGAGCGAGTCCGCCCGGTTCGGGGCGATGAGGGAGCGGAGCCAGCTCCTGGCCCCCGACACCGGCGGTGTGCTGAAGAGCACCGCCGAGTTCTTCCGCCGCGGCACGTCGGGGGCGGCGGCGGAGCTCCTCGACGAGACCGACCTGGCCCGCTACCGGCAACGGGCCGAGCAGCTGGCCCCGGCGGACCTCCTGGCCTGGCTGCACCGCGGGGACCGCCCCGCCGGTTGAAGCTCAGTTGAAGGCCGCGACGATGCCCTCGGCGATGGCGGTGGTGTTCTCGTCGACGTAGTCGGGCGGGCAGCCCTGACTGAAGATGATCGTGGTGGCGCCAGCGTCGACGTACTCCTGGACCCGGGCCACGCAGTCCTCGGGCGACCCGGCGATCGTGTACTTCTCCACCAGCTCGGAGAAGTCCTGGTTGTACTGCCTGCTCAGCTGCTCGTTCGCCAGCTCGAGGGCGGTGTCGCGGTCGTCGTGGACGCAGGTGAAGATGTACAGCCCACCCTGGACCGAACCCTCGGGCCGGCCCGCCCGATCGGTGAAGCTGGCGATCTTGTCCATGCTCTCCGCCATCATCGCCGGCGTGTACATGTAGGGCATCCACCCCTCCGCATAGCGGGCGGCCCGCCTCATCGCCACATCCTTGCGGCCGGCGACCCAGATCGGGACCCGGGGCTGCTGCACCCCCCGGGGGGCGATGGTCACACCGTCGAGCGTGGTGAACCGACCGTCGAAGGTCACATCCGTCTCGGTCAGCAGCTTGTCGATGACCTCCAGCGCCTCGTTCGTGCGGGCCCCCCGCTCCTCCACCGGCACGTTCACGGCGGCGAACTCCTTGGGGAACTCGCCCCCGACACCGACCCCGAGACTGAACCGGCCGTCGGACACCACGTCGAGCACCGCCACCTGCTTGGCCAGGAGGGGTGGCGGATAGAGCGGCACGAGCACGATGCCGCTGAGCAACTTGATGCGGTCGGTCGCTCCGGCCGCCGCTGCCAGCGAGACCATGTTGTTGGCGGTCGGACCGTGGAACATGATGTGCTCGCCGGTCGAGAGGTAGTCGAAGCCGAGGGCCTCGGCGTTGCGCGCCTCTTCCTTGGCCCCCCAGAGCAGCCGCAGGGCGATCCCGAACTCCGGTCGTGTGCTCACACGTGTCCCCCAAGGTCTCGGTCGTCGTGGCCAGTGTGGGTCCGCCCGTCATGCGATGGCAAGCCAGGCGACGCAGTATCCCGGGCGACGCCCAGGCGCCGCTGGGTCCCGGGCGACGCCCAGGCGACGCAGTATCCCGGGCGACGCTCAGGCGCCGCTGGGTCCGGCGCTCACCTCCACCTCGAACTCCAACAGGGTCGCCCCGGTGCTGACCGGCGGCCGGGGCCGGCCCCCCTCCTCGGGCGCGGCGCCATCGGCGTCGGTCCCGGCGTGACTGGCGCGGGCACCGTCCCCGTCCCGCCATGCCTCGTAGGCGGCCTGGTCGGTCCAGCGGGTGTAGACGAACCAGCGGGTCTCGGTCTCGGCGGTCGGCCGAAGCAGCTCGAAGCCCTCGAACCCGGCCACGTCGGACAGGCTGTCGAGCCGGGCGGTGAACCGCTTCACGATCTCGTCGCCGGCCTGGGGCGGGATCTCGAGCGCATTGATCTTCACAACTGTCATCGAGACAGCCTACGAAGCGCCCTGAATTCCGGCGGTCCCGGCCCCCTTTTTGACATTTTCGACGATCATGGCCGCTTGGCACTAGGATATCGGTGCGGGTGGAGCCGTCGAACCATACTGCTGACCCCCTGCTCGGGTGTCTCGGGAGGCAACCATGCCAAAATGGGTCTATCCCCTCGCCTTTCTGTTCGTTCTGTTCCTCATCTTCACCGAGCCGACGGGGGCCAGCAATGCGGCGAGCGGCTTCGCAGACTTCGCGGTGACACTCCTGGGATCGGTCGGCGAGTTCCTGACCGGTCTGTTCGAAGGGGCGAGCGACGGCTCCCGGAACGGCGCATTCGAACCGAACGCCGGTCCGACATCGACGGTCCTCGAACAGCTCGACAGCTTCACCCACACCCACGACGGATCCACCCACACCCACTCCAATTAGGCCCTCGCAGCGGCCACGAACCGGGACCACCGACCACCGACCACCATGGCTCAGACCGGCACACCGTCGACCTCGTCGCTCTTCAAGCCCCTCACGCCCTCGGACGTCCTCATAAAGGGCGAGAGCATCAAGTACAACGAGCGTCGACACTGGGCCATCCTCATCCGCCCATTCCTCGAGACGCTGGCCGTCCTGACCTTCATCACCATGTTCGCCGGCGGGGTCAGATCGGGCTGGCTCGGCGGGTTCATCATCGTCACCGCCGTGCTCATGGTGATCTACCAGATCTTCCGCAGCGACTGGAGCCAGGCCTTCGTCTACGCCCTGGCTGTCACGTTGCTGATCGGCTTCGTGTTCTTCGGAGCCAGCCGGATGGCCATCCTCGCCATCCTCCTCGCCGCCGGTCGGTTCATCTACGAGGCCGGAATATGGGCGTTCTACGTGCGGCTCTACATCACCAACCGCCGGGTCCTCCTGGCCTCCGGATTCCTGGGATCCAAGATCTCGACGATGCCCCTGACCCGGGTCACCGACATCAACTACGAGACCACCGTGGCAGGTGAGCTGCTCGGCTACGCCGTGATCCGGATCGAGACCGCAGGACAGGAACAGGCCCTGAGCACGATCGACTTCCTGGAGCAGCCGGCCCGCTTCTACGAGATCCTGATCGACCTGTCGACCGCCGCGGTCGGCTCGGTCACCGAGCCGGACGGGCCGGTGCACGAGGCGAACGGGCTCGGCGTGCTCGACGAGGACGACGGCAGCGGCACGCTCTACCCCGAGAACTACCCCGAGCACTACCCCGAGCACTGGTCCGAGCACTGATCCGAGCACTGGTCCGACAGCCCGCCGCCGGGCCACGAGCACCCGGCCCGACCCGGCGACTCCGCCCACCGGCGCTGCGCCAGTAGACTGGGGCGTGGCATCCAACGGCCCGGGCGCCGCGACACCACCGGGTTTCTCGAGAAGGGATTGGGGATAGACGCCGGTGAGGAACGGACGACCGATGATTGGCTGGCTGGCCGTCCCGGCGCTCGTCGTCGTGCTGGCCCTGATCGGCATGGCGGTGTCGACCGAGCCGAAAGAGGACTTCGAGCAGCGGACCGCCGAACAGGGCGACGGAGCCGATGGCGACCGATCCGGCCGGAGTGGTGGAACGGACCGGTCCTCGGACACGGCCGGGGACGGCGAGCGGTCCGACGGCGAGCGGTCCGACCCGGCCGGCGGCCGATCCGGCGACGGCGACGGGCGGGGCCGCCAGCCGATCACGATCCGCAACGAGAACGGCGAGATCGTCATCGAGCTCGACGACGACGGCAACCCCGTCCGGGTCGTCCCCGCAGAAGCGGCCGACCCGATCGACCCCGATCGCGTCATCACCCCGGATCCCGGCGGCGAGCTGAGCGGGCTCCGGGTGACCGACGACGGCGAGCTGCAACCGGTCGACCGGCGTGAGCTGCGGTCGGACGACTTCCTGGTCGGGCCGGGGCCGGACGGCGGGGTGGACATCACCCGCCCGGACGGCTCCCGGATCCAGCTCACCCCGACCGAGAGCGGTGTCGACGGGGTCGACATCGACGTCGACGGGAATTCCCGTCCGGCGACGAACGACGCCGGAGAGATCGTCATCCAGCCGGCCGGGGAGCTCGGATCGGGCGGGGCGGTCGAGGAGGGCGCCGAACCGATCGTGATCGACGCGGCGGCCGGACCGGTCCGTATCGAGCTGAACGAGGACGGCGACCTGGTGGCTGGCCGAGCGGGGGACGGTGGTGGCGTCGTGATCGATCGCGACGAGCTGCGGGCGATCCGGATCGACGAGGACGGCAACCTGGAACTGGTGCCGCTCGATGAGGTGGGTCCCGACGACACGATCCTGGTGCCCGCCGACGACGGATTCGACCTGGTCAGGCCCGACGGCAGCAGGGTCGAGTTCCGACCGGACGGCGAACACGACGGGATGACCGCCACCGAGGTCTCGCCGGACGGCCAGGAGACCGAGCTCACACCGAACCCGGATGGCTCGGTGACCCTGGCCGACGGAACCACGGTCGGTCCGATCGACATCGCCGAGGACGGCGGGCCGATCGAGCAGCTCCTCGACCAGACCAGCGACCTGCCGTGGCCCTGGGTCTTCGGCGCGATCGTGGTCCTGGCACTGCTCAGCGTCGCCACAGCGGTCTATCTGTACCGCAACCAGCCAGCCGATGCGCTCGACTACTCCCGGTTCGCCGCACGCGGCGTGCCCGAAGCGCAGTTCGAGAGCTTCCTGGCGGTCCTGGCCGCCGATGACGACCCGACACGGGCGATCCGGCTGGCGTTCTACGCAGCGGAGCGAGGGCTGGCCGGGCTGCCGAACCGGCGGATCGACGAGACGCCGTTCGAGTGGCACGACCGGGTGGCCAAGCTCCGGCCCGAGCTGGCCGAGCCGCTCGGTCCGATCTGCGACCTCTTCGCCAGGGCCCGATTCGCCCCCGGCCTGGCCACCGCAGCGGATCGGGACCGGATGATCAGCGCGCTTCGTGCCCTGCAGGCAGCGGCCGATCGGGCGGGGACCGGCGCCACCATGGCCGGCGCCTGATGGAGGCGCTGGCGGCCGCCTTCCCGCTGCTGGTGTTCGTCGCCACCGCAGCGCTGGTGATCTTCGTCATCAGGCTCGATCGCCGACTCAGTCGGGGAGCCCGCAGCGCCGGACCACGAGAGGTCGTCCGGCCGGCACCGGTCGGTCTGCAGCGCACGCCGTGGGAGCTCAAGGCGCTGAACGACCAGCTCCGCATGTCGTCCAACCATCGGGCCAGGAGCGATCTGGTGCAGACCATCAATCGCCTGAGCCGGGCTGCCGGACTCCAGGAGCCGAGGTTCTTCCTCACCCCGGACGCGTCCGACGCCATGATCGCCGCGGTCGTCGACCACCTCGAGCGACTGCTGGAGCTGCCACCGCTCCCGCCGATGCCGGGGACCCACCGGTTAGGATCGACGGACCGATGAGCCACGCCGATGTACACACCGCAGCCGGGCGGCTGATCGATGAGCTCGAGCGGGCCATCGTCGGCAAGCGCCAGGTCCTGGAGCTGATCGTCAACGCCTTGCTGGCCGACGGGCACATCCTGCTCGAGGACGTGCCGGGCGTGGGCAAGACGGCCATCGCCGAGGCGATCGCGGAGGCCGCCGGGTTGCGGTTCTCCCGGATCCAGTTCACCCCGGATCTGATCCCCGCCGACATCACCGGGGCCACGGTGCTGACCGGACCGACCACCGAGCCCGAGTTCCGACCGGGTCCGGTCTTCGCCAACCTGGTGCTCGGCGACGAGATCAACCGGGCCCCACCGAAGACCCAGTCGGCCCTGCTCGAGGCCATGGAGGAGCGCCAGGTCACCGCCGACGCCGTGACCCGCCCGCTACCGAGGCCGTTCCTGGTCATCGGCACCCAGAACCCGATCGAGCAGGAGGGCACCTATCCCCTGCCCGAAGCCCAGCTCGATCGATTCCTGATCAGAACCGAGATCGGCTACCCGGGCAAGGACCACGAGATCGAGCTGATCCTGCGGCGGGCATCCCGCCGATCCGATCGGGTCCCGCTCGAGCCGGTGCTGTCGGGCAGCGACATCCTGGCCCTCCAGGCCCGGGTCGAGGAGGTGCACATCAGCCAACCGGTGGCCCAGTACGTGGTCGACCTGGTGGAGGCCACCCGTCTCAGCCCCAGGACCGAGGCCGGAGCCAGCCCACGAGGATCGCTTGCCCTGCTGAAGACGAGCCGGGCCAGAGCGGCGATGGCCGGCCGGTCCCACGTGCTGCCGGACGACGTCAAGGCAGTGGCCGTGCCATGCCTGGCCCATCGCCTGCTCCTCCAGCCGGACCAGTGGGTCCGGGGGGTTCGAGCCGATCAGGTGATCAACGAGGTCGTCAGTCAGGTGGCGGCGCCCCGGGCCATCGAACCCGGGGATCGGCGCGGCGACGGCCAGCCGGCGGCCCACCGGCGGCCCCAGCCGGCGCCGATGCCGCAGCCCAACCCGGAGCCCCAGCCCAACACGATGCCCCAGCCCGCCCCGCCGGGCTCGTACTCGCCGAACGGCGTGCCCCAGCCGGACGGTCAGCCGTCCGGACCGCCAGGACCGCCGCAACCCCAGCCCCGCCACCAGGACTACGGCCTACCCACCCAGGCCCCACCGCCGGGTGCCCCGCCCGCTCCCGCCCCACCACCCCAGGCCCCACCGCCCCGGCGATGAGCCGCCACCTCACCCACCGATTCTGGCTCTGCTTCTTCGTCGGTTGGGGTGGATTGGCCCTGGCCCTGGTCACCAAGTCCGTCGAGCCGGCTGCGCTCGGCGCACCGTTCCTCGGGGCGTTGGCCTTCTCGCTGGCCGACGGCTGGTGGCCCGAGGCCAGGGCCGAGCAGCCCACCGTTTCCTCACCGAGGGTCGTCGAGGGCGACAGCCTGGACTTCGGCATCGATGTGGTGGCCGATCGGCCGACCTGGACCGAGCTCGAGGTGCAGTTCCCGGCGTCGCTGGTGCCGCTGAGCTCGACGCGGCTCGTCACGGTCGTCACCGATCGCCAGCGGTTCACCATCACGGTGAAGGCCAACCGTTGGGGGGCGGCCGGGCCGGAGTGGGCGGTGGTGACCACCAGGGACCGACTCGGCGTGTCGGAGCGGGTGGCCCGCTATCCACTCCACCTCCCGGTCAGGGTCCACCCGCCGGCCGAGCGGCTCAACAGCCTCATCCCCCTGTACCGGGAGCGGCCCGTCACCGGCGAGCACAGGGCCAGGAGCAAGGGCCCGGGCAGCGAGCTCGCCGAGGTCCGGCCCTACCGGTTCGGTGATCCGGTCCGCATGGTCCACCACAGACTGACGGCCCGACGGGGCACGCCGATGGTCATCGAACGGCACCCCGACCGATCGTCCGACGTCGTGCTCATGGTCGACTCGGCTCAGGACCTCGGTGTCGACCTGAACACCACCCTGCGGTGGACCGTGACCGCAGCCATGGCGCTCGGCGAGCGCCACCTCCGAGCCCAGGACCGGGTGGGGCTGATCGACGTCGGGCGGGGCGTGCGCTGGCTGCCGGCCCGGCTGGGGCGCAAGCACCTCCACACCGTGATCGATGCACTGCTCTCGACGGAGGTGCTCCCCAGGCGGCAGGCCGAGCTGGGCTACATCCCGCCGAGCAAGCTCCCACCATCGGCAACGGTGGTTGCGATCTCTCCGCTGCTCAGCGAGGTGACCCTGTCCGCCCTCGTCGACCTCCGCAGCCGGGGTCACGAGATCCTGGTCATCAAGCCCACGATCCCTGAACCGGAACCGACCGTGGGGCTGCTGGCCAGGCGGATCTTCCGGGTCGGCAACGAGCTGAACGAGCGGTGGCTCCAGGAGCGAGGGGCGGTCGTCATCCCGTGGTCGACCGGCGACTCGCTCGAGCACATCATGCGCCGGGTGATCCGCAACCTCGGCCGATCCCGGCAGACGGTCTGAGGGGATCGCCGTGGATCGGTTCCTCTCGTGGTGGCAGTCGGTGGGAGACCGCATCGGCCTGTTCTTCGCCCGTCACCTGCAACGCCTGAAGGACCCGGAGTCGATGGTCGGCGCCTTCATCGTGACCCTGTGGGCGGTGCTCGCGGCGGCCGGCGGTGGCTGGCCGACCATTCTGCTGGTGGTCGGTGCGATGTGGTTCCTCCATGCCGCGGCGGTCGAGACCGGCAACCACGTCGTGCTGTGGCTGACCACCGCCGCACTGCTGATGCTCGTCGTCATCGCCTCGACCGTCACCTTCGGCGGGCTGCCCCCGGTCCTGCTGGCGGTGGCGGGGGCGACGACCCTGGCCCACAACGAGCTGGTCAGGATCAACCATGCCAGGCGGCGGAACGCCGTCGTCCACGACGAGGTGTTCCACGCCTCCGGGCTGGGGGTGACGGCGGCCACCGCCATCGGCGTGCTCGGCATCGCCCTGGCCGAGGCGGCCGCCACCGACACCGATCGGAGCTGGCTGTGGATGCCGGTTGCGGCGGCGGCGCTGATGCTGATCGGGTTCGCCCTCGCCATAGGCCCGGCCCGACGGGCCACCGACTCCAGCAAGCAGCGGTGGGAGCCGGGGGATCGGATCCCGCCCCAGCCGCTCGGCCGGGAGGAGCTCGACCACTTCTGACCGGCTCGGCCGGGGCCCCGCTCCAAGGTTTCGGGCCGAGGGGAAAGTGGTTAGCCTTAACAGGTCCGAGGTGGCGCCGCCCGAGAGACGGGGCGGATCTCGCCACGCCATGATCTGCAGAGGTTCCACGATGTCGAAGATCTGCCAAGTGACCGGTCGCAAGCCGTCATTCGGTAACAACGTTTCCCACTCCCACCGGGTGACGAGCCGTCGATGGAACCCCAACATCCAGCGGCAGCGGTTCTGGCTGCCGAGCGAGAAGCGATGGGTGACCCTCACGGTGAGCGCCAAGGGGATCAAGACCATCAACAAGAAGGGCATCGAGTCGGTCATCGCCGAGATCCGTCGCCGAGGGGAGAAGGTCTGATGGCCAAGTCGAGCGACAAGCGACCGATCATCAAGCTCCGTTCCACGGCCGGCACCGGCTACATGTACGTGACCAAGAAGAACAAGGTCAACAGCCGCGAGCGGATCGAGCTCAAGAAGTACGATCCGGTCATCCGCAAGCACGTGATCTTCAAGGAAGAGCGCTAGTACCCGGTCCCAGACCCCTGGTCGACCGGCGGAGCCCGGAATGGCTGGCAGATCCCTACTCCGCAGATCGGCGACCGTTCTCGCAGTTCTCCTCGCGCTGCCGCTGTGGCTGGTGACCATCCCGATCTGGGTCCCGGTGACGTTGATCGTCGACGCCGCCAGCCGGCTGTGGCGGTTGCCGACGCTGCGCCTGGGGATCTTCGCCGGCGTCTATCTCGTACACAGCTGGATCGGCCTCGCCGCCGCCGGCTGGCTGTGGCTCACCGGCCGGTTCGGACGGCGGCTCGACCTGAGCGCCCACCGCCGGGTCCAGGCCTGGTGGGCCTCGTCGCTGCTGACCTGGGCCGGGAGGTTGCTCGGCGTCCGGTTCCACTTCGACGATCCCCGCACGCTGCCGTCGGAGACGTTCGTGATGTTGAGCCGTCACGCCAGCATGATCGACGCGGTGATACCGGCCACCCTGGTCACCGGCGACCTCGACCGGTACATCCACTACGTGCTCAAGCGCGAGCTGCGATGGGAACCGACCCTCGACCTGTTCGGCACCAGGCTGGGCAACCACTTCGTGGCCCGGGGTGACGACACGGGCAACGAGCAGGCGGAGATCCACGCGATGGCGGTCCGGGCCCAGGCCTCGTCGGCGCTGGTGATCTTCCCCGAGGGGACCTACGCCACCCCCCGGTCGCGGCAGCGGGTGCTCGAGTCCCTCCGCCGACGGGCCGACCTGGAGGTGGTGGCGAGAGCTGAAGCGCTGCAGGCCCTGCTGCCACCGAAACCGGCCGGCACGCTGGCCCTGCTCCGGGGCCGACCGGAGGCCGACGTGGTCGTGGTCGGCCACGTCGGCCTGGAGGGCGTGGCCGAGCTACGGGGGCTGCGGCAACGGCTCCCGCTGGACGAACCGGTCCGCATCCGGTGGTGGACCCACCGCCGGGAACACCTCCCGATCGACGACGAGGCCCTCGTCGAGTGGCTCGGAGAGCGCTGGCTGGAGCTGGACCGGTGGGTGGTCACGGTCGCCACCACGTCGACGGTCCGATTGACCGGGCCGAACCCGGCCCCCGACCGACCGGTCTAGCAGGGTGCTGAAGATCGCCGTTGAGGTTCTCGGAGGCCAGGCGCCACCCAGTCAAGGACGCAGGATTCGCCACAGCTTGTGAGCGCTATGGCGAATTCGAGGACGCAGAGTGGGCGGATGGATGGCCTCCGAGAATCCGACATGTGATTTTCAGCACCCTGC
>JAHELU010000226.1 GCA_024644005.1 Acidimicrobiales bacterium | reverse complement strand
GCAGGTAGCCACCGCTGAGACCCTTGGCGAGAGCGATGAAGTCGGGGGTAACCCCTTCCTGCTCGCAGGCGAACATGGTGCCGGTGCGACCGAAGCCGGTCATCACCTCGTCGAGGATCAACAGCACCCCGTGACGCCGGCACACCTCGGCGACGGCCGGCCAGTAGCCGTCCGGGGGCAGGGCAGCGGCCATCGTCGCACCGCTCACCGGTTCGGCGATGAGCGCGGCGATCCGCTCGACGCCGGTCTCGAGGAAGACCCGCTCGGTCTCGGCCGCCAGCTCCTCGCCAGAGCGCTCGTCCCGGTAGCGGTTGGCCATGGGGACCCGCAACGAGCGGCCGATCCACGGCTCGTAGCCCCGGCTGAGCTGGATGCGGTCCGATGCGTCGAGCACGCCCCTGGTGTTGCCGTGGTAGGCCCCCCGGCGGGCGGCGATCAGGTGACGGTCCTCGCCTCTGGCCAGGTGGTAGGCCCGGGCCAGCTTCATCGCCGTCTCGTTTGCCTCGCTGCCCCCGCTCACCGGGAACACCCGGACCTCGTCGACCGGGACCCGGGGGGCCAACGCGTCGCAGTACCCGGTGAGCGCAGCGGTGGTGAACTGGGTGGCGTGGACGTAGTCGACCGAGGCCGCCTGGTCCGCCAGCGCAGCGATCACCGCCGGATGACCATGGCCGATCGAGTTGGCGATCGCCCCGGCCGCCCCGTCGAGGAACCGGCGCCCGTCGGCCGTGACGATCACGCTGCCCTCGGCCCTGGCCGCCACCGGCCTGTCCGGCGCACGGGTGAAGACGTGGGACGGTGGTCCGTCGCTCGCGGGCCGGGCCGCCGGCCGGTGCCGCTGGCCAGCGCCGCTCAGGCCGACCACCCACCGTCGTAGCCGACGACCTGGCCGGTCTGGAATCCGGTGGAGCCGTCGAGGAAGACCGCGCAGAACCGGGCGAACTCGTCCATGCCGCCCAGGCGGCGCAGCGGCACCCGGCTCTCGATGGCGGCCCGGACCTCGGGGTCGTCGGCCCCGGTGGCGGCGATGAAGCCGGGGAAGTCCATGAAGTTGGTGCCGACCGCGTTGACCTGGACGCCGTGGGGAGCCACCTCGGCTGCGACGTTGCGGACGAGCATGTTGGCCCCGGCCCTGGTGGCGGAGTAGAGCGAGGCGCCGGGCGTGACCCGGAGACCGGCCGCGCTCGTGATGGCGAGGACCTGACCGCGCCCGGCCAGCACCATCGGCGGCAGGAACACCCGGAGGGCCCGGTAGGGGGCCTCGATGTTGCCGGTCATGACCTGCCGGAGCTGGTCCGGTTCGCTCTCCAGGAACGGCCCGGTGACGATCGTGCCGGTGAAGAACGCCACCGCGTCCACGCCACCGTAGGCGTCCATCGCCATGTCGAGCAGCCTGATGGCCGCCGTCGGCTCTGCCAGGTCCCTGACCCCGTCGACCACCCACGATTCGGCCCCGAGCGCGTCCAGCTGCTCCGGCAGCTCGGGGGGTGGGTCGCCGAGGACGAGATCGCAGCCCCGACCGGCCAGCTCCCGGGCCAGGGCCGGGCCCACGTAGTCGCTGGCATTGGCCACGATGGCAACCCGCCTGCCCGATCCCGATCTCGAGGACTGCTGATCGTCACTCATGGCAGGCGAGCCTAATCGGCGATCCACCGGGCGAGCGCAGTTCCGATCGAGGGGGCGCAGACGGCCCGGCTCGGAAGTCGGCGCCATACGGTCGGGTCACCCCGGAGCGACGTCGATGAACGGCTGCCATGTCTCGACGCATTTGGTAGGAGATCGACGCCAGCGACCCCACGGTAAATAGATGGATCGGAAGCAGGCCAAAGGCTACAATTGGGCCATATAGAGCTCCGGGTGAATCCGGAGCCCATCTGCAGGTCAGATCGCACAGTCCGCTGACCTTGCCTGGAGGTAGAGGCGTGGCCGAGAACCCTCGAGCCCGACGCAGCCTTGCCACTCTCGTAGTTGGGTTCGCACTACTGATCGTCGGTGCGGCGTGCAGCTCGACCGATGAAGGCCAATCGCTGGACCCGTCGATAACCGAGACGAGTGAGGTCGCCGAACCGAGCCGCGAGACAAGGTTGCGAGCGACGGTGGACGGTATCTCCATCGATGGGACACTGCTCCCGGCCGGTGAAACCAGGACCGTGGAATTGGGCCAACAGATCACGCTCGATGACGGTGCTCACGGGCTGTTGACGATCGGCGACCGGTACGAGCTCGAGCTGCTGCTCGGGTCCAGTATCCACCTGGTGAGCGTCGAGCCCCTGCAGATCGTTGCCGAGCTCGAGAAGGGTCATGTCCTGGCCAAGACCAGGGGCGCGGCAAGCCCGCAATTCAGGTTGCAGACGCCGGACGCCATCATCACCACCCTGGAGGACGAGATCGAGCTCGTCGCCTGCCACGCTCCGGGCATCTTGACCTGTGTCGACGTCACGACCGGGTCTGTGGAGTGGGAGTCGGGGGGAGAGTCCAAGACCGTCGAGGCCGGGAGGAGCGCATTCGCCGAGATAGGTGACCCGCCGGGGGACGACGTGTGCGTGCCTGACGAGGAGTTCGGGATCTGGCTGGACACGGCCCGCCGCGAAGGCGTGGGCGACCTCGGTGCGCTGGTGACGAGGTTCATGGAGACCGGTTGCGCCCAGGACACTGGGGGCATCGGCCAGTACGCGGGGGCCAAGATACCGACCGGCGTGGGGATGGTGTCGCTGTCCGCCGACGAGCCGGAGATCGGGACCGACGACCCGGGGGACGACCACTATCGAGCGCGAGCGACACTCGACGAGCCGGTGCACGTCTTCCTCGACGAACAGGCGATCTCGAACCAGCAATTCCGGGCCTGGCTGGTCTCGGCCGCCGGCGACGAGGCGAATCGCTGGCGGGAGCTCGCTCCCGACAGCTGGATCAGGGACGCGCCGGCCGGCGCAGTGACCCAGGCCACCTACGCCGCCGGTGCCGACGACGAGCCCGTCGTCGGGATCCGGCCGATGGCGGCCGAAGGATACTGCGGCTTCACGGACAAGCGGCTACCGACCGAGATCGAGTGGGAGCTCGCCGCCGTCTCCGGTCTCCTGCAGGACGTGGGCGAGATCCAGGAGTGGGTCTCCGGGTGGGACGAGTACGGCCCCGGTGTGGAGGAACCGGCTCGGGTGCTGCGCGGCGCGACCGACCTCCTGGAACCGGATCTCTACTACCGGTTCATCCTCGTCGACGAGGCAGAGCACACCGTGGCGCGAGCTCGGGCCGGCTTTCGCTGCGCCGCCGACGAGGTGCGCGATCCGCCGTCCGCCACACCGGTATCGGGCGAGATCGTGTACTCGGACGACTTCTGCTCCTTCGACAAGGACTGGCCGCTCGTCGTCGGTGACGGGTTCGACATCGGCTACCACCTCCCGTGCTTCTACCATCTCGAATCCAGCGAGCAGCATGGCACCGTGGCCGTCGTGACGGGGTCCGACTCGATGGTGCCGATCACGATCGAGACCGACGTCCTGATCCGCAACACGGCCGAGAGCAACGGCAACTTCCGCTACGGTCTCATGACGGGATCGGCCGGCGCCGGCTACCTGGTCTTCACCGTTCAGCCGGCTCGAGAGGGCGACCGCTTCTTCCTCGACTGGTGTGTGCAGCCATCGGTCGACGCGCTGGTCGAAGCGCTCGAGAGGTCGGGGGAGCGCTACGCGGGCTACACCCCCGCCGAGGGGAGCCCTGACCGGCACGCTGGCGAGTCGTGCTCGGACGGGCTGGCGTCTGGTCGAGCCGAGGTCGAGAGCTTGGAGAACACGCTGACCATGCGAGCTGGCGACGACGCAGTGACGCTGGCCATCGACGGCGAGGACGTCGGTGAGGCGCCGGTACCGATGCCGACCGGTGATGTGGGGATGCTCGTCCAGACCTACCACATGCCCCTCGCTCACCTGCACTTCGACAAGTTGGTCGTGACCGCTGGGTAAGAATCGCTAGGGGCTCGCCGGCCACTGGTCGCAGCTCTTGCGGTAGGGCTCGTCCGGCAGGAACGCCTGCCACTCGTCTCGGGTGAGATTCCGTCCTGCTGATCGGCAGGCGAGCTCGGTCAACTCGTCGAGCTGCAGCCACAGCCGAGCCGTCTCGTCGTCGGCGGCGGTGGCCAACCAGCGCCCGGTCGGGTCGAACGCCACCGCATTGACCGCTGCCGAGTGATCGCCCAACGTCACGGGATTGGCGACTGGATCGGCGGGATCGGGGGCGGTCAGGTCGTACAGCTCGATGGAGCGGCCTGCGGCGATGGCCAGCGTTGCCGGGTCGGGGCTGAACGCCAGGCTCGTGATCGGGGCGTCTGCCGACAGGGGCCCGATGGCCCGGTCGCCGTCGGCCAAATCCCACACCTGTGCCGTCCCGTCTCTCGTTCCCGTTGCCAGCCGAGTCCCGTCGGAGCTGAACGCCACTGCGGTGACCGCCGCAGTGTGCTCGCCGAGGTGCCGGGGGGCGTGGGACAGGTCCTCCAAGCTCCACAGCAACACGGTCTTGTCCTCGCCGGCGGTGGCCAGCACCGTCCCGTCGGGGCTGAACGCCAGGCCGGTGACCCGGAGCTCGTGACCAGCCAGCTCTTGCGGCGACGCCTCGGGATCGTCCAGGTCCCTGAGCCATGCGATCTCGTCCTTGGCGGCGGTGGCCAGCCAGCGCCCGTCAGGACTGAACGCGACGGCATTGATCGCCGCATCGAGCTCCCATGGCTTCTCCGTCGGCTGATCTGGCTCGGCCAGGTCCCAGATCCGGACCTGCTGGTCGCCGCTACCGGTGGCGAGTCGTCGCCCGTCCGGGCTGAACGCCAGCGCGGTGACCCCCGCCCTCGGGAAGTCGGCGAGGATCTCGTGGTGGAGCGGTTGGGGTTCGGTCCGTAGGTCGTCGAGATCCCAGAGCCAGGCCGTGCTCCCGCTCGTGCCGGTGGCCAGCCGACGACCATCCGGGCTGAAGGCGATCGCCGTCACGTCGGTCTGTGCGTCGCCGGCGGTGGGGTCGTGGCGGAGCACGACGGGCCGGGTGATCAGCTCGTGGCGCGCCAGCTCCTCCAGGTCCCACAAGCGAGCCACGCCGTCGTCGCCGCCGGTCGCCAGCCACCGGCGGTCGTTGCTGAAGTCGAGCGTGGTGACCTGCGCCTCGTGGCCCCCGAGGAAGAGCGGTTCGGCGCTCGGGTCGGCAACGCGGAAGAGCCGAACCGTGTTGTCCCTGCTGCCGGTGGCCAGCCACTGGCCCGCCTCGTCGAAGTCGACCGCCTCCACCTCGCTGGTATGAGGCAGGACGATCGGGTCGCTCGCCAGGTCGTTGTCTGGCTCGAGGTTCCACAGCCGGGCGATCCGGTCACCGGCGCCGGTGGCGAGCCACGTGCCGTCGTCGTCGAAGCTGAGCGCGTTGACGGGGCCTCCGTGCCTGAGCACGTGTCGAGGGGTACCGGGGTCGTTCGGGTCCCAGAGCCTGACCGTGGAGTCGGCGCTCCCGGTGGCCAGCCATGCCCCGTCGGGGCTGAAGGCGACGGTGACGACGTCGTCCGTGTGAGCTTGTAGCACCCGGCTGCCAGTCACGGCGTCTTCCCCGACCGGCCACAGTATGGCGGTCTCGTCACCGCTGCCGGTCACGAGCCACCGAGAATCGGGACTGAAGGCCAGGGTCAGCACGAACCCCTCGTGTCCGGGCAGGGTCTGGGGCCGATCGGGCTCGTCGAGGTTCCACAGCACCGCCGTCTCGTCCTCGCTCGCCGTGGCCAACCACCGCCCGTCCGGGCTGAACGCGAGCGACCGGATGGCGGCGGCGTGGCCGGTCAGCGGCTCGGGCTCGTCGCCGGCGTCGACCAGGTCCCAGATCAGCGCCATTCCGTCTCTGCTGCCGGTGGCCAGCCGAGTCCCGTCCGGGCTGAAAGCCAGAGACGTCACGACGTCGGCGTGCCGATCGAGCGGCCTCGGCTCGGCGGTGGGTTCGTCCACGTCCCACAGCAGCGCGGTTCCATCGTCGCTCCCGGTGGCCAGCCACGCCCCATCGGGGCTGAATCTGACCGTGTTGATGGGACCGGCGTGGCCGAGCTGAC
>JAHELU010000225.1 GCA_024644005.1 Acidimicrobiales bacterium | reverse complement strand
GCCGCTCGCGCCCGTATTGGGCCCGCGACCGGAGTCCGCAACGCCGCTCAAAGCGTCGCGGTGGACACCGCTCTCTGACTAGCGGAGCCACGAACTCTGGCCCGCCGGCATTAGCAATCCATTTGCAGAACGACACCCCTTCGCCCCGGCACCCCGGCTGACCAGCGCTTTCGCGCCACGCCCGCAATGGACGGTTTTCAGGCTGGTCCCCCGTCCGACACTCGGCAAAACCCCAGGTCACAGGCCTGCGACGCACTGAAGTCCGACACACCGAAGCCCCGGCCGCAGCGCGTACAACGCTCTGACCAGGACTTTCGCCAAACGTGTCGGAGGGGGGACTTGAACCCCCACGCCCTTTCGGGCACTAGCCCCTCAAGCTAGCGCGTCTGCCAATTCCGCCACTCCGACGTGACTGTGTTCGTGACTGGGCAAGCTTAGCAAACCGGCACCGTCATCCGGCGGCTCACCGGCTCGTTTCGAGGTCGATCGAGCCGTCGGCCCTGACGACCAGTGCTGCTGCTCCAGGTGCTCGGACCAGCATGCTGGTCGGTCCGGCCACGGGGAGCAACAGGTTCTCGGCCATCGCCAGTCGGTGGGCCTGGTCGAGCAGGGTCCACCGGTCCTCGTCGTCGGCCGTGACCGATGCACGGCTGAGCAGGTCGGCGACCGCCGGTACGTCGATCTTGGCCACGTTGGCCGGGGAGCCTGCGGTCAGCAGCGGGGGCAGCACGGCATCGGCCGAGGTTGCTGGCGCCACCCACCCGAACGAGAAGACGCCGGAACCGCCGTCGACGATGACCGCAGCGAGATCCTCCGGCTGCAGCTCCCGCCCCGTGGCCTCGAAGCCCACCGCCCGCAGCTGCTCGACGATTGCAGCTGCGGCGGCCTGTTGATCGACGCCGACATAGGCCACCTCGATCCGGGGCGACGCCGAATCGGACAGCAGCCCGGCCGCCAAGGCAGGATCGTGGCGGCACGCCGTGCCACAGGCCCCGGGACGGTGGCCGGCCGCCGTTGAAGCCAGGAGCCCGTCGGACTCGGCCACCGGATAGCCGAAGGCGTGGTCGACCAGTGCGCGACGGTCGACAGCAGCCACCACCGCCTGCCGCATCCTTGCATCGCCCAGTGCGTCCGACTGGCGGTTCAGCACGTAGAACCGAACCGCCGTGGTGGCCGGGAACCCGGCTTCGAAGCGAGTGGCCGCATCGCTGATCGAGTCCGAATCGGCCACTGCGGCATCGACCAGTCCGTCGACCAGGAGTGCGTAGGCCGCAGCCCCGTCGTCGACCCAGGTCACCAGGACCTCGGTCGCAGCATCGACCTCGCCTGGTCGCTCGGCGGACCGGCGGAGGAGGAGGCCGTTGCTGTCGTCGCTGGCGATCCGGTAACGACCGGTCGGTGCACCGTCAGGCCCGACGATCGAGTACGGCAGCCCGCTCAGGATCCAGGGCAGCCCAGCGTTCGGAGCGGCCAGCTCCATGCGCACCGTCCAAGGGTCGACGGCCTCGATCGTCTCGATACCGGCAGCCAGGGCGGCCTTGGGGCTGGCCCGCTCGACGTTCCGTCCAGGGCGGGCGGTCAGGGGATCGAGGCCATCGACGACGACGTCGGCCGAGACCCCGGCCTCGGGATCGAGAGCGAACGTCCATCGGGTGAAGTCGGCTTCGGCCGACCACGATGCGGCCAGCCCGGGCCGCAGCGTCCCCTCGGAACCGACCGCCTCGGTGAGGCCGTCGTACAGCAGGTCGGAGACGATGACCGCTGACTGGTCGGTCAGGACGACGTCGTCCGGGCGGTACGTCTTCGGCCGAACGAGCGCCAGGCGGAGTCGGGACCCCAGGCTGCCGTCGGTTGCCAGTGCGAGGCGGCCGGGCTGCGCCGACTCGGCAGTGTCACCGCCGGCACCGTCATCTGGCCCCAGCCCTCCCCCGCCGCAGGCAGCCAGGCACAGGCCGGCCGAGAGCAGGCCGACAACGATGCGTCGCACCCCCCTCCATCGGCAGCACGTTCGGCTCGATGAGCGGCGGCTCGAGTCGTGGGGCGATCAGGCGTTGATGGCGAAGGCCAGGACCATGGTGAGGAAGGCGAAGACCAGCCCGAACACGACCGTCAGCCGGTCGAGATTGCGCTCCATCTGCGTCGAGCCGGCAGCCGAGGCGCCGAGACCTCCGCCGAACATGTCGGACAGGCCCCCGCCACGACCGCTGTGGAGCAGGACGAGGGAGATCGTGATCAGCCCGATGATGGCGTAGACGATGCCGAGAACCAGAACCATGGCCTCCCAGGCTAGCGGCGACAGGGTCGACTTCGGCCGTCGGGATCCACCGGTTTCGAGCTCGCCACCGGACCCAGGTTCAGAGCGCTGACTCGGCCCGGGGATAGTAGGGCGGACCGGGAAGCGACAACCCGGGGGCGTGGCGCCGGACGACCTCCTCGATGGCCGCGTAGGTGGCGGGGCGCTCACGGCCAGCGCTCAGCAGGTACTGGCGCCGAGCCGTCGTCTCGACGAGCAGCCCGCCCCTGCCCGGGTCGGCTCCCTCGGCGGCCCCGGGCGACGATCGAACCGACCGGTCGGCGGCGCGCCGGCCTCTGCGGGTCCTCGGCCGTCTGAGGCCGAGCACGTCGTCCCAGGCCAGCACCTGCCGCCGCAGGAGGCACCGCCGGTGGACGCCGGCCTCGTCCAGTCTGATCTTGAGCGGCACATCGAGCGCCGCCACCACGGCCAGGATCACGCCGATGGCGAACAGGATGGTGGGCAGGATCCGGAGCTCGCCGGCCCGGCTCAGGCCCCAGATACCGAGGGTCAGGAGCACCAACGGCGACAGCGCGCTCAGCGCGACGAAGCCCATCGATGGCCGGAAGTCGAGGCGATCCACCGGTCTGCCCGTCCGGTGTGCGCCTAGTCGAGCGCGCCGGCGGTTGCGCCCGCCGCCTTCGGCACCAGATCCACCAGGGACTGCCCGGGTTCGATGGGATAGTGGCAGGCCACCATCTGGCCCGGGCCGAGGGCACGCAGTGGCGGCTCCTCGGTGGCACAGAGATCGGTGGCGATCGGGCATCGGGTCCGGAAGCTGCAGCCGGACGGCGGGCTGGCCGGGTTCGGGAGATCCCCCTGCAGCACGATCCGCTTCCGAGCGCGCTCCAGATCGGGGTCTGCCACCGGAACGGCCGAGAGCAACGAGTGGGTGTAGGGGTGGGCGGGCCTGGCGTACAACGTCTCGCGGTCGGCCAGCTCGGCGATCTGGCCGAGGTACATCACCGCGATCCGATCCGAGATGTGGCGAACCACGGAGAGATCGTGGGCGATGAAGAGGAACGTGAGCTCACGGTCGTCCTGGAGATCCTCCAGCAGGTTGATCACCTGGGCCTGGACCGAGACGTCCAGGGCCGACACCGGTTCGTCGAGCACGATGAGGCTCGGTTCGAGGGCCAACGCCCTGGCGATGCCGATCCGCTGCCGCTGCCCGCCGGAGAACTCGTGCGGGTAGCGGTTCCCGTGCTCCGGGAGCAGACCGACGGCGTCGAGCAGCTCGCCCACCCTGGCGATGGCCGCGGATCGGGACTGCCCATGGATCAGCATCGGCTCGGCCACGATGTCGTTGACCGGATGACGAGGATTCAGCGAGGCATAGGGATCCTGGAACACGATCTGCATCTCGGACCGGAGGGCCCGCATCCGTTCCGCCGAAACTTCGGTGACCTCCTCGCCCCGGAACCGGACCGAGCCCGATGTCGGTTCGATCAGGCGCAGGATGGAGCGACCGAGGGTGGTCTTGCCGCAACCGGACTCCCCGACGATCCCGAGCGTCTCCCGGGCCGCTACCGACAGCGTCACCCCGTCGACGGCGTGGACGACCCCGACCTGACGACGGAAGAACCCCGCCCTGATCGGGAAGTGGGTGTACAGATCCTTGATCTCGAGGATGGCCGCGCCGTTGCCGGACGGAAGCGGCGCCGGGGCGACCTCCTCGACGGGTACCTGCTCGCTCATTGGCTCACCCGCTCGGCATCGACTTCGAGCGGCGGAAGCGAGGCGGTGTTGTGACAGCGGGACCAGTGGTCCTCATCGACGAGCTCGAGCTCGGCCGGCTCATCGGCGCAGACCTCGGTCCGGAACACGCAACGGGGTTGGAACGCGCAGCCGGCCGGCATGCGCAGGATGCTGGGTGGCGTGCCGGGGATCGGGGCGAGGCGGTGGTCCCGCTCGCCGTCCAACCGGGGGATGGACTGCAGCAGGCCACGGGTGTAGGGATTGGTGGGCTTGTAGTACACGTCCCTGGTCACGCCCCGCTCGAAGACCCGACCCCCGTACATGACCTGCACGCGGTCGGCCACCCCGGCCACCAGTCCGAGGTCGTGGGTGATGAGGATCATCGCCGCCCCGGTCTCGGCCTGGGCCTCGGCGAGAGTCTCCATCACCTGGGCCTGGATGGTCACGTCGAGTGCGGTGGTGGGCTCGTCCGCGATGAGCAGGGTCGGCCGGTTGGCGATGGCCATCGCGATCATGGCCCGCTGGCGCATGCCGCCGGAGAACTCGTGGGGGTACTGGTTGACCCGACGATCGGCGTTCGGGATGCCGACGGTCTGCAGCAGGTCGACCGCCCGCCCCATGGCCGCCTTCTTCGAAACGGACGAGTCGTGGGTGGTGATGATCTCGCCGATCTGGTCGCCGATGGTGAACACCGGATTGAAGGCGGTCATCGGATCCTGGAAGATCATCGAGATCCGCTCGCCCCTGATCGAGCGCATCTGATCGGCGGGCATGCCGATCAGCTCCTCGCCCTCGAAGATCGCCGAGCCGGTCACCTGAGCCGACCGAGGGAGCAGCCCGAGCAGGGCGAGCGCACTGACCGACTTGCCGGAGCCGGACTCACCCACGATGGCCATCGACTCGCCCGGGCGCACATCGAACGACAGGCCCCGCACCGCCGAGGCATAGCCCCGCTTCGTGCTGAAGGCGACGGACAAGTTGTCGATCGTCAGGAGATTCTCGACGGCCATCAGTCGCCTTCGACCTTGCTGGTGGGGTCGAGGGCGTCCCGTAATCCGTCGCCGAGGAAGTTGATGCTCAAGACGATGAGCGTGATGAAGGCGCCGGGGATCAGGATCCGGCTCGGTCGGCTGGTGATGAAACCCTTGCCCTCGTTGACCAGGACCCCCAGCGACGTGGCCGGCGGCTGGACCCCGAGGCTGAGGAACGAGAGCGTGCTCTCGAGGATGATCGCGGTGCCGGCCAGCAGCGACGCCTCCACCAGTATCACACCGATGGTGTTCGGCAGGATGTGACGGAAGATGATCCTGCCAGGTTTGGCTCCGGACGCCCGCGCGGCCTGCACGAAGTCCATGTTCTTGAACGTGAGGAACTGGCCACGGACCACCCGGGCCGCTCTCGTCCAGACGAAGGCGCTCAGCAGGAGTGCCATGGAGATCGGGCTGCTGCCGAACTTGATGGCGAAGACCAGCAGCAGCGGCAGCAGTGGCATCGCCAGGAAGAGGTTGGTGAGCTGGGAGATACCGGAATCGACGAACTTGCCGGAGAAGCCGGCGATGGATCCGAGTATGGTTCCGATGAGGGTGGCGCACACAGAGACGATCAGGGCGATCATCAACGAGATCCGGCCGCCGCTGAACACCCGGGCCATCAGATCCCGGCCGAGGTCGTCGGTGCCGAACGGGTGGCTGAGCGACGGGCCCTCGCTGCGCTCCAACACGCTGGTGGTCTCCGGCTCGTGGGGGCTGACCCACGGACCGACGATGAAGGCGATGATGACCAGGATCAGGAGGACCACACCGATGTTGGCCACCCGGTGACTGCGGAAACGATCCCAGGCCTGGCGGCCGAAGCTCTCCGGCTTGTCGGACAGGGCCTCGAGATCTTCGATCGTGACCCCGTCGGCGGCGATGAGATCGGACTCCGGTGCCACGAGATCAGTCAAGGCGAATCCTCGGATCCAGGACCCCGTAGAGCAGGTCGGCCAGCAGGTTGAACACGACGGTCAGGATGGCCAGAGCGGTGACCACCGCCATCACCACGTCGAGATCCCGGCCGAAGATGCCGTCCAGCAGCAGTCG
>JAHELU010000224.1 GCA_024644005.1 Acidimicrobiales bacterium | reverse complement strand
CCCACCCATGCCGAGTTCCGGGCCGCCACCCAATCCCTGCTCGATGTGTTCGTGCTGGTATTCACCGCGATGGGCCTGACCCCGCAGGAATCGGAGCGCGCCGCCCGCAGCACCCGCAGCGCCATCCACGGCTTCCTGGCGCTCGAGTACTACACGGGCGCCGCCGAGGACGGCGACGGCGACGGTGGTGACGACGACAGTGGCGACTTCCGGCACCTGCTCGACACGCTGCGGGGCGGACTGTCGGTCACCTGACCCCGCGGCGGGTGCTGCGAGTCCGCCTCAGGTGAGAACCGGTTCGACCTCCGACTCGTCCTGCACCGTCGGCATCTCGGGCACCGGCGGTTCGGTTCCCTCGATGTTGAGGTTGGGGATCAGCCGGTCGAGCCAGCGAGGCAGCCACCAGTTGCGATCACCGAGCAGCTCCATCGTGGCCGGGACCAGCAGCAGCCGGACCAGGCTGGCGTCGAGGAAGACCGCCATGGCGAGCCCGAGGCCGAAGAGCTTGATGATCCGGTTGTCCTCGAACATGAACGAGCCGAACACCACGATCATGATCGCGGCCGCCGCGGTGATGACCCGGGCGGTGGCGGCGAGGCCATCGGCCACCGAGTTGCGGGCGTCGCCGGTGCGCTCGTACTCCTCCTTGACCCGTGACAGCAGGAAGACCTCGTAGTCCATGGACAGGCCGAAGACGATGGCGAACAGCATCATCGGGATGAACGGCTCGATGGGGGCGCCGGCGATGCCGAACAGGTCACCGAACCAGCCCCACTGGAAGATGGCCACCACGATGCCGTAGGCCGAGGCGATCGACAGCACGTTCATGATCACGGCCTTGATCGGCACGATGATCGAGCGGAACACCGCCATCAGGAGGAGGAAGCTCACCGCCAGGACCACCCCGAAGAAGAGCAGGATCCTCGCGCCGAGGAAAGCGGTGAAGTCGATGTTCGCCGGCACCGCCCCCGTGACCGCGACATCGAGGCCGTTGCTCGCACCGGGGATGACGTCCTCCCGGAGCGTGGACACCAGCTGGTCGGTGGCCTCGTCCTGGGGAGCCGTGGTGGGGATCACCTGGATCAAGAAGGCCTCGGAGGACTGGGGATCGGCCGGGTTGTTGGGAATGGCGGCCACCGTCGCAACACCGGGGGTCGACTCGATCGCCGCCTGCAGGTCCGGAACCGTGGCGGCAGCCGCAGGCTCGTCGAGCACCGCTGCCACGAGCAACGGGCCGTTGAAGCCGGGCCCGAAGCCGTCTGCAATGAGGTCGTAGGCCTTCTTGGTTGTTGTGTTGGCGGGGAAGTTGCCCTCGTCGGAGAAGCCGAGCCGCAACCCGAGCACCGGGGACGCCAGCAGCAGCAGGACCCCGCTGCCGATCGCCATGGCCAGCCACGGATAGGCCTGGATCAGCCGGCTCCAGCGGTAGGCCCAGGTCTCCCGGATCGGCTTCTCCGCCCGGTGGGGAACGACCCGCTTGAGCACGGGCACGAAGCTGCCGATGACCAGCACCCCAGCGGCAGCCAGGAAAGCAGCGGCGGCCACCGGCGGCGCACCGATGCCGAGCGAGAACAGCGAGATCGATACGAGACCGGCCGCCACGATGCCCCGGACCCGGGACACCTCCACCCGCTCCCCCACCATGCCGAGCAGCGCCGGCAGCAGTGTCACGGAGGCCACCATCGTGACCGCCACCGTCGAGGCGGCGCCGATGCCGAGCCCGGAGATGAAGGCCAGCCCGATCAGCAGCATGCCGAGCAGGGAGACGACGACGGTCAGGCCGGCGAAGATGACCGAGCGCCCGGCGGTGTCGATGGCGATGCCGACCGCGTCGATCTGGTTGTGACCGGCGGCCAGGGAGTTCCGGTACCGGGTGACGATGAACAGGGCGTAGTCGATGCCGACCCCGAGGCCGATCATGGCCCCGATCTGCACGGCGAAGTCGGGAATCGACATCGCGTTCGACAGCAGGGTGATGATGCCGATCCCGGTACCGACCCCGGCCACCGCCACCCCGATGGGGAGGCCCATCGCGAGCACCGAGCCGAAGGCCAGGATCAGGACGATCACGGCGAACGCCAGGCCGATCAATTCGGTCTCCGGCGGCTCGAAGCCACCCAGCATCTGGCCGCCGGTCTCGATCTGCAGCTCCTCTGAGAGGCCGGCCCCCTCGACGAGCTCGGCGGCCCGCTCCCTGATGTCCTCGCCGATGATGGCGGCCTCGACCTGGTCGATGTCGAGGCTGATCGAGATGTCGGCATAGGCGATCTTGCCGGCCTGCTCACCGGCGAAGGCGATCTGGGGCTGGGGTCCACCCTCGTAGGGGCTGGTCACGGTCAAGCCATCGTCGAGGCCCCTGGTGTACTCGAACAGCTCGTTCATGACGGCGACGACCTCGGGGTCCTCGACCCCCCGATCGGTGCGGAACACGATCGACCCCGGCTGGCCGCTGCCGAAGCCACCGAAGTACTCGTCGAGCGCATCGAACCCGTCACGGCTCTCCGAATCGGGGATCTCGAACGAGCTGTCGAAGGCCGCCCCGACCGACCCGGACGCGGCTCCGATGCCGATGAAGATCGCCAGCCAGGCGGCGAGGACCGGCTTCCAGTTCCGGAACGACCACTGACCGAGAGCGCGATACACTTCACACCTCCTCTAGGACGACCGGCGGCTTCGAGGAGCTCGGGTCCCCGACCCTGTCGCTACGCCACAGTAGCGTCATAGGGCCATCGATGCAGCCGAGACGCTGGTGGCCGAGTGCGGCATCGACGGCTTCACGATGCACAGCGTGGCCCGCCGCTCGGGGGTGGTCGTCCGATCCGGCCGGTGAGAACGAGCTGCGGGCCTTCGTGGACCACATCGCCAGAGGGCTCGGGGCCACGGTCGAGTAGCCCGCTCACCGGCGCTGCCGGTGGGGCAGCGTGACCGCCAGGCGGGCGCCGCCGAGATGGGAGTCGGTGGCTGCGACCGATCCGCCGTGGTTCTCGACGATCGTCTTGACCAGCGCCAGACCGAGTCCCGAGCCGCCGTCGTCTCGACTCCTGGCCTCGTCGAGCCGGCTGAACCGCTCGAAGATCACTTGTCGCTGGCTCTCGGGGATGCCCGAGCCGTCATCCTCGACGGCGAGCAGGCTTCGATCGTCGTCGGCGGCGAGCGACACCTCCACCCGCCCTGTCGCATGACGGTTGGCGTTGTCGACCAGGTTGCGGACGAGTCGGCGGAGCTGATCCGGCGAACCGGTCATCGACAGCCTGGGCGGGGTCACCAGCTCCACCGCCTCGCCGTCGAGCTCGACCCGGATCAGCTCGACCAGATCGACCTCCTCCATCAGGGTCGCCCGGCGATCCTCGTCGAGGCGGGACAGCTCCAACAGCCCAGCGATGAGCTGCTCCATCCGGTCGGCCTCGGCCACGATGTCGGCGGCCAGACCGTCGACCCGTTCTCGGGGCGGGTCGCGACCGAGCAGCTCGGCGGCGGCCCGAACGGTCGACAGCGGGCTGCGGAGCTCGTGGGACGCATCGGCCGAGAATCGGCGCTGCCGCTCTCCGCCCCGTTCCAGCCTGGTCAGCATGTTGTTCATGACCGTGGCCAGCTCGGCCACCTCGTCGCCGGTCTCCGGTACCGGTACCCGTTGATGGAGGTTGCTGGTCGAGATGGCCTCGACCTGCTCGGTGATCGACATCACCGGGCGAAGGGCTCGTCCGACGAGCCACCAGGTCGACAGGCCGAAGACCGCGATCAGCGAGGGAACGATGACGAGCAGTGCCTGGCGAATGGCAGCGACCGACTCCTCGATCTCGTCGAGCGGGGTGGCGCCGACCAGGAACCGGCCGCCGTCGCTGTCCGACAGGGCGAAGACCTCGAAGACCAGCGACTCGAGCTGATCGCGTAGGTCGGGATCCGACAGCGGCCCGTCGAACGTGACGTCGAGCACGTCTTCGATCTCGCCGGTCTGCGGATCGATCTTCAGCCCGGCGGCCAGCTCTCCATCGACATAGAGCTCACCGAAGGCGAGGCCGTCCTCCGCTTCGGTGAAGAGCCCGATCTCGATCTCGTTGCCGTCGATGTCGGCGGCGATCAGCTCGAACGTCTCGTCGACCTCGAGCAGCTCGGAGCTGCCGGCGAGCTGCTCGGCCTGGGATTCGAGGGCCTGGTCGAGGGTCTGCTCGACCGAGGCCAGCAGATCGGCCTGAACGAGACGGATCAAGAGCCACGAGGCGAAGACCAGGGTGACGGCCACCAGGGCGGTTGCGAGAATGGTGATCCGGCCCCGGACCGACCGCGCCGCCCTGCCGAGGGACCTCACGCCGATTCGGACCGTGCGACCGCTGTGTCGTCCGCCACCAACCGGTAGCCGACCCCGCGCACGGTGGTGATGATGGGCGGGTCGAACGGCTCGTCGATCTTCTGCCGCAGGTACCGGACGTAGACCTCCACCACATTCGAGGCCGGCTCGTCGTCCATGCCCCACACCGTGTCGAGTATGTCCTGCCGGCTCACCGCGGCACCGCCGGCTCGCAGCAGCGTCTCCAGCACGGCGTACTCCCGGCGGGTCAGCTCGATCTCGACGTCGTCCCTGGTCACGATCGAGGTGGCGGGATCGAGTCGGAGCGATCCGCAGCTCAGCACGGTCGGCCCGGCGGGCGAGCCGCGCCGGACCAGGGCTCGCAGCCGGGCCGACAGCACGACGAAGGAGAACGGCTTGCGGAGGAAGTCGTCGGCACCGGTGTCGAGGGCTTCGGCCTCGTCGAACTCGCCGTCCTTGGCGGTGAGCATCAGGATCGGGGTCCAGATCTCGGCCGTCCGCAGCTCCCTGCAGATCTCGTACCCGTTGCGGCCGGGCAACATGACGTCGAGGACGATGGCGTCGTAGCGGCCCTCGATCGCTCGCCACAGCCCGGCCCGCCCGTCGTGTTCGATGTCGACGTCGATGCCGTCGGCGGCCAGCCCCTCCTCGACGATTCGGCTCAGGCGCTCCTCGTCCTCGACCACCAGCACTCTCACAGCCTCAAGTGTGCCCGACCCACATTGGAATGAGATGAGAGCCGACCGGGCTCCAATCGCTCCTTCATCTCCCATCGATCATCGTGAGCGGTGCTCCGACGAGGGAGCCGGACACGAGAGGAAGCTGGAACATGGAAGATGCAACTGGTAGGGAGACCGGGCGATCGGGCTCTGGTCGGTTGTCGCTCGCGGGCAAGTTGGCGATCCTCGGTGGGAGTGGCCTGCTGTTCGCAGGGGCGGTGGTCGGGCTGGCCGGGTTGGCGGGGGCCCAGCAGACCGGGGACGAGCCGGCGGTCGAGACCGGAGGCTCCCGTGGCCGGGGCGGGATCGGCATCGACCGCACGGTCGACGTCGAGGTCGGCGCGGGCGAGGGCGGGTTCTCCGTCGATGTCGCGCTGTCGCCGGAGGACGAAGCGGTCATCGCCGAGTTCGAGCAGTGCCTGACCGACGAAGGCGTCGACGAGCGCGAGATGCACGAGCGGGCAGCAGCTGACGAGCTGACCGAGGAGGACCTCGATGCGATCGACGCCGCGCTCGAGGCATGCGAGCCGATCCTGGACGAGGCCGGCGGATGGTTGTTCGGCTTCGGGCTCGGTGAACGCCCCAGCTTCGCCTTCGACGACTTCGGCTTCGGCTTCGACGACTTCGAGCGAGACCCCGAGGACGAGGCCTTGTTCGACGAGCTCGAGCGGTGCCTGACCGAACACGGTCTCGACCACGACACCGAGGACGGCGAGCTCGACGAGCACGCCATCGACGACGCGTTCGAGGCCTGCGACCCGATCCTCGGCGAGCTCGGTGAGGACGCCGCCTGGTTCATCGACATCTGCGAGGACGCCGATGACCCCGAGCACGATGGCGGGTCCAGGGGGAGCCACAGCAAGTCCGCCGACGGTTCCGAAACCACAGACGCCTGAGCCCCGACCCGATCGATCTCCAGGTGACCGCATCCAGCCAGCGAGTTTCGCAACGCGAAACTCCGTTAGGGGCTGCTCCGCCAGCCCCGACCCCCACCGATCTCCAGCGCACCCCCTCGAAGCAACAGAGTTTGCGAAGCAAACTCGCTGA
>JAHELU010000223.1 GCA_024644005.1 Acidimicrobiales bacterium | reverse complement strand
CCGCACTGGCCCTCGAGGGTGACGTGCTCGCCGCCGTCGTCATCCAGTCGGCCATGCCACCGGCGGTGTTCTGTGCAGTGGTGGCGGCCGAGAACGACCTGCTCCCCGATCGGGTGACCGCGGCCGTGGTCCTGGCCACGCTGGCGTCGGTGGTGACCCTGCCCGTCGTCCTGCTCACCATCTGACGGTCGCCGTCCGACGGGCGGTGTCGGGGCCGCCACCTACACTCGGGCCCAACGGACCCGATCTCGGGAGGCCTCGTGAGCACTGATACTTCGATCGGCGACGCCGGGGCGCGGCTGCGGGCGCTGCACCGGCCCGGCCAGCCGTTCGTCCTGGCCAACGCCTGGGACGCCGGCTCGGCCAGGATGCTGGCCGCCCTGGGGGCTGAGGCGATCGGCACGTCGTCGGCCGCCCATGCCTTCACCCTCGGCCGCCCGGACATGGGAGGGGTCTCCCGAGACGAGGCCCTGAGCCATGCCGAGCGGTTGGTGGCCGCCACGCAGCTGCCGGTCTCCGGCGATTTCGAGAACGGGTTCGGTCACGACCCGGACACGGTGGCCGAGACCGTTCGCCTGGCGGCCGAGGTCGGGCTGGGCGGGATCTCGATCGAGGACACCGAGCTCCCGTCATCCAGCCCGTACGGGTTCGACGCTGCGGTGGCTCGGATCGAGGCGGCGGTCGAAGCGGCGCGGTCGCTGCCGACGGACTTCGTGCTGCTGGCCCGGGCCGACGGCGTCCTGAACCGCTCGTACGACCTCGACGAGGGCATCCGGCGGCTCCAGGCGTTCGACCAGGCCGGTGCCGATGCCCTCTACCTGCCGATGCCGCCGGACATGGCTGCGCTGGCCAGGATCTGTGCGTCGGTGACCAGGCCCGTCAACGCCCTGGCCGCCGGCCCGTTCACCACGGTCACCTACGACGGCTTCGCCGAGGCCGGGGTGGCCAGGATCTCGCTCGGCTCGACCCTGGCCCGGCTCACCCACCGGGCCATACACGACGCCGGCCGGGCCATCTTCGACAACGGTGACTTCAGCCTCCTCGGCGGGGGCATGCCGGGCTCCGAGGTCGACCCGCTGCTGATCCAGGGAGCCGGGTAGGGCCCCCAAGGAGCGCCCGGACCCGGCGATCTCGCTGACCAGAGCATTGCGTTTTCGAAACGATGGTCCTAGGTTCTCGCTGTAGTCGGGACGACATGCGTCGCCGGTGAGGTACCACGAGAGACGAGGACGCCGTACCACGCCGAGTGCACAGACCCGGCCCGACCGGCTGCGGCATGCGCTGCACCCAGGTCGACAGCAAGAGCCGAGCCTGCCCACCAGGCTCGATCACCAATGGGGCCGGGTAGCACACCACTCGCCCGAGCCCAGGGAAGGGAATGACATGAAGTTCAGACACGGGCGTTGGTTGTTGGCGCTCATCGCTGCGTTGACCCTGCTCGCCGCCTCCTGCGGAGGCGACGACGATGGCGACACGGTGGAGGCGGAAGACGCCGAGGAGACCACCACGACCACCGAGGCCGAGGTCGAGGACACGGCCGAGGCAGAGGACGAGGCCGAGCCCGCAGAGGGTGAGGACGAGGAGGAGGCGGCGCCCGTCGTCAGGGCCGACGCCGACCTCGTCATCTGGGCCGACGACACCAGGACCCCGGTGATCGAGCCGCTGGCCGAGGCCTTCGGCGAGGACAACGGCATATCGGTGGCGGTCCAGGAGGTCGCCTTCGACGAGATCCGGGATCGCCTCCAGACCGCCGGACCCGCCGGCGAGGGACCGGACGTCATCATCGGCGCCCACGACTGGCTCGGTCAGCTCGTGACCTCCGGCCTGCTCGCTCCGGTCGATCTGCCCAACGCCGGCGACTTCTCCAGCGTGGCGGTAGAGGCGATGAGCTACGAAGGTCAGCTGTACGGCGTGCCGTACGCCATCGAGAACATCGCACTGTTGCGCAACGTCGACCTCGTGCCCGAGGCACCAGCGACGCTCGAGGAGCTGGAGACGGTCGCCCTCGATCTCGTCGAGTCCGGCGAGGCCGAGATCCCCCTGGCGGTCCAGAACGATCCCGGCGATCCGTTCCACGACTTCCCGCTCTACACCGCGGCCGGCGGCTACCTGTTCGGCCAGAACCCCGACGGCAGCCTCAACCCCGACGACCTGGGACTCGACAGCGAGGGCGGCCTGGCCGCCGCGGCACAGTTCCAGGCCTGGACCGAGTCGGGGCTGCTCACCCCCAGCCTGAGCTACGACGTCATGATCGAGAGCTTCGGCGAGGGCAACGCTCCCTTCGCCATCACCGGCCCGTGGGCCGTAGCCGAAGAGGATCGTGGCTTCAAGGCCACCGGCGTGAACTACGTGGTCGAGCCGATCCCACCGCTGGCCGGCACCACTGCTGCTCCTTTCGTCGGGGTCCAGGGCTTCATGGTCTCGGCCAACGCCGAGAACCCGCTGTTCGCCCAGACCTTCATCACCGAGGTCATGTCCACCCAGGACGTGCAGGCGGCGCTGTTCGAGGCCGGTGGCCGGCCACCGGCCCACACCGCCGCCTTCGAGGAGGCGGCCGCCGGTGACCCAGACATCGAGGGCTTCGGCAAGTCCGGTGTGAACGGCCAGCCCATGCCAGCCATCCCCGCGATGGGCTCGGTCTGGTCGGCCTGGACCGACGCCTACGCGCTCATCCTCTCTGGTGAGAGCACCGGCGAGCAGGCGTTCACCGACGCCGCCGAGCAGATCCGCACCCTCATCGCCGAGGGCTGATCGGTGCTGCCGGGGTCGGTGACCGCCGAGGCGAGCGGTGACGGGCAACGCCCGTCCCGCCTCGGCGGCCTGACCCTGGGCCTGCTGGCCAAGGTCGCCTTCCTGGCGACGGTCAACGCCACCTCGATCTGGGCGCTCGGGCAGCTGATCCCCGAGGGTGTCTGGCTCGGGGTGGCCTTCATCGTGGTGTCAACGGTGGCCATCGACGTCATCTACCTGACCAAGGCCCGGTGGGCCATTCCCTACAAGTACCTGCTGCCCGGCACGCTGTTCCTGGTCGCGTTCCAGGCCTACCCCGTCGTCTACACGGCCTACATCTCGACCACCAACCTCGGCACCGGCAACATCCTCGACAAGGACTCCGCCATCGAGCAGGTGGTCTCCACATCTGTCGGCTCCACCGAGAGCGACATCTCCTATGCGGCGCGGGCGGCCGGCAGCGACGACGGGACCTTGGGGCTGATCCTCGTCGACGAGACCACCGAACCACCCTCGGTGCTGGTCGGAACCGAGGAGGGGGTGACCGAGATCGCTTCCGAGGACGTCGTCTACGACGGCGACCGGGTCGAGTCGGCCGGCGACTTCACCGCCCTCACCCTCGCCCAGGCCGCCGACTTCGAGCAGGAGCTGGCTGCGCTAGAGGTCCCGACCGAGGAGGGCGTCATCGTCCTCAAGACGTTCAGCCGGGCCGCCGTCGTGGGGTTCCGGCTCCAGTACGACGAGGCGACGGACACGATGACCGACGTCGAGACCGGGGTGGTCTACCGACCCGTCGACGGCTACTTCCGAGCGGACGACGGCACCAGGCTGACCCCGGGCTGGGAGATCAACATCGGCTTCGAGAACTACCGGCGGGTCCTCACCTCGGAGGCGATCCGGGGCCCGTTCCTGCAGGTGTTCGTCTGGAACTGGGCGTTCGCCGCCGCCACCGTGGCGCTCGGGTTCGCCGTCGGGCTGCTGCTGGCGATCAGCCTCGACCACCCCGACCTGCTGGGCAAGAGGCTCTACCGGGCCCTGCTGATCTTCCCCTACGCCCTCCCCTCGATCCTGACCGTGCTGATCTGGCAGGGCATGATGAACCAGAACTTCGGCATCATCAACAAGCTCACCGGGCTCGGCACACCGTGGCTCACCGACCCCTGGATGGCCCGGGCCTCGATCCTCATCGTGAGCACCTGGCTGACCTTTCCCTACTTCTTCCTCATCACCACCGGGGCGCTGCAGTCGATACCGAAGGAGCTGAGCGAAGCGGCCAGGGTCGACGGGGCGAGCGGGCCCCAGGCCTTCCGCCAGGTCACGCTGCCGCTCCTCCTCATCGCGGTTGCGCCGCTGCTGATCGCCTCGTTCGCCTTCAACTTCAACAACTTCAACGTGATCTACTTCCTGAACCGCGGCGGTCCCCCGATCCCGGGGGCCCAGACGCCGGCCGGGAGCACCGACATCCTGGTCAGCTACACGTTCCGCTTGGCGTTCGAGAGCGGTCGCGGTCAGGACCTGGCGTTCGCCAGCGCCATCTCGATACTGATCTTCATCCACGTCGCGCTGTTCAGCGCCTGGACCTTCCGCAAGACCGCCCGGCTGGAGGAGATATGACCGACATCGACCTCGAGGCTCCTGCCGCCGTCGCCATCGAGCGGTCGAGACCGGCGACGGCGACGACCGGCCGCAACTCGTTCGGCAGGTGGTTCCGCCGGGTCGGGTGGCGCCATCTGGTCGGCCTCGTCGCACTGGCCTTCGCGCTGTTCCCCGTGGTGTTCATCGTCTCGTCGTCGCTGAACGCGGTGGGGACCCTGTCCAGCTCCAGCCTGATCCCGAGCGAATTCTCCCTGATCAATTACCGGGATCTGCTGAACGGCACCGACGCCCCGTTCATCGACTGGATGATCAACACCGTCTACGTGGCCGGCGGTGCAGCCGTGCTCAACACCGGCCTGGCGGCATTCGCCTCCTACGCCTTCAGCCGGATGCGCTTCACCGGCCGGCGGACCGGCCTGCTCGGCATCCTGCTGATCCAGATGTTCCCGACCACCCTGCTGTTCGTCGCCCTGTTCGTGCTCGTGACCGACATCGGCGGCGTGTTCCCCGCTCTCGGCCTCGGCTCCCGCACGATGCTGCTCATCATCTATCTCGGTGGTGCCCTCGGGGTGAACACCTGGCTCATCAAGGGCTACTTCGACACGATCCCCCGCGATCTCGACGAATCGGCCCTGATCGACGGGGCCACCCACAACCAGATCTACTTCCGGATCATCCTGCCGCTGGCCGCTCCCATCCTGGCGGTTGTGGCCCTCATCACCTTCGTCTTCACGCTGAACGAGTTCCTGGTGGCCTTGGTGGTGCTCGGCCAGGGCGACGACGAGAACTTCACCCTCGCGGTCGGCATGTTCCGCTTCATCGACGGGCAGGGCGGTGAGTGGGGCCAGTTCTCGGCCGGGTCGGTCATGGCCGGTGTCCCGGTGGTCCTGCTGTTCCTGTTCCTGCAGAAGTACATCGTGTCCGGGCTCACCGCCGGGGCGGTGAAGGGCTGACGTGGAGCAGGCGAGCCACCTCGGCATCGCCCACCACGACCCATCGGTCCGATGGCTCGACGATCCCACCCCGGACGTCGGCGAGACGGTCCGGGTCGAGGTCGAGGCTCGTGGGGCAACCACCGTCACGCTGCGGACCGTCCGCGACGGCGAGGCCGTGTGGCACGAGGGGTCGAGGAACCGACGGGGCAGCTGGGTCTTCCGCCTGCCCTGCACCCAGGCGGTGGTCGACTATCGCTTCCTGATCGAGGACGACCACGGCGATCGGTGGCTGACCGCAGCCGGTGAGGTCGATTGGGATCCGCCGGACCTGTGGGACTTCAAACTGCTCACCGGCCGCCGGACGCCCTCGTGGGTCCCGAGCACGGTCTGGTACCAGATCTTCCCCGACCGGTTCGCAACCACGGGCCGGTACCGGCCAGAGCGCTCGGCCGTCGATCCGAGCTACGACTGGGCCCGGTGGTGCGACTGGGACGCGCCGGTGGCGAGCGGTCGAGCGGCGATGGCCCAGATGTACGGCGGCGACCTGGACGGTGTGGTCGAGCGGCTCGATCACCTGGTCGAGCTGGGCATCGGCGGGATCTACCTCACCCCGGTCTTCCCCGCCCGCTCGAGCCATCGCTACGATGCCACCAGCTTCGATCGCGTCGACCCGATCCTGGGGGGCGACGATGCGCTGGTCCGACTGTCGAGGGAGGCCGCCGACCGGGGCATCCGGGTGATCGGCGACCTGACCCTGAATCACACCGGCAACCACCACGAGTGGTTCGAAGCGGCAAGCGCCGATGCGACTTCGGTGGAGGCAGGCTGGTACCACTTCATCGATCACCCCGATCGCTACGAGGCGT
>JAHELU010000222.1 GCA_024644005.1 Acidimicrobiales bacterium | reverse complement strand
CGCGAGGAGCTCAAGGCCAAGCAGCTGGAGAAGGTCATCTACTTCGCCGCCAACCTCGTCACCTGGGTCAACGAGGAGAAGCGGGACGAGGACCTCCCCAACCTCGAGGCCGAGGTGCTGGCCGAGAAGGAGACCATCAACAAGGAGATGGAGCTCCGCCTGGCCGAGCAGCACGAGGAGCTCGAGGAAGAGCTCAAGCAGATGGAGGCCGACGGGGCCAAGGACACCGAGATCCGGGCCCGACAGCGCTCGTTCGACAAAGAGCTCGCGATGACCCGTGAGCAGTACGAGATGGAGATCGACGTACTGGATCGGGCCTGGGACGAGTTCAAGGAGCTGTTCCCCCGCAAGATCCTCGAGGACGAGCTGCTGTGGCGGGAGATGGCCGACCGCTTCGGCGACTACTTCGAGGGCGGCATGGGGGCCGACGCCATCGCCCAGCTGATCGATCGGATCGATTTCGACGAGGAGGAGATCAAGCTCCGCGACGCCATCGATCCGCCGGAAGGCATCAAGCCGCTGTCGGCCCAGCGCAAGCAGAAGGCCATCAAGCGGCTGAAGATCGTCGCCGCCTTCAACCGGCGCGACGACAACAGCAACCGGCTCAACGATCCACGGGCCATGATCCTCGACGTCGTTCCGGTCATCCCGCCGGAGCTGCGGCCGATGGTCCAGCTCGATGGTGGCCGGTTCGCCACGTCCGATCTCAACGATCTCTACCGCAGGGTCATCAACCGCAACAACCGGCTGAAGCGACTGCTCGATCTCGGTGCCCCCGAGATCATCGTGAACAACGAGAAGCGGATGCTGCAGGAGGCGGTCGACGCCCTGTTCGACAACGGGCGCCGCGGTCGGCCCGTGACCGGACCGGGTAGCCGACCGCTCAAGTCGCTCTCCGACATGTTGAAGGGCAAGCAGGGCCGGTTCCGCCAGAACCTGTTGGGCAAGCGGGTCGACTACTCCGGCCGCTCGGTCATCGTGGTCGGCCCGACCCTGAAGTTCCACCAGTGCGGTCTGCCCAAGATCATGGCCCTCGAGCTGTTCAAGCCGTTCGTCATGAAGCGGCTCGTCGACCAGGAGCTGGCCCAGAACATCAAGTCGGCCAAGCGCATGGTCGAGCGTCGCCGGCCCCAGGTGTGGGAGGTGCTCGAGGACGTGATCCAGGAGCACCCGGTGATGCTCAACCGGGCCCCCACCCTGCACCGGCTGGGGATCCAGGCCTTCGAGCCGGTCCTGGTCGAGGGCAAGGCCATCCAGATCCACCCGCTGGTCTGCACCGCCTTCAACGCCGACTTCGACGGCGACCAGATGGCGGTCCACCTGCCGCTGTCGTCAGAAGCCCAGGCCGAGGCCCGGGTGCTGATGCTGTCGGCCAACAACGTCCTGTCGCCGGCCCATGGCCGGCCGCTGGTCACGCCCACCCAGGACATGGTCATCGGTGTCTTCTATCTCACCGAGCACGTCGACACCGAGAAGAGCGGCGGGGTCTACCGGAACGTGGCAGATGTCGAGCGGGCCTACGAGTCCGGCGAGATCGACCTCCACGGATCGATCACCTTCCGCCACCCCGATCTGCTCGAGACCCCGGCCAACGGCTCGGCCGCCGTGTACGAGCCGACCACCCCCGGTCGGGTCCTGTTCAACGAGGCGCTCCCCGAGGGCTTCCCCTACATCAACCGGGTGGTGAAGAAGCGGGACATCGGCGAGATCGTCGACCAGCTCGCCAGCAACTACCCCAAGGCCGAGGTCGGGGCCAGCCTCGACCGGATCAAGGCGCTGGCCTTCCACTTCGCCGCCAAGTCCGGTCTGACCGTGTCGATCGACGACGTCCAGACGCCGCCGGAGAAGAAGGCGATCCTCGACGGGCACGAGCTCGAGGCCGAGAAGATCGAGGGCCAGTTCCGCAAGGGCATCATCACCGACGGCGAGCGGCGCCAGAAGGAAGTGGAGATCTGGACCGCGGCCACCGACGAGGTTCGGGAAGCCATGGAGGTCAGCCTCCGCACGAAGCAGTTCAACCCGATCGACATGATGGTCGGCTCCGGGGCCAGGGGCAACATGATGCAGGTCCGCCAGATCGCCGGCATGCGCGGCCTGGTGGCCAACCCGAGGGGTGACATGATCCCCCGGCCGATCAAGTCGAACTTCCGTGAAGGCCTGTCGATGTTGGAGTACTTCATCGCAACGCCCGGCGCCCGCAAGGGCCTGGTCGACACCGCCCTGCGGACCGCCGACTCCGGCTACCTGACCCGCCGACTGGTCGACGTGGCCCAGGAGGTCATCATCAACGACCGTGACCCCTTCGCCGACGGGCGGCCGGTGCGAGGCCTGTTCCTGGAGGACGTCAAGCCGGACGGGTACTACAACAAGGACACCGGCGAGCCGTCGGATCCCACCGATCCCGACGCCCGCATGGTCCGGACCTACCTGGAGACCAGGCTCTACAGCCGGGTGCTGGCCGACGACGTCACGCTGGCCGACGGCTCGGTGATGCCGCGGGGCACGATGGTTCGAGAGGAGGAGATGGAGATCTTGCGGGACGACCCCGAGGTCACCCGGATCAGGGTCCTGTCGCCGCTGACCGACGACTCCCCGGTCGGGATCACCGCGGCCAGCTACGGCATGTCGCTGGCCACCGGGATCGACATCGAGGTCGGCGAGGCGGTCGGCGTCATCGCCGCCCAGTCGATCGGTGAGCCCGGCACCCAGCTGACGATGCGGACGTTCCACACCGGCGGTGTCGCCGGTGGGGCCGACATCGCCGGCGGCCTGCCCAGGGTGGTCGAGCTGTTCGAGGCCCGCAGCCCCAAGGGCAAGGCCACGCTGGCTCGCATCTCCGGGACCATCAGGATCGCCGAGGACGAAGGCAAGGGCAAGGTCGTCACGGTCGTCGGAGACGACGGCACCGAGGACGACTACACCATCCCGCTCGCAGCCCGGCTCGAGGTGGTCGACGGCCAGGAGATCACCGCCGGCGACGCCATCGTCGACGGTCCACGGGATCCGAAGGAGCTGCTGGAGATCCGGGGCATCCGGGAGACCCAGCAGTACCTGGTGGAGGAGGTCCAGAAGGTCTATCGGGATCAGGGTGTGTCGATCCACGACAAGCACATCGAGCTGATCGTCCGACAGATGACCAGGCGGGTCGCCATCCAGGAGCCCGGTGACTCCGACTTCCTGCCGGGCGAGCGCTGCGATCAGTGGCAGTTCGCCGACGTCAACAAGCGCCTGGTGACCGAGGGCCTGCGGCCGGCCGAGGGCCGCCCGGAGATCATGGGCATCACCAAGGCGTCACTGGCCACCGATTCGTGGCTGTCCGCGGCGTCGTTCCAGGAGACCACCCGGGTGCTGACCGAGGCGGCCATCGAAGGCAAGTCGGACGGCATGATCGGGCTCAAGGAGAACATCATCATCGGCAAGCTGATCCCGGCCGGGACCGGCCTGATGCGCCACCGCGACATCGACACCCACGCGCCGGACTACCAGCCGATGTCGTTCTACTCATCCGAGGGTGAGGAGCAGGATCCGGCCAAGTGGCTGGCGTCGATCGGGGCCGAGCAGGCCGCCGAGGTCACGCCGCTCCCAACGGTTCCCGCCCCGGACGAGATCGGGTAGCCGGCGAGTTTCGCCTTCGGCGAAACGTCGCAGCCGTTCGAGGCTGTCATCTCGCACAACCGGCCCCTTCGGGGGCCGGTTGTGCGTGGCGTTGCGGCCCCGTGTGGCGGGCCCACCCGACCCCTGAACTCGAGCCCGCCGGCAGTACCCTGATGGACGGTGACCGTCGAGACCGTGACCCTGTACCTGGCCCTGCTCTCCCTGCTGGCCATGGCCATAACCGCCGGAGTGATCGCCTCGGCGCTCACCGGCGACCGCTTCGGGCTGCTGGCGACCGTGCGGCCCGTGGCGTTCGAGCTGGCCACCGCCGTGGCTGTCACCGCCACCGTCGGGTCGCTGTACCTCTCGGAGGGCGCCGGCTTCACCCCATGCCGGCTGTGCTGGGTCCAGCGGGCGTTCATGTACCCGGCCGCCCTGCTGCTCGTCGCTGCGGTCGGGACCGGCAGGAGAGCGCTCCTCGGGAAGCCGGCCTGGCTGCTGGCCGTGGCCGGACTGCCGGTCTCGGTGTTCCACCGGATCGAGCAGGCCGCTGGCGGGGTCGGCGCATTCTGCGACCAGAGCAACCCGTGCTCGCTACGGTGGGTGGAGCACTTTGGATTCGTGACGATCCCCACCATGGCCGGCATCGGATTCTCGACCATTGCCACCCTCCTCGGGCTCGCCCTCCTCCCCAGTCGGCGAGTGGCGACGGAACGACAACTACAGCGGAGCTGAACGAATGGCACAGACAACATCGAAGAAGACGAGGCAGAAGAGGCCGACGGCGCCGGGTGCCGGGGGCGGTTCCAGCCGGGGCTTCCTGCTGGCGGTCATCGGCATCGTCGTCATCGGGCTGGGGGCCGTGGCCGTGTTCGCCACGAACCGCGGCGAGGGCGACGCATCGCTCTCCGATGCAGAGCAGACCGCCCCGGTCGAGTTGGACGGCGCGGCCCTGCCTCAGCTGCCGGAGGGGGTCCGGATCGGCGACGCCACCAGCGACCCGGCGTTCGGGACGACCGCCCCGACCCTGACCGGCACCGGGTTCGACGGCACCGACGTCGTGATCGGCGCCGACGGCTCGCCGAAGGTGGTCTACTTCCTGGCCCACTGGTGCCCACACTGCCAGGCCGAGGTGCCGCTCATCCAGGATCTGATCGAGGATGGGCGCCTACCGGACGGTCTGGACGTCTACGCCGTGTCCACCGCGGTCGACCGCGGCCGGGGCAACTTCCCGCCGTCGGAGTGGCTCGAGGACGAGGGCTTCACCCCGACCGTGGCCAGGGACGACGCTGACGGGACGGCGTTCGCCACGTTCGGCGGTTCCAGCTTCCCGTACGTCGTCTACCTCGACGGCGACAACCGGGTTCTGGGCCGCTCGGCCGGGAGCCTGGACGGCGAGACCATCGAGCAGCTGTGGGAGCTCACAGCGTCCGGCTGATCGAACCGGGGGCCGCCGGGTGCAAACCGCCCGAATGTGTGCAAGTCTCTAGATCCACCCGGTGCACGGCGCAGCGGGCGGTATCTCGAAGTCCACACACTCGATGCGAGAGAAAGAGAAGGGGGTTTGCCCGTGCACGTCGAACTGACGGTGAACGGACAGGTGCGCTCGGCCGATGTCGAGCCCCGCACGCTGTTGGTTCATTTCCTCCGCGATGACCTGGGTCTGACCGGAACGAACATCGGCTGCGACACGTCGTCCTGTGGCGCCTGCACCATCCACGTCGACGGTGAGTCGGTCAAGGCGTGCACGATGCTGGCCGCGCAGGCCCGTGGAGCCGACCTCACCACCATCGAGGGCCTGTCGGCCAACGGCGAGCTACACCCGATGCAGCAGGCGTTCATGGAGTGCCACGGGCTGCAGTGTGGCTACTGCACGCCGGGCATGGTCATGGCGGCGACGTCACTGCTCAACGAGAACCGCAACCCGACCGAGCACGAGGTCCGGGAGGGCCTCGAAGGCAACCTCTGCCGCTGTACGGGCTATCACAACATCGTCAAGTCGGTCCTCCAGGCCGCAGGAGGTAACTGAGCATGGCTGTCGTAGGAACACCGCGGCTCCGCAAGGAAGATCCGAAGCTGCTCACCGGCGAGGGGAAGTACGTCGACGATCTGCAGGTCCCCGGCCAGCTCTGGATGGGCATGGTCCGCAGCCCGATGGCACATGCCAGGATCGGTTCGATCGACACCTCGGCGGCGGCCGCCGCGGACGGCGTCCATGCCGTCTACACCGGTTCCGAGCTGAACGACATGGGCCTGTGGGCGGCGCCGCTGCCCTGCGCCTGGCCGGTGACCGAGGACATGGTCAACCCGCCTCATTACCCGGCGGCGCTCGATGAGGTCCACCACGTCGGTGAGATCGTGGCCGTCGTCCTGGCCGACAGCCGCTACGGCGCAGCGGACGCAGCGGAGCTCGTCGAGGTCGACTACGACCCGCTGCCGGCGGTCGCCTCGATCGAGGCGGCCCGGGACGGCAGTGCCACCGCCCACTCGGACCACGAGACCAACAAGGCGTATCACTGGCCACTGATCCCCGATCCCGACGCGTTGGAGCAGGCGTTCGCCTCGGCCGCCC
>JAHELU010000221.1 GCA_024644005.1 Acidimicrobiales bacterium | reverse complement strand
GCGTGGGAGACGGCTCGGGCGCGTCCGCGGACGCGCCAGGGCGACGTTGCTCACGGCCGACTCGCGGTGCTGCGCCCGGCGCGAAGACGCCTCCTGCTCGCAGCGCAGCAGCCGTGATGCAGCCCCGACCAGGCGGCCGCTACGTGCGGAGCTTGAATCGCTGGATCTTGCCGGTGGCCGTCTTCGGCAGCTCCCGCACGATCTCGTAGCGCTTCGGACGCTTGTAGCCGGCGAGCCGATCCTTGCAGAACGCCGTCAGCGTCTCGGTCAGCTCGGCCAGCCCGGTCGAGTCGGGTGGATCGCCGTCGGCGGCGTCCGAAACCTGCCACCACTCGAGCGGGATGACATAGGCCACCGGTTGTAGGACGCCGGCGACATCGGTCTCGCCGACCACTGCGGCCTCCAAGACGGCGTCGTGCTCGATCAGCACTCCTTCGACCTCCGCCGGTGACACCCACTCGCCCCCGATCCGCAGCATGTCGTCCACCCGGCCCATATAGGTGAAGAAGCCATCGGCGTCGACCTTGTACAGGTCACCCGTCCGCATCCACGGACCTTCGAAGGTGGCCTTGTTGATCGCCGACCGGCACCAGTACCCGGTGGTCATCGAGTCGCCTTTGACCAGGAGTTGGCCGGGCTCGCCGACCGGCTGGGTCGTGCCGTCCTCGGCCACCACCTTGGCCTCGTAGCCGTCGACCGGCACGCCGCTGGTCCCGGGCCGGAGGGCCGTCGGCGAGTTGGAGACATAGATGTGCAACAGCTCTGTCGAGCCGATCCCGTCGAGCACGGTCACCCCGAAGCGCTGCTTGAACCGCTCGAACGTCTCTGCGGGCAGCGGTTCCGCCGCCGACACGCCGAATCGGACGGTGCGGAACGTGTCGTCCGGTACGTCGGCGGCGTTGAGGGCCGCGTAGAAGGTGGGGATGCAGAAGAACAGCGTCGGGTGGTGAGCGGACACGATGTCGGCCACCAGTTGCGGGTTCGGCGGCCGAGTCGGCTCGAGCACGACGGTGGCCCCGACGGAGAACGGGAAGGTCAGCGAGTTGCCGAGGCCGTAGGCGTGGAACATCGGACCGACCGAGAAGAAGCGGTCCCCGGGACCCACTCCCAGCACCGAGTTGGCGTAGGTGTCACAGGTGACCTTCAAGTCGCCATGACGGTGCATGGCGAGCTTCGGCTGGCCGGTCGAGCCGGAGGTGCACAACCAGAACCCTGGCGACTCGGACCACGTTGCGTACGGTCTGTCGTCCTCGTGGCGTCCACCGGCCAGGAACTCGGTCCACCCGGTCAGGGGGACCGTCTCGGCCGCGCCGCCCCGATCGGCCACCTCCGACAGCTCGTCGCCGGCCAGGATCACGTCGACGAGCTCCGGTGCGCCGTCGATCAGGGCGTTCACCCGGTCGACCTGCTCGGTCGAGACCACCGCGACCCTGGCCCTTGCGTCTGCGGTGATCACTGCCAGGTCCCGCCCCGGTAACAGCGGGTTCAGGGCAACCGGCACGGCGCCGATGCGCATCGCCCCCAGGAACACGGCGACGAACTCCACCGAGTCGAGCACCGCCAAGGCCACCCGCTCCTCGGGGCGGACCCCCCGGGCCCGGAGGGCGGCCGCAGTGCGACGGGTCAGGTCGTGGATATCGGCGTAGCTCCAGGATCGTCCCCGGCAGATGACGGCGACCCGGTCGCCGCGGCCGGCCTCGATGTGCCGATCGATCAGCCACTGGCTGGCGTTGAACTGCTCGTGCATCGAACCCCTCATCCCTGCGTCGTGATCCAATCGGACCTGGTCAGATCCAATCGGCGTCGAGTTCGGCCGCCACGTCGGCAACTGTCTCGACGATCAGTTCCGGGTCTTGATGATGGAGCAGGTGGCCCACGTCGTCCAGTAGGCGCCACCGGGCGTTGTCGCCGATCGCCGTCGCGGTCTCGATGGCATGGGCGTCGGTGGCGTACTCGTCGTTGCGACCCTGGACCACCATGGTGGGGCACCCGATCGTCGACAGCTTCGGCCGGATGTCCCAGGGCCTGAACCCGTCGCTGATCCAGACCCCGCTCCAGGCCTCGAACACCGCAGCCGGATCGGTGTGGTAGCGGCGGAGACCGGCCACGATGGGACCGGAATCGTGCCGCATCCCGGCGATGGCGTCCACGCAGGTCTGCTCCACCCAGCTGTGGGCGGCGAGGGTGACGAGTCCTGCGAGGGCTCGTCCGTCGCCGTCGCCGTCGCCGTCGCCGGCCTCGCCTCCGCCGACGGCCGCAGCGTGGATCAGGGCGATCGAGCCGCCGTCGGAGTGGCCGACCAGCAGGGGTCGCTCGACGACATCGACGGCGCCCAGCAGCCGACCGAGCCGCTCGGCTTCCCGGTGGAGCCAGTCGGCCGGCCACGGCCCGGTCGGCACCGGGGTCGACCGGCCGTGCCCCGGTCGGTCGTAGGCCAGCACTGTCAGACCGGTCCGTTCCGCCAACCGGCGGGGAATGGTCCGCCACTGGCCGATCGATCCGAGCCCGTCGTGCAACAGCAGCACATCCGCCGGACCGTCACCCCAGACCGCCACCGTCATCGCAGCGTCGTCGAGCGCCAACCGGAAGCTGCGAGCTGGTGCGTCGCCGCTTGCCCGATGGGCCGTCGACTCCTGGTGTTCGGTGGGCGGCAACGGTGACCCTCCTCCTCGGCTGCCGCCCATTGTGGCGTTCGGCCGCCTGGTGACGAAAATCGGCGCCGGGGCGAGCAGTCAGGACGGGCGCATCATCAGCGCAATGGTCTTCGCCTCGTCGCCCTCTTCGTACGGCCAGTGGTGGGCCAGCACCAGCAAGCTGTCGTCCGAGCTGTGGATGTCCAGCCCGTTGCCCGGGATCTGGGCCGTGTGCCAGTCGATGCCGTTGTTGCTGTACACGAGCATCTGTCCACCAGCAGGAGGCCCGTCGACGAAGGGCTCGACGTAGATCAGCACGACCCCGAACGTGGTGCCGCGCACGTCCTGCAGCACCCGATCGCCGACGTCGATGCCAGGGGCCAGCTCCGCCAGGGTCAGCGTCTCCCACCCGCCGCCGGCGATCGATCGCTGTAGTAGCGGCTCCGGATCCGACTGCCCCGCCTCCTGCTCCGTCTCCTGCTCTGTCTCCTGCGCCGCCTCCTGCCCCGTCTCCTGCCCTGGCTCCGGGACAGCCGGTTCTTCGTCCCACTCGGACATCGACTCGTCCCACCAGACCCGATAGGTCTGGTCTGCGACGATCGGCGCCGGCCAGTACGGCTCGTAGTAGCCGTTCTCGTACTCGTCGAAGCGGATGACGTGACGGTCCCAGTTCACGCCGTCGGCCGTCGACCACCTCGTCTCGAGCTCCACCTCCTCCTTGGCGGCCGGGTCGTAGGTGGAGACCCACAGCCGGTCGTCAGCGGTCGTGAGGAAGCCGACATCCAGGCCGTCGTCGAACGGCTTGCCGACATCGATGAAGCGCTGGCCATCGTAGGTGTAGACGGTCGACCACGGTCGCCAGGTCTCTGGCACGGTGACGCCGAGCTCGTCCCACCTGACCGAGACCGGGTCCGGCACCGACACCGCCTCCAAGGCCGCCATGAGCTCTGCCTCCGATTCGAAGCTGCAGCTACTGGCGGCAATCTCCTCCCGGATCGACTCCATCATGGCCGCCAGCTCCTCTTGCGCCATCGCCTTCTCGGCGTCGGAGGCCTCGGCCAGCCAGAGCCGGAAGTCCTGCACCTGGGGGCCGAACCGGGCCAGCGTGATCGCGCAGGGATCCGACGTGTCGACCGGCCGGTACGAGATGTGGTCGGCGTCGAAGTCCCAGATCGTGCCCTCGGCCACCGGCAGGCCGGCCTCCGTGGCCAGATCGAGCACCTCGTCGTATTCGGGGAACGCCCAGCGATTGGCCGCCAGCACCGTGGCATCGTCTCCCACCAGCAGCGACACCTGGCTGACCTCCGGGAGCACGTCGATCGGCTGCCACGTCCACGACTGGCCCCGGTCGGTCGAGGTACCGAATGAGGCGCCGGCTCCCGACAGAGTGCCCGTGCTGACCACGTAGAGCACGCCATCGTTCACGTCGAAATCCGACACGAAGCGGTCCTCGACCTTCGCGGTGGTCCAGCCGGTGTCCGGCTCGTAGACGTAGAACGTGCTCGGTCGGAAGATCTGGATGTACTCGTCCTCGGTCAGCCCCTCGTCGAGGCTGACCCGACCGGGGGCGGTGGAGAGCACGTAGTACAGGCCATCCTCGATCAGGACCCGACCGCCGCCCGGGCTGTTCGTGTCCGTGATGTCGACGGTATCCAGCACGATGTCGGGACGGTCTGCGGCCGGTCCGTCCGCGTGATCCGCCGAGTCCCGGTTTCGGTCGCCGCCCCCGTCGTCCGCCTCACCGGCGGCGATCCCGGTGACCGGGCCTGCGTCGCTCGACAGCGCCCAGAACCCCACCCCGGCTGCGAGGACGACCAGCATCCCGGCGAGGGCGCCGAGCGCGCCGAGCGCCCGGTGGAGCCTCGGCGACCGCTCGGTGCTCATCGTCGGTTCTGCGGACTCGACGACGATCCGCTGGGCCTGCTCGGCCGTGTGGTCCATGATCCGCTTCTCGATGGTCACGGTTGCGTTCCTCCTGGTGCGGCTGGCCGGCGGGGGGAAGCGGCCGATGAAGGCGGCGAGTGGTCGGCGACCGAGCGGCTTCTCCCTGCTGTCCGGGTCCGGCGCGAGTGCCCTGTCTCGTCGGCTCATCGACCAGTAGACGTCCGAGGACCACTTTGGGTTCAGTCCCTCGTCAAGTTCTCGGATTCGTCATCTTCGTCGAGACGACGGATCTCCTCGAGGTTCTGCAGGGGTTCAGGCCGGCCGGGGGCCAGGACGACGGCCCGTTCCATGACCTCGGTGGCCCGCTCGATCTCACCGCTGAGGGCGAGGGCTATGCCGAGCCGTTGCAGGTGGAGCGGGTGATGGGGATCGTCGTCGACCAGGGCCTCCAGGGTGGCGACCGCGCGGTCGAGCGCCTCGGTCCGGGCCGGTTCCGCCGTCGTCGCCCTGGCCAGATCGAGCTCGAGCCTGGCCAGCTCGCCCCGGAGGGCGGGATCCTGCGACGAGCGTCGCAGCCCCTCCTCGACCCGGGCGCTGGCCAGTCCCAGGTTGCCGCCCTGCCTGGCCAGCCTCGACCCGATGAACCGGTAACGAGTCGAGTCGGGACGCAGGCGGATGGCTGCTGCAACAGCGCCGCTCGCCCGTTCGGACCCCGCCGGGGCCGCCACCGCAGCGGCGATCCGGCTGTTGGCAACGAGGTCGAGCGTGCCGGCCAGTGCCGCCACCGCAGCCAGCCCTGCGGCCAGCCCCCCGAGCAGCGATCGCCCGAGCGCGGCACGCGACCCAGCGGACCCGGGTGGCGGGACCGCCGAGCAGACGAGGCCGGCGGCGAGCCAGAACAGCGGGTCCAGCTCGCTCAGAGGAAACAGGAACAGCTGCTGGACGGCGTAGGCCACCACGCCGACCGCCAGCCCGGTCGACACGGGCTCGGCGGTCCTGATCACCGTGACGGCGGCCAGTCCCATGACGGCGAGCAGGGCCAGGTAGATGGCCGCCCCCGGCACGCCGAAGGCCAGTGCGACGTCGAGCGGCCCGCTGTGGGCCCGGTCGGTTACAACGTCACGGCCCCACTCGATGACGTAGGCGTCGTCGACGGCAGCTCCGAAGACCGTCCGGTACCCCTCCGGCCCGTACCCCAGGACCGGGGCCCCGGAGATGGCCCGGAGCCCGATCCGCCACTCGTCGAGTCGGCCATCGACCACCCCGCCGGCTTCGAGGCTCGACGTGATGCGACGTCGGAGCGCAGGCACGGCCACCACGACGAGCACGGGTCCGAGCAGCGCCGAGGCGGCGACCGTGGCAGACGCCGGCCGGCCGAGCGGTCGCCGGCGGCCCCACACCATCCAGACGATCCCGCCGGCCAGCGCCCCCAGCCAGGCGGCCCTGGACTGCGAGAGCAACAGGGTGACGAGGCCGAGCGCCGCCCCCGCCCCGCCGGCCAGGCGCCACCCGGGCGCCGCTTCCCGGTCGGCGCTGACCCCGGCGGCGATCGGTGTGACCAGCGCCGCCGCCGCCCCGAGATAGGCCGGCTGACCGAGCGGCCCCCCTCGCCGCCCGCCGGCGAAGTCGACATCGATGGCCAGGCCCATGG
>JAHELU010000220.1 GCA_024644005.1 Acidimicrobiales bacterium | reverse complement strand
CGGCGCCCCCATCCTGCTCAGCCTGCTCATCTTCGTCGGCGTATCGGCCGGATCGTTCTTCGGTATGCGGCCATTCGCGCGGCGGCTCGACGCCAACGCCCCCGAGGTCGAGGGCATCGGTGCGAACCGGCTCGCCGGCGCCAGCGGCGTCGTGCTCGCCCCCATCTCGGCAACCCCTGGGGACGCCGGCCTGGTCAAGGTCGGGGCCGAGGAGTGGCGGGCCGACACGAGACCGGGGGTCGCCCTGTCGGCCGGGACCAAGATCCGGGTGATCGAGGTCCACGGGACACGACTACTCGTCGAGCCGGTCGGAATCGACGACGTGGTGCTCTGACGCTGCGCCACACCCCCCACACCGACCCCGGTCTGCGATCCATCGCCGGCCGTTCAGCCCAGAAAACAGGAGGCAAGACATGGACACAATCGCAGGGCTTCTGATTCTCGTGATCCTTGCGTTCGTCGTCGTGTACGTGGCGATGGGAGTCAGGATCGTTCGCCCGTACCAGAAGGGGGTGATCGAGCAGCTCGGCCGCTACAAGGAGACCGTGAACCCCGGCCTCCGGATCATCAAGCCGGTCATCGAGCGGTTGCGAACGGTCGACATGCGGGAGCAGGTGATCGACGTCCCGCCCCAGGAGGTGATCACCGAGGACAACGTGGCGGTCTCGGTCGACGCCGTGATCTACTTCGAGCCGACCGATCCTCAGCGGCTGCTCTACAACATCTCGAACTTCATCATGGCCGTGACCAAGCTCGCGCAGACCAACCTCAGGAACGTGATCGGCGAGATGACGCTCGACGAGGCCTTCACCTCCCGAGAGCGGGTCAACGCCGCCCTTCGCCAGATCCTGGACGACGCCACCGACAAGTGGGGTGTCAGGGTGGTTCGAGTCGAGATCCAGCGGATCGACCCGCCCCAGGACGTCATGCACGCCATGCACGAGCAGATGAAGGCGGAGCGGACCAGACGAGCAGTGGTGACCGAGGCCGACGGCGCCAGGGAGGCCGCGGTTGCCAGGGCCGAGGGCGAGAAGCAGGCCGCCATCCTGACCGCGGAGGGCGTCCGGCAGCGGGACATCCTCACCGCAGAAGGCGAGGCCCAGGCGGTGCGGACCAGAGCAGAGGCCGAGCAGTTCCGTCAGGAGGTGGTGGCGATGGGCGAAGCGGAGGCGATCCGCAACGTCTTCGGCGCCATCACCCATGCCGGCACCGATGATCGGGTCATCGCCATCAAGTATCTCGAGGCCCTCCAGGGCATCGCCGACGGTCGGGCGACCAAGATCTTCATACCGGCCGAGATGGGCGCCACCCTTGGAACACTTGGCGGGATCGCCGAGATGCTCAAGGACGGGGACTTCCCGGCAGCCGAACCACGAGATACCGACGAGGGGCCACGACGGAGGGCCGAGACCGACGCCGCCATGGCCACGGCCCGGGCGGTCGCACAGGGCGCCAAGGATGCTGCGGCGCTGTCGGCCCACGAGCCGCCCCCGGCCTTGCCGCCAGCGGGGACTCCTCCCCCTCCCCCCAAGCGGCCCTGACACGCCGGCGGCTGGGGCCGGGCGGTCAGGTCAACGGCTCGAGCACGAGGTCGTCCTCGTCGCCCTCGACGAGCCGCCACCCCAGCAACTCGGCCAGCGGACCCCGGCCCTCCTCCGGCCCGCTGGCCAGCACCGCGTCGTCGACCCGAAGCTCGACGTGGCGCCGGGGTCGATAGAGGTACCGACCGTCCCGCTCGATGGCCAGGACGTTGAACCCCGGCTCGATCGGCAGGTCGAGGTCGCCGAGCGCTCGCCCGACGGCCGGCGCCCCGGCCCCGACCGGCATCCGGACCACGATGTCGTCCGTGTCCCCCAGGGCCACGTGGAGCACCGGATGGAGATCGCTGGACTTCTCGATCAGCCACACCATCTGCTGGGCCTGATCTCCGAGATCCTCCGCCGCATCGGCCAGGTGCAGGAGTCCCCGCAGCGGCTTCGGGTCGACGTCGTCGCTGGCCGCCCGGAGGACCCAGAGCTCCAGTCGGATCTTCATCTCGTCCAGCCGGTCCTCGAGGTGGCGGACCTCGGCCGCCAGGCTGCGATCCCTGTACACCAGCGACGAGTACGCCAGGCCGACGGCCACCTCCGACAGGTTCTTCATCTCCACGATCGTGTCGACCGCCCGATCGAGGTCGGTCAGGGCCGCCGCCTCCTCGACCGCAGGCGGGGTGTAGGCCGGAGCCCCCGCCAGTTCCCGGAGGCGGGGGATCCCATCGGGTGAGCCCCGGAGGAACAGCACGTCCCCAGGGTTGATGATGTCGTCACCGCCAGGGTCGACCAGCCACCGCCGGTCGCGGCGCACCGCCAGCACCCGCATGCCGGTGACCACCGGAAGCTCGAACGAGCCGAGCGGGCGGTTGGCGAAGTGGGAGCCCTCCGCCACCTCGACACGATGGGAGACCTCCTCCGCCGCCATCAGATCCAGAACCAGCTGGCGGGGGATGCCGAGCCGCCGGGTGACGATCCTCGCTATGTCGACCGCATCGTTGCCGATGCTCTCGACGGCGCTGATGACCTGCAGCACCGCCGACATCGCCTCCGCCTCCCGGGGATTGCGGACGGCGATGATGCTCAGGGCTCGCATCCGGTGGACCAGCTCGCTGATCTGCAGCTCCAGCCCGTCGACCTCGTCCGCCATGTCGGCGTCGTCGAAGAACAGCGCGGCGTAGGCCAGATCGACCATGAGCTCGCTCATGTCCTTCGCCTCGGCCAGCATCTCCCGAAGGTTTCGCGGTTCCATGCCGTCAGTCTCTCCTACTGTCGCAGCGGCCATCGGACCGACCCGAGGTTGGCGGGGCGACGCTACCGATCATGCCACGCCCCAGATGACCAGTGCGCCGATCAGGGTGGTCGCCCCGACCACGTCGAGGCTGGCCGAGACCAGCGGGATGCCGTGGCTGTCCGGGTCGAGTCCGAAGCGGACGGCGGCGAACGTGCCGTAGTAGGCGACGATGGCGACGAACGCCGTGGCCAGCAGGCCACCGGTGACCGCCACGGCGATCAGCGACAGCAGCCCGGGTGAGCTCCGTCCGGCGGCGACGCCGAGCGTCCCGGCCAGGGACGCGAGGAAGACGAAGATCGGCAGGGACAGGGCGAACGTGATGCGGATGTCATCCCTGGCGTCACCACGAGGGATGCGGGCCGCCTCGATCAGTCCGAGATGGACCTTGGTCGACAACCGGTTCGACAGGATCCCGCCGAGCGCGCCTGCGGTGGAGAGGTAGCCGGGCAACAGGACGATCAGCACCGAGAACGCCAGGAACCGGTCGATCGATCGCTCCAGCACGATGCCGGCGATGAGGCTGAGCGTGCCGGCCAGCAGCAGGATCGGGATCGCCTCCACCAGGATCCGCCGGGCCGTGGAGAGCGCCGACCGGATGACCAGCGCACCGGCCACGACGACCAGGACGGTGAGCCCCAGCGCCAGCCAGGTGGTCAGCCACCCTCGTGAGATCAAGCCGGTCGCCAGCACGATCGCCGGCAGGGTCACGAAGTCTCCGGACGCCATCACGAGCGGGGCCATGACGTTGTCGAGGTCCCAGCCGAAGCGGGCGGCGGCCACGGCGAGACCGAGGGTGATCCCGAGCACCACCACCGACGCCAGGGTGCCCCCAAGCACCGACACCACGACGAAGTCGGCCATCCCGAGAACCGGCACCGACTGATCGCTTATCAGCTGGACCACGACCTCGGCCACCACCGCCAGCCCGAGGGCCGCCACGAGGGAGCTGGCCATGGCGCCCAAGATGTTCTGTCCGAGCAACGAGTCGCGCCGCCAGGTCCAGCTGAACGTCCCGGCCCGCAACGCTGTCGAGAGCCGGCTGCCCAACGGACCGAACACGTTGCCCCGCAGGCCGATGGCGGCCGGGATGAACAGCAGCAGCCCGGGATTGTCCCGCAGCGTGCCGGCGAAGAAGGCGAACGTGAACCCGGTCAGCAGGCTCGTGCTGGCCGACATCGCCAGGGCGCCGAGGCTCTGGCTGGCGTCGCCGACCGCCGGGCCGAGCAGACCACCGAGCGGCCGCCACGCCAACCGCGGCACCGTGAGCCGGCGCCGGCTCGGCAGCCCGGACTCGGGCTGGGCGATCTGTCGCTCGACGAGTCGACGCAGTGGCCGGATCCGGCCGAGCAGACCCAGCCGGGCCAATCGGGCCAGCCGCGAGCCGGCCGGCTGCGCCTCTAGCCCATCGGCCACGAGCCAGGACCGTTTCCGGTGGTGCGATCGGAGAGGTTGCAGTCCATGACGAAGCTCTCCCGGCCGTCCTTCGACGGCCCGATCCAGCGGTCGAACAGTACGGGGCAACCGTACAAGCTGGAGAGCCGGTTCCGGGTCACGCCCAACACCCCCCCGTCGGGCCCGCCCCCGGAGGATCGGAGCGCCGGACCGAGTCCGGGGGTGAGCGGCTACGATCCTTATTCGTGCTCCGGACCCGTCTCTGCCTGTGCGCCGCAATCCTGGGTCTCGTGGTGGCCGGCTGCGCCGACGACGGTCGGGATCTGTCGGCCCCTGCTGACTGGCAGACGACGACCACCAGACCCCTGCCACCCACGTCGGCCCCCATCCAGGAGATCGGCGAGTCCGGCATGAGCTTGACCAGTCCCTCGTTCGCCCCCGGCGAGGACATCCCGGTCTCGGCCACCTGCGCCGACCGCAACGTGTTCCCCGATCTGGCCTGGGTCGACGTGCCTCCCGATGCGGTGGAGCTCGCCGTGACCCTCTCGGACCAGACCAACCCGGAGGAGCCGCTCCTGCTGTGGTTGATGGCCGGCATCAACCCGGCCAACAACGGCCTGTCGGCCGGCACCATGCCAACCGGCGCGTTCGAGACCCTGAACGACTACGGCAATCCGGGCTACGGGACCCCGTGCCTCGAGAGCTTCGCCGACGGTCGGCGGGATCTGCAGTTCCGGCTCCACGCCATGACCGAGCCGTCGGGCATCGCTCCCGGCGATCCGGGCAACGAGGCCTGGGACACGGTCAGGGCCCGTTCGGTGGAAACGGCGTCGCTGCTGGCCAGGATCGACTCCCAGACCTGACGAGCGGGCGGGGCTCGGTCACGGCGACCCGCGAGCCGCACTCGATTTGCCACGGGTTCGGGCAGGTGTTGAGGTGTCTTCGGTGAAGGGCCTCACCTCGGACGACTACGATCCGGCCGCCGTCCCGATCAGTCATGCGGCGACGGTGATGCTGCTCGACGACCGGCCCGATCTCCACGTGCTGATGGTCCATCGCACGGCGAAGGTGGTGTTCGCCCCCGACAACTGGGTGTTCCCCGGCGGGCGGGTCGACCCGGACGATCATCTCGAGGACTTCGACCGGCTGTGCCGGGGGCTGTCCGACGAACAGGCATCCACCATCCTGGAAGTCGACCACGGCGGGCTCGCCTGGTGGATCGCCGCAGCCAGGGAGACGCTGGAGGAAGCCGGGCTGCTCCTGGCCACGTCCGGCACCGACGCGACCACCATCGCCGAGGTCCGGCACCTCGTCCTCCAGGACGAGAACCTGTTCGCCGACGTGCTTCTGGAGCGCAACATCACGCTCGACGTGACGCCGATCGAGGAGGTGGCCCGGTTCATCACCCCGATGGGGCCACCCAGGAGGTTCGACGCCCGGTTCTTCGTGGCCAGGGCCCCCAATGACCAGGACCCCAGCCACGACGAGGGGGAGATCGTCAACTGGGAGTGGGTCAGACCGCAGGACGCCCTCGACCAGTGGGCCGCCGGCGAGATGGAGATGATGTCGCCGACGGTGCGGATGGTGGCCTGCCTCGCCCGGTACGACTCCGCCGACGACGTGCTGGCCGTGGCCAAGAAGCGCCTGCCGTACAAGCGGGTCCGGGTGGACGACCCCGACGGGGACTACCGGGTCATCCTCCCCGGCGAGCCGGGCTACGAGCACGCCGAGCTGGAGATCGAGTCCGGCTGGGTTCGCCTCTGGGAGGAGTAGCGACGCGACACCCGCCCCGGACGCGCCACGCCACCGCGGACGCGCCACCGCGGACGCGCCACGCCACCGCGGACGCGCCACCGCGGACGCGCCACGCCACCGCGGACGCGCCACCGCGGACGCGCCACGCCACCGCGGACGCGCCACGCCACCGCGGACGCGCCACCGCGGACGCGCCACGACACCGCG
>JAHELU010000219.1 GCA_024644005.1 Acidimicrobiales bacterium | reverse complement strand
CACCCAGTCAAGGACGCAGGATTCGCCACAGCTTGTGAGCGCTATGGCGAATTCGAGGACGCAGAGTGGGCGGATGGATGGCCTCCGAGAATCCGACATGTGATTTTCAGCACCCTGCTAGACGCAGGCGTCGCCGGTCGACCCGCGCGTGCAGAGGCCGGTCCGCTCGATCGAGCGGAGCACGAACCCCTCCCCGCTCTCGGACGGGGTGGCGAACACGTGGAGCCGGAGTCCGCCGACCGCATCGTCGCCGAGGCCGATCACGTCGTAGGTGACCTCGGCCAGATCGCCGACCGTGGGGGCCACCGACTGCACGATCGACGACTGGGGCTCGGTGGATGCGAAGCCGGCCGCCACCAGCTCGCCCATCTCGACCATCGTCTCGGTCTCCGGGGGCGGATCACCGTCGAGGAACTCGGCCGTGGCATCATCGGTACCGCCCTCGAACGCGAGGAACGAGATACTGGCCCAACCGGTGGTGCCGTCGACCGTGACCTCGTACCAGATCGAGGCCGGCAACTGTCTGGCCCTACCGGTGGCCACCAGATCGTCGGCGGTCGGGCCGGCGGTGGCCACCACCTCCTGATCGGTGCCGGGGGCGGCCCGGATGTTGAGCTCGTCGTCATGGGCCACTCCCACGACCATGAGGACGTCGCCGGCATCGGCGAACAGGTCGATCGGCTCCCCCGGGAGGTCGTCGTCCGGCGGCTGGGTGTCGGTCGGCGGCTGGGAGTCTGTCGGCGGGGTCGTCACCGAATCCGGTGTCGAGTCGGTGCCATCGGTCGAGGTGTCGTCGGTAGACGTGTCGGAGGTGATCGTGCCCGACGTGGCATCGTCGTCGTCGCCGCCGCAGGCCCCGAGGACCAGGGCGAGGATGAGGGCCACCGCGACAACGGTCGGCCGGCGATGGATCGAGGAGCGCTTGAGCCCGGGCATGGGGGTCATGATCGCACGCCTGTTGCCTCGTTGCTCGGCGCCCCCGTGGTTTCGCGACCTGGTCGGCCAGCTGTCACTATCTACCGATGGCTCTCGGATTCCTGCTGTACACCGCCCTGGGTGTGGTGGCCCTGATGTTGACCACCTGGGTGATCAGCCTGGCGCTGACGAACGCCTCGATCGTCGACCTCGTCTGGGGGTTCGGGTTCGTGCTCATCGGCTGGATCGCCCGGTTCACCGCAGACGGGGTGCCGGCCCGCCAGAACCTCTTGCTGGTGCTGGTCACGGTGTGGGGGCTGCGGCTGACCGCGTACCTCACCTGGCGCAACGCCGGCAAGGGCGAGGACTTCCGCTACGTCAAGATGCGTCAGTACTGGGGACCGTCGCGGTTCCCGATCGTGTCGCTGGCCACTGTCTTCACCCTCCAGGGCGTGCTGATGTGGGTGGTGTCGCTGCCGGTGCAGCTCGGACAGGGCGACGACGAGCCGACCTCGCTGGGGTTGCTGGCCGCGCTCGGCACCATCCTGTGGGCCGTCGGCATGTTCTTCGAGACCGTCGGAGACTGGCAGCTCGCCCGTTTCAAGGCCTCGCCCGGGTCGGCCGGCCGGATCATGGACCAGGGCCTGTGGTCCTGGACCCGGCACCCGAACTACTTCGGCGATTTCTGTGTCTGGTGGGGACTCGGCCTGGTGGCGCTGGAGACCGGTTGGCCCGGCGTGATCGCACTCGTCGGGCCGGCGGTCATGTCCTACCTCCTGCTCCGGGTGTCGGGGAAGGCGCTGCTGGAGCGCAACCTGGTCAAGCGGCGGCCCGGATACGAGGAGTACGTTGCCAGGACGTCGGGGTTCTTTCCCCGGCCGCCCCGGCCGTTGCGATCCGCAAGCTAGATTTGCGTCGTGACGAATCTGACCACGTCCGACTACCGGCACCTGCTCCGGGTCGAGGCGGCGCGGCTGTCCCAGGTCGACCCGACGCATCTGGAGCTCGACCTACCCCATCTCCAGGGGTGGACCGTTCGCTCGGTGGTCGGGCACACGGGCTGGGTCTTCCGCTTCGCCCAGCTGGCCCTCGAGTCCGACCCGGCCAACCCGCCCTCACGATCGTCGGTACCGGAGCCGCCACACGGTGACGACGTGATCGAGTGGTTCGTCACCGGGTCGAACGACCTGCAAGCTGCCCTCGACTCCACCGACCTCGAGGCCGTGCGGCCCACCTTCACCGGGCCCCAGCCCGCCTCGTGGTGGTTGCGCCGACTGAGCCACGAGGTGTCGATGCACCGGTGGGACGCAGAGTCGGCCGTCGGCAGTCCGGAGCCGATCGACGCCCGCCAGGCCCGGGACGGCATCGACGAGGTGCTGGAGGTGTTCGTCCCCCGACGCATGCAGTTCGAGGCACTGGGCGGAACGGGCGAGACCGTGCACCTCCACGCCACCGACATCGACGACGGCGAGTGGTTCATGACCTACGGCCCGGAGGGCGTGGAGTGGAACCACTCCCACGCCAAGGGAGATGTCGCCGCCCGCGGGCCGGTGTCCGACCTCTTGCTCCTGCTGTGGAGCCGGATCCCGGCCAGCCGGCTCGAGGTCTTCGGCGACGCCGAGCTCCTCGACCGGTGGCAGACCGCCGCGGCGTTCTGACCGGCCGACGGTCGACGCCCGGAGCTTCGGCCCCGAGCCGAGCAGTAGTCTCCTGGGCTAGCTGACGATCATCGCTACCCGCCGGACCGGCAGGAGCGGCTCGTCCGGAACGTCGTACTCGTCGTCCCAGCGGCTGAGACGGTTCTTCCACTCCGACGCCGAGCCGATCTGGTCGACGTAGGCGGCCTGGCGCTTGGCGACACGGCCGACCGGTGCCTCCTCCGGCAGCGCCTCGTACTGGGCCTCGATCCCCAACTTGAGGTTGCGCAGCGCTTCGCTGCGGAGCTGGCTGACCCTGGACTCGGTGACACCGAGGAAGCGGGCCAGGTCCTGGGAGGTCTTGCCCTCCAGGAAGTAGCCGACGATGACGAATCGCTGGCGCTCCGGCAGCAGCTTCACCGCATCCCGGAGGTAGGTGTGGAGCTCCCTGCTCTCCAGCTCTTCCGAGGGCTCCACCGCCGACTGGTCTCGGAGGACGTCGACCAGGGTGAGATCCTCGTCGGAATCGTCGCTGGTCTCGTGATCCAGTGCGAGCACGACGGAGCGGAAGAGCCGGTCCCGGAGCCGAGCCAGCTCGTCGTGGCTGACGCCGAGGGCCTCGGCCATCTCGTCGACGTTCGGCACCCGACCGAGCTCGCTGGCCAGTTGCTGCTCGGTGCTCTCCAGCCGCCGGGCCAGCAACCGGACGGACCGTGGGGCCCAGTCGGCAGCCCGGACCGAGTCCAGGATCGCCCCCCGGATCCGCTGGGCGGCGAACCGCTCGAACGGCACTCCACGCTCCTCGTCGTAGCGGCGAGCCGCTTCGACCAATCCCAGCGCGCCGGCCCTGGCCAGCTCCTCGCGATCGACGTGGCGGGGAAAGTGGACCGCTACCTGGAACACCACATGTTTGACCAGCGGCAGATTGGCTTCGATCCGAGCATTCAGCTCGGCTCTGTTTGCAGCCATAGTCGTTGCACCCTTCGAGTTATCCTCCATGACAGAAGAAGTTCTCGACACGATGTGCGCCGAACTTGAGGAAAACTTCCGAGAATTTCCCTTCGGTAGAGTCGACGCGTTCGGCCCGGAACTTGAGCGGATTTCTCCCGAACGGGTCGTGCGCCCCAGGGCCGGTGCAGCTGTGCTGCAGCGAGGATCAGGCTGCGCTCGGGGCGAGCTGGCCGCTGAACATGGCCACCTTGACCCCCCTGCGGTAGAGCTCGGTCAGGAGCTCGTGAGGGTGGGGCCAGCTGGCGAGCCCGTTGGCCCCGGTGGGTGCCTCGCCACGGCCTGCGGCGATGGCGCTGACCGCGGCCACCGTGGCAGCAGCCACGGACGGGTGATCCATCACGCCGTAGACCAACGTCTCGACCGCCACGCCGACCCGACCCCGGACCTCGACCCGTACGGCCCCCGGCCCGCCGTCCCGGTGAGGGGGCCGCAACATCGGCAGCTTGCTGGTGAACCGATCGCGGCGGGTGGCGGCGACACGAGCCGAGATCCGCTGGGCGTCCGGGAACTCCCGCTGGAGCAGTATCGGGCTGGCCAGGGCCGCCCGGTAGCAGTCCCGGGCCCCGATCGGATCCGGGAACCACGCCAGATCGCGTCCGGAGCCGCCCCGCCGCAGCACCCAGCCGCCGTCCCGCCAGTCCTGACCGGGCAGCTTCAGCGCCCGATGGTGCTGGCGAGCACAGGCCGGACCGCCCGTACCGGCGCTCGACACGTTGATCGTCTCCACCACGTCGAGCTGTTGGGCTGCGTACCGGATCAGGACGTCGCTCAGGCCGGGGCAGAATCCGGCTCCCACCACCATCGCCCGGTCGTGACGGCGAGCCAGGCCGTCGAGACCGAGGAGCAGACCCACCTCGTCGGGATCATCGGAGATGGAGACCACGTGACTGCCGGCGGCGAGCATCGCTTCTGCCGGCTCCATATGGGTGCCAGCGGGGGTGGCCAGGACCGTCACATCTGCGGGGTCCGACGGGTCGGGGGGACCGGTTACCACCTCGAGGCCCCGGTCGAGCGCCCCCTCTACGGGACCGATGCGCTCCTCGTCGGCATCGAACAGCCGGACCTGGTCCACGTGGGCCCCACGGAGCTGCCGGGCGAGGAGCGAGCCGGTGGTTCCGAGACCGGCGACCGCGATCCTCATCGACGGAGCTCGGACTCGGGGACTTCCCGCCAGCCGCCGGTCTGGGGTGGCACCCCTCCCTTCCCCCTGAGCCGGAACAACGTCGCGATGAGGCCCGCCAGTCCCAGTGCCGCGGCTACCCGTCTCACCAACCTCAACATCTCGTCAGCCTACTGTCGGCCAGGATCCCGCCGACCAGCAACCGCCGGGCCTCCACGGCTGCGACCCCGAGGACGGCAGCCACCGCCGTCACCCCGATGGCGGTCCGGGTCGAAGAATCGAGATCACCGACCGGGCGGTCGTCGATGCAGAGGATCTTGCCCCGACTCCTGATCGACAGGATGCTGCCGGCCGACCACAGCGACAGGATCGACCCGGCGGAACCGACCGACAGGATCGATCCGGCCGAACCGACGGACAGCATCGATCCGGCGGAGCCGAGCGACAGGATCGACCCGATCGAGGCAGCGGACAGGATGCTGCGCACCGACGCCATCGAGTGGATCGAGCGGGTCGAGAGCACCGAGCGGATCGAGAGCACGCTTCTGTTCATGCCTCGAGCGTAGGTGGGAGCCGGCGGCTTTTCCCGCCGACGCCCGAGCCGAGGCGGTAGCTTCGGACCATGGCGTTGGTAGGGGTGGGCCGTCGATGACGCTCCGCCGGCTGACCGTGGAGGCCCCGATCGGGCGGCTGACCCTGGCCGCCGACGATCGAGGGCTGACCAGGATCCTGTTCGCCAACCAGGACCCCGCCGACCACGGGCTCGGCCCCGCAGACGTCCCGGAGGCGCCGGACGACCCGGTGCTGGCCGAGGCGGCCCGACAGCTCGACGAATACTTCGCCGGGACCAGAGCCACGTTCGACCTGCCGTTGCACCTGGAGGGAACCGAGTTCCAGCGCCGGGCGTGGCTGGCCCTGGCCGACATCCCGTACGGCCAGACCACGAGCTACGCCGAGCAGGCCAGGGCGATCGGCGAGCCCGGGGCGTTCCGGGCCGTCGGGGCGGCCAACGGCGCCAACCCGCTGCCCATCGTGCTGCCCTGTCATCGGGTGGTGGGGGCCGACGGATCGCTGACCGGGTTCGGCGGTGGCCTCGCGGTCAAGCAGGAGCTGCTGGAGCTGGAGCGCGGGACGCAGCGCCTGTTCTGACGGCCGGCCCGAGCGGATCGGATCGAACAGAGACCTCCTGCCCTGTTCAGGTGCCCTGCCATGCAGAATACTGCAGGTAGGAGGCAGGTAGGAGGTAGTGGAAGATGGGGCTGATCTCTGGTTCTCTCCGCCGGCGGCTGATCGCGCTGGTGGTGACGCTGGCGGCCACGGCGTCGCTGACGGTGCTCAGCGCCCAGCCGGCCGGGGCCCAGGAGCGGCCGCTGCTCCGACTCGGCTCGACCGGGGACGCCGTGCTGGTGCTCGAACAACGCCTCACCGAGCTCGGCTACCAACTCGACACCCCGGACACCACCTTCGGCCCCGACACCAGAACCGCCGTCATCACCCTCCAAA
>JAHELU010000218.1:3543-6266 GCA_024644005.1 Acidimicrobiales bacterium | reverse complement strand
AGCGCCAGCTCCTGACGCCGCTGCGGCTTGATGAACGCCAGCAGCGGGGGCGGGGTGCCGGCGACGTACGCCTCCTCGTTCGAGAACGAGGGTGTCCAGCCCTCCGATCGCAGCTTGTCGTTCGCCACCACCCACGGCCAGGTGACGTACGGCTCGAGCCCGTCGAGCAGCGACCGGTCGGCCAGGCTCTTGGCCAGGCGGTGCCGCCACTCGGAGAGCTGCTGGGGCAATCGGACCTCGGCCTCGCCACGCAGCGCCCGGAAGAGCTCCGCGCCGATCCAGCCATCGGGGGCCACGTTGTAGATCGAGTCCAGCCGGCGCTCCACGGCCAGCGTGATGGCGGTGGCCAGATCGTCGTGGTGGAGGAACTGGACCGGGGGGTCGACCTGCTCGGGACGAACCGCAGTGGCGGCCCGCAGCGCAGCGCCGATCCAGCTCGAGTCTCCCTCGGACAGGGTTGCGGCGGGGCGCAGGATGGCGACGCTGCCGCCGCTGCTCGCCGCCCACCGTTGTGCCACGGTCTCCAGCTCGGCCTTGATCACCGCATGGGCCAGCGCGGGGATGGGCCGGACGGGATGGGTCTCGGTCAGCGGCACCGGATTGTCCGCGTAGGCCCCGTACACCACGGCCGAGGACAGCAGGACCACGTGGTGACAGCCCGCTGCCTCGGCGGCCGAGAGCACGCGCTGCAGCTTCGTCGTCGCGACGACGGGATCGGCCCGCCGACCGGTGTTCTCTGCGAGGTGGACGACCGAGCAGCAGCCGTCGAGCACCGGCGCTAGCTCGCCGGTCAACAGGTCGAGCTGGTGGCTCTCGATGGCTGGCCCGCTGGCCACCGGTCGGCGGCGATCGATGGCGACGACCCGCTCCACGCCGTCACCCGAGGCGAACAGCTCGACGACCCGTCTCCCAACCGCTCCGGCCGCACCGGTGACCGCAATCGATGTCACTGCTCTACGATGCCCTTGTGAGCAGTGGTAATCCACCCGGTGGGGAGTTTCCCTTCTTCGACCTCAACAGCCTGTTCGGCGGGCTGGCCGGCGGCGATCCCTGGAAGGCGGCGGCCGAGATCGCGAAATCGATCGCATCGGGCGGTGGCAGCGAGCCCAATCTCGACCCGGTCGACCGCATGAAGATCGAGGAGCTCGGCAGGGTCGCAGAGCTCCACGTCAACCAGGCCGCAGGCACGGCACTGCCGCCGGGGACCCGGATCGCACCGGTGACGAAGTCGATCTGGACCGGCCGGAGCGTCGAAGCCTACCGCCCGTTCTTCGAGCGGTTCGGCGAGGCGTTGTCGGCCGCCATGCAGGCCGAGACCCAGGGAATCGTGCCGACCGAGGACGACCCGCTCGGGGCCGACCTCTCCGACCTCACGGGCCAGATCATGGGCCAGATGTTCTCGGCGCTCGGGCCGATGCTCGTCTCCACGAGCGCCGGGTCGATGCTCGGCCATCTCGGCCAGCGGGCGCTCGGCCAGTACGACCTGCCCATCCCCCGTTCCGGCGACGAGGTCCTGGTCGTGCCGTCGAACATCGACGCAGCCGCAGCGCGGTGGGACGTCCCGCTCGACGAGCTCCGGCTGTGGGTCCTCATCCACGAGCTGACGGTCCACGCCGTCGTGTCGATACCCCATGTCGGTGCCAGGCTCGAAGCCCTCCTGCTCGACTTCGCGGCGGCGTTCCGGCCGAACGCCGAGGCGATGCAGGAGCGGTTCGGATCGCTCACCGATCTGAGCCAGCTGCAGGAGATGTCTGAGACGCTGAGCGATCCCGATGTCGTTCTGTCGCTGCTACGATCACCGGCCCACGATCTGCTGGTCCCCCAGCTCGACGCTCTCGTGGCGGCCATCCTGGGCTTCGTCGACCACACGGTGACCGAGATCTCCCGGGGACTGGTGGTGAGCCACCAGACGATCCGGACCCGGTTCCGGGAGCGGTGGATCGACGTTGCCCCGGCCGACCGGTTCATGGAGCGCCTGCTGGGCCTCGAGGTGGACAGCGCCACCCTGGAGCGGGGCGACCGCTTCGTGGCCGGCATCGTGGAGCGGGCCGGCCCGGACGGGCTGTCGAGGCTGTGGGCGGACGAGCTCGACCTGCCGACCGCCGCCGAGGTCGACGCCCCCGGGTTGTGGTTGGCCAGGATCGGCATCGACGGGGAGCTGGACGGCCCCGGTCTCGAGGTGCCGGACGACCTCTCCGGCCTCGATGATCTCTGATCGGCCGCTCGTGTCCGGTCAGGCCGGGTGCTCGCTGTCGCCGCTGCGACGGTCGGTTGCCGGCGCTCGGTAGACATCGGCGTGATCGGGCGGTAGCGGTTCGTTGCCGAGGATCAGATCCGCCGCCCGCTCGGCGATCATCATCGTCGGCGCGTAGATGTTGCCGTTGCTGATCGCCGGCATGACCGATGCGTCCACCACCCTGAGGCCATCGACCCCGTGGACCCGCAGGCTGGCCGGATCGGTCACCGCCAGATCGTCGCAGCCCATCTTGGCGGTGCACGAGGGATGGAGGGCGGTCTCGGCGTCGGTGGCCACCCAGTCGAGGATCTGGTCGTCCGACACCACCGTCGGGCCGGGTGACACCTCACCCCCGTCGTATGGCCCGAACGCCGGTTGGGACAGGATGTGGCGGGCGGCTCGCACCGCCTCGACCCACTCCCGGCGGTCGTCGGGGGTCGACAGGTAGTTGAATTGGACCGCCGGATGGCGACGAGGGTCGGTCGAG
>JAHELU010000218.1:0-3533 GCA_024644005.1 Acidimicrobiales bacterium | reverse complement strand
CGCAGCGCCGGATGGACCCGCGGATCGGCGCTCGTGATCCGCACCGAACCGCGCGCGTCGGAGTACATCGGCCCGATGTGGACCTGGTAGCCGTGGCCGCCCACCGGCGACGACCCGTCGTAGCGGATCGCGAGGGGCAGGAAGTGGAACATCAGATTGGGGTAGTCGACCCGATCATTGCTCCTCACGAAGGCACCGGCCTCGAAGTGGTTGGTGGCGGCAGGACCCCGGCGGGCCAGCCATTGCAGACCGATGATCGGCATCCGCCACTTGGCCAGGTAGGGCTGCATCGAAACCGGCTGGGTGCAGCGGTGCTGAATGTAGACCTCGAGGTGGTCCTGGAGGTTCTCCCCCACCCCGGGAAGGGCCGATACCACGTCGATCCCGAGCGGGCGGAGCAGATCCGGGCAGCCGATACCGGACAGCTGTAGCAGCTGGGGCGAGTTGAACGCCCCACCGCAGCAGATGATCTCGGCGCCCCGGGCCACCAGGGATCGGCCCCGTCGGCGATACGCCACCCCGACCGCCCGGCTGCCGTCGAACACGATCCGGTCGACCTGGGCCAGCGTCTCCAGTCGGAGGTTGGGCCGGTCGAGAACGGGATGGAGGTAGGCCCGGGCGGCGCTGAGCCGGCGAGCGCAGACCATGTTCTTGTCGAAGGGGGCGAAGCCCTCCTGCCGGTAGCCGTTGACGTCGTCGGTCCTGGCGAACCCGGCCTGGACGCCGGCCTCGAGCCAGGCCTCGAACAGCGGATTGGTGGCGGGCCCGGTCTCCAGCTGAAGCGGTCCGTCGTCGCCCCGCCAGCGGTCGCCGCCGACCAGTCGGTTCTCCATCCGCTTGAAGTACGGCAGGCAGTGGGCGTAGCTCCACTGCTCCATGCCGGGCTCGGCGGCCCACCGGTCGAAGTCCATCGGATTGCCGCGCTGGAAGATCATCCCGTTGATGCTGCTCGACCCGCCGAGCACCTTGCCGCGGGCGTGGTAGACCCGCCGGCCGCCCATGTGGGGTTCCGGCTCGCTCTCGTAGCGCCAGTCGTACAGGCGGCTACCGATCGGGTAGGTCAGGGCGGCCGGCATGTGGATGAACACGTCCCACCGCCAGTCGCGGCGCCCGGCTTCGAGCACCAGCACCCGGTTGGACCGCTCGGCGCTGAGCCGATTGGCAAGGGCGCAACCGGCCGACCCGCCGCCGATGATGATGAAATCCCAGCCGTCGCTCACGAAGCTCCCATGCCACTATGGATCGGTGACGCTCGATCGAAGGCTAGTGCTGGCCGGGGCGGGAGGGGCACTGGGATCGCTCGACACCGCATTGAACGTTGCGTTCCCCGCGCTGGTGGATGGGCTCGGGATCTCGGTCGCCGATCTGCAGTGGGTGGTGGTCAGCTATGTACTGGCCTACGGCGGCCTGCTGCTGGCGGCAGGCCAGTGGGGCGACACGATCGGCCACCGGCGAATGCTGATCATCGGTGCGGCCGGCTCCACGGGTGCCATGGTCGGCTGTGCGATGGCCACCGACTTCGCCTGGTTCCTGGCGGCCCGGGTCGGCCAGGGGGTGGCCACGGCCATGGTGATGGCCGCGGCACCGGCACTGGCCAGCCTGGCCGCCGACGGGCGCGGCCCCGGCCAGGGTCGGGGCCAGGGTCGGGGTCGGGGTCGGGCCATCGCCGTGTTCCAGACCGCAACCGGGGCCGGGGCGGCCATGGGTCCGCTCGTGGGTGGGCCGCTGGTCGAGCTCGGGGGGTGGCCGGCCGTCTTCTGGTTCCGGGTCCCGGTGTGCCTGGCCCTGCTGTGGCTGGCGGCATCGGTCGGCCCCGTGGTGCAGCAGCATCGACCGCGTGCAGACGTCCTCGGGGCGGCGCTGGTGGCACTGGCCCTGACCGCCGGCCTGCTGGCGGTGAACTCGGGACGGAGCTTCGGTCTCACATCGCCGGCGCTGTGGCTGACTGTGGCGCTGACCGGGGCGATCGGCACCGGCTACGCCGTCCGCTCTCGGCGACTACCGGCACCGATCCTGGACCTCCGGCTGTTCGCTGATCGGCGGTTCTCGACAGCCAACCTCCTGACCGTGCTGGCCAACGGTGCCATGTTCGTCGCTTGGTTGCTCGTGCCGGCCCTCGTCGTCGATCGCCTCGGCTATTCACCGGTCGTCGGGGGGTTGGCGCTCGCTGCCTCACCGATCGCCATGGGCCTCGCTGCCCCCGTGGCCGGCCGCTGGAGCGACCGGGCCGGATACCGCCGTCCGGTCATCGTAGGGCTCGCGATCGAGGCCATCGGCATCGGCTGGCTGGCGACGTTCGGGGACGGCACTGGCGCCCTCACCGTCGCCGCCGCGATGGCGGTGATCGGCGTGGGCCTCGGCTTGTTCGGCGTGCCCAACATGGCGATGGTCATGTCGGCGCTGCCCGACGGTGAGCAGGGCACGGCCGGCGGGCTCTCGCTGCTCATGCGGACCACCGGGATCGTCATCGGGGTGGCCGGGTCGGCGGCACTGTTCGATGCGCTCGAAGCCGGTCGCGGCTTCACCGCCTCCTACCGTGCCACCACCGCCGTGAGCGCAGCGGTGGCGGCCGTGGCCGTCGTCCTGGCTACGGTCGACGGGAGGGCCAGGAGTCCGGTTCCGGCGGCGGTCGACGAATCGGTGGATCCGATCGGTCCTCGACGTCGCTGAGGGCCGGCTCCTTCGGTTGGAGGAGCGGCGGTCCTCCCTCGAACACAATGGTGGCGTCTGGATCCAGCGGCATCGGCGTGGTCCGATCCCGCACCCACTCCGCGGTCTCGTCCACCCCGGTGTCTCGGGCCCGGCCCGCCGTCCCGTCCGGGCCGGGCTCCGCCGTGCGGTGCCTGCGGAACCGGGCCGTCCGACCGGTGGTGCGCTCCGTGGTGCGCTCGGCGGCCGGATCGGCGGCCCGGCGGTCGGGTCGGCGGCGATCCCGGCTCCGACCGTCGTCCGTGGGCGGGCCGGTGCCCTCCGACTCTCGCCCGACGGCCCGACCCCAGGTCCGAGCATCCAGACGGCGGCCGAGCGGGCCTGGCAGGATCGAGGCGAGCCGGTCGAGCAGATCGTCGAGGATCCCGTCCGACACGATGGCCGCCGGGTTGGGGGTCCGGCCGAACCAGTAGGTGACGGCGACGAAGGCCGCAGATGCGGCCACGATGAAAAACCCGATCCTGGCCGGCAGCGGGATCACCACCGGCACCAGCGCCCCGAGCACCCAGACCAGCTGGAATCGGCTCTCGTAGCGGCTGAAGGTGCGGCCCAGGTTGGCTCGGGGGGCGTCCCGCTGGACGATGGCGTCGAATGCCTGCTTGCCGCCCTGGGCCGCCAGGGCGATGGCGAAGGCCATGATGAAGACCCCGGCCAGTCCGGCCGAGATGCCGGCCAGCAGGGCCAAAGCCGTCAGCCCGATCAGGGCGTAGGCGAGGATGCGCTCCTCGGCCAGCCTGGCCCGGAGCCGGGGCACACCGCCCGAACCGAGCAGGCCCCCGATCCCGACCCCGATGAGCGCCACCCCGAAGTGCCAGGGCGGGGCC
>JAHELU010000217.1 GCA_024644005.1 Acidimicrobiales bacterium | reverse complement strand
TGTTGTCACGGGTCCTCTCGATCGTCCGTCGAAGCCGCCGACACCGATGTCGTCCGGCTGACACAAGCGACGTGACCCTTGGCACCTCTGGCGAGCAGGCTCGGCTGGTGCCCGCCGGGGGCCCGCTCTCGCTAGAGCGCGCCCCGGAGGTCGGCCAGCCCGCGATGGATCAGGCTCTTCGCCGTTCCGGTCGGGATGTCCATCGCCTCGGCGACCTCCGAGACGGTGTGGCCACCGTAGAACCGCAGCACGAGCGCGGTCCGGCGCTTCGGCGTGACCGAGGACAACATGTCGGCCAGGTAGTGGGACTCTGCCTCGGTTCTGTGGCCCAGCACACGATCGGCTCGGCGTCGCACCCGTCGCCGCCGTAACTCGTCATTGCATCGATTGACCACGATGGTTCGAAGGTAGAAGTGCGGCTCTGTCAGCTCAGCCCATCGCAGCCAGACTCGCTGGAAGGCGTCCTGGACGATTTCCTCGGCAGCCCACGGCTGATCGACCATGCTTACCGCCAAACGGAGCATCGGTTCGTAACGTTCCGAGAAGAATGCATCGAACGGATGGCGGTGATCGGTCAACCTGTTGTGAAACTCCGTGACCGTCATGCGTCACGTCTCCTTCATCGACTTGAGCCAAAGAGCCGCCGATGGCGGTGGACGACTCGATGGCCTGGAGGGAGATACTGCCCGGGCCTGGAGATCGAGTACATAGGGGGCCGACCCCAGTTTCTACTGGGGAACGCGTCGACGCCCTAGATGTATCTGCCTGCGGAGCACTACATCCAGGGCGTCGCCCGCCTGCCTGCGGCAGATCGCACCCAGCCACAATCCGGCCGACACCATCACTATGACCGAGCGCTTACGCCTGTGTCAACGAAGTTGTGACGGTTGGCACAGACTGAATTGCTGATCATGCGCCGGCGAATACGCTGTCCAACTGATGCAGATCTGTGACGGCAATTGTCCACAATGGTCGACGCAGATCTAGCTCATGGATGTCCGCGTGTCGGCGAGCGTGTGCGGGTCGCCAGAGTGGATCTCCGCACCACAGGCCGAGCCGTCGCCGACGCGTGCCGGGCGCCTCGCCTACCGGCTCGGCTCCCGAGCTCGTCGCTGAGCGTCGCTGAGACGACGTGGCGGCTCGCAACCGGTCCGGCGGCCGGCTCGGCAGCCCTCTCGTGCCGCGCCACGACAATGGGCTATCCTTGTCGTCGGAGTCCGTGCAGTTGGCGTGACCGCGTCATCGAATCGGAGGGCGACGACTGACCGGTTCGTGCCCGGCCCCGTCCCGCCGGCGGGGTGACGCTCCGGTGTGAGGATCGGCGGTGGCACCGACCGCTGCCGGCTTGGACGGAGAGAGCCTTGAGCCAAGAGAAGTCGGAGGATGAGCGTGGGTTTCCCGGCGACGGCGAGGAGACAGCACCGTTTCCCGCCGGGCTGGGAGAGCGAGACGGTCCACCGGATGCCGACTCGTGGGTCGCCCAGTGGAGTGATCTCTTCGAGGTTCGACCGGCTCCCGGAACTCAGCCTCCGACGACGGAGATGCCGGTCTACCGGCCGGAGCAGCCGCCGCTGACCGAGCCCGGCTCGGAACCGGAGAGGATCCCCGGTCACCCCGACCCCACCGGGACGGCCCGCCGACGATCACCCCGCCCGGCCCGCAGCGACACCGACGCCGCCGAGATCGCAGCCTGGCAGAAGGCCCAGGAGCGAACGAAGCGTCGAGCCAAGCTACGAGCGAACCAGCGCAAGGCACGGGTGATCCAGCGCCAACGCCCTGGCGATGGCATTCCCCTCACCGACCCGGAGCCCCTGGCGGCTCGTCGCTCGGGAGGCGAGCGACGAGCCTCGCTCGCCGTTGCGGGGGCACTGCTGCTGGCCGCAGCCGGCTTGCTCGGCTATGTCTTCACCGGGTTCGGCCTCGGATCGGATAGCGGTCCGGCGGTGGCGGTCGACCCGGCCGCGCCCGGTGCCGAGCTCATCGAGCCAGACCTGGCGGTCGGCGCCGACATCGGACCGCGCGGCATCGAGGCCCTCGCGCTGTCGACCGTGCAGCTCGTCGGATTGAACGACGACCTGGAACCGGAGTGCGCCGGTTCCGGCGTGATCGTCGGATCGGACGGCACGATCCTGACGAACGCCCACGTCGTGACGAGCGAGGAGGGCTGCGAGTTCACCTCGATCGGCGTCGGGGTCACGGTGGACAGCAACGATCCGGCGGTGGTGCGATACCGGGCCGACGTGCTGGTGGTCGACCTCGCCCTCGATCTTGCCGTGCTGCGGATCTCGCAGCATCTCGACCCGGCATCGGTCGGGCCGCTGCCGGCGGCGTTTCCCGCCGCCCCGCTCGGTGACAGCGACACGGTTGAGCTCGGCGACGACGTCAGGATCCTCGGGTACCCGGTGATCGGCGGTGAGACGATCACCCTCACCACCGGCTCGGTCAGTGGCTTCACCGCACAGGCCGGGATCGGGACGCGGGCCCTGATCAAGACCGACGCCACCATCTCCGCCGGGAACAGCGGCGGCATGGCCGTCGACACCGACGGTCGGGTGATCGGTATCCCCACCAAGGCGCGGGCCAGTGAGACCGGCCCCGCCATCGACTGTCGACCACTGACCGACACGAACGACGACGGTGCGGTGGACGAGGCCGACAACTGCGTGCCGGTCGGGGGGTTCCTCAACGGCGTCAGGCCCATCAATCTGGCGCTCCCGCTGTTGGCCACGGCGGACAGCGCTGACCCGCTCGGTCCCGTCGTCGAATCGGACGAGGAGCGATTCGACTTCACCCAGGTCCTGATCGAGAACCCCCGCTTCAGTCTCGGCAGGGAGGAGAACGTGCCGATCGACGAGGTGGTCACCGCGACCGCCGGCATCTCGGAGCTGTGCTTCTTCGTCGACTGGCAGGGAATCCCGGTCGGCAGCGCCTGGGCCGGTGAGTGGTTCGTCGACGGCGAGCTCGAGGAGGACCTGGGCTTCAGGAACCAGCGGTGGACGATCGAGGAGGAAGGCCAGAACTTCTGGCTCTGCGCCAAGGAGCAGAACGCGCTCGGCCTACCGGCCGGCGTGTACGAGATCGGCTTCTTCCTCGAGGGCATGCTGCTGTTCGTCGAGGGCATCGAGCTCACCGATGTGCCGGTGGAGGTGGTTCCGGTCACCTGGTCGAACGTGACCGAGGGCGACATCTGCGGCTTGGCGGTCAACCCCTTCGCCGATTCGGGTCAGGTCGGCCTCGACGAGCTCGGCGCAGACGAGTCGATCCCGCCAGGGGCGAGCACCACCATGAACCTCCCGCTCGGCAGGGTGGTGGTCGAGGCGTACAACTGCGACGGCGATCCGGTGGCCGATGCCTTCGGGGGCCTCGAGATCGTCGGCCCCGCCTCGTTCCTCATCGGGCTGTAGCGAGCCTCACGACGATCGAGGGACCCACTTCGATTCGTCCTTGATGTCCTCGACCTCCATGCCCGCTGCTTCCCAGCCGCCGAAGCCGGGCTCGAGATGGGCGACATCGGTGTACCCCATCTCTTTCATGACCTTGGCCGCCAGTGCAGAGCGGCCCCCGCCGCCGCAGTACAGGACGTAGCGCTTCTCGGGCTCGAAGACGTCCCGGTAGTACTCGCTCTCTGGATCGATCCAGAACTCGAGCATGCCCCGGGGGGCGTGGACCGCACCGGGGATCTTGCCCCTCAGGTACAGCTCCCGATGGTCCCGGATGTCGACCACCACGGAGTCGCCCCGTTCACGCTCGGCCTGCAGCTGCTCGGCGGAGAGGTTCTCGATCTCCTGCTTGGCCTCCTCGACCATGCTCCATACCCTCTTGACCCGATGCGATTCTGCCATGCACGGCAGTATCGCCCATTCGTCGATCGGACTCCAGCCCCGTCGTGACTGCGCTGCGGGTCGGTGGTGAGGTGGGTCGGTCAGCGCTGGGGCGAGGTGCCGGACCCGCCGAGATCGTCGTGGGCCAGGCACACCACCTCGCCGGCACCGACCGACATCTCGATGTCACCCATGTCGAGCGGCGCGGGGTCGGCGAAGTCCGGCTGGCCGTCGATGGTCACGCTGAGCCGGTCGGCGTCGATCCCCTGGTCGATCACCTGCTGGCGGTAGGCGTCGACGAGGATGTCCTCCGTGACCTCGTAGGCGGTGCGCATGCACTGGCTGCTGCCGATGACGTTCTGGGCGTAGGCGTAGGCGAGGGGGGTGAGGCCGAGGTTGTCGTCGACCCACGGGAAGGCATCGACGAGCTTGCCGACCACGTCCTTGTCGACGTCCACGCTGCCCGCGGTCCGGACGGCATCGACCCGGGGACGGACGAAGACGATCGAGCGACCGTCGATGACGACGTCCGTCGTCCCGTCTCGGTTGTGGGTGATCTCGGCGCCGGCGCCATCGACGCAGGTGTCGACGTCACCGTAGGCGTGCATCGAGATCCGGTCCGTCCGGTAGACGACCCCGAAGGCCTCGTGCTCCCGCGTGCCCTCGACGGGGACCTCGGCATGGACTCTGGCCCGGCAGTCGAGGCTGACGGGCTCGACCGCCACGATCCGGGCCTCGGACGGCAGCGAGAGCCCAACGTCGACCGACGTGAAATCCGGCAGCGACGGAGCGGAGAAGGAGATCACGCCGGTGACCAGCGCCATGGCGCCGAGCAGGGCGACGAACCCGGCGAGAACCAGTGCTTCGATCGTTCTGTTCATCAGTTGCTCCTCCCGGGACGCGACGGGCGAGGGTCCACTGGCGGACCGGTCTCGGGCACAGAAGAAGACGCAGCGGCTGCTCGGTTTGTCGCGCAAATGCGGTAGAAAAGGCCGGGTGAGCGACACCGCATCAGCGCCCGGCCCGTCCGAGGCCCGACAGTCGGCCGAGCAGCTGGTGGCCCAGCTCACCACCGAGGAGAAGGTGACACTGCTCTCCGGGAGCGACGTGTGGCGAACCGCGCCGGTCGAACGGCTCGGTCTACCACCGGTCAAGGTCAGTGACGGGCCGAACGGGGTTCGGGGTGACCGTACGAGCGGGGCCACGGCGGTCTGCCTGCCGGCCGCGATCGCCATGGCGGCGACGTTCGACGTCGACCTGGTGGTCGAGCTCGGTCGGCTCCTCGGTCGGGAGACCGTGCGAAAGGCAGCCCAGATCCTGCTCGGCCCCACGATCAACATGGCCCGCCATCCGCTCGGCGGTCGCAACTTCGAGAGCTTCGGCGAGGAGCCGATCCTGACGTCGGCCATGGCCGTCGCCTACATCGATGGCGTCCAGAGCGAGGGGGTCGGGGCCTGCGCCAAGCACTTCGTGGCCAACGACGTCGAGGAGAGTCGGCTGACCGTCTCGTCGGAGGTGGACCCGGTGACCCTGCGGGAGGTCTACCTCGCCCCGTTCGAAGCCGCCGTCGGCGCCGGCGTGTGGTCGGTCATGGCCGCCTATCCCAAGCTGAACGGGGAGCACTGCACCGAGAACGGGTGGCTGCTGACCATCGTGCTGCGGGAGGAGTGGGGCTTCGACGGGCTCGTGATGTCCGACTGGGGCGCCACCCATCATCCGGTCCGCTCCGTGGCCGCCGGGCTCGATCTGGAGATGCCGGGACCGGCCAGGGCGCTCGGGCCGAAGCTGCTGGCCGCGGTGGAATCGGGAGCGGTGCCGATGGCGGTGCTCGACCAGCGAGCGGCCGACGTGGTGGCGCTCGCGCTCCGAGCCGGGCGTCTCGGGGTCGCAGAGGAGCCGGAGCGGGCCGTCGACGAGCCGGAGGAGCGGGAGCTGGTGCGGCGGGCCGCCGCAGCGGCCATGGTGCTGCTCACCAATCGGCCACCGGATGGCGCCGGCGGCGGATCGTCGCCGGGGCCGGTGCTGCCGCTGCAGGGCGACGAGGTGTCCTCGATCGCAATCGTCGGCCCGAACGCCGAGGTCGGCGTCATCCAGGGCGGCGGGTCGGCCCAGCTGAGCGCCCACTACTCGATCTCACCCCTGGCCGGGCTGAGCGAGGCTCGGCCGGACATCGCCGTCACCCATCGGCAGGGCTGCGTCGCCGACCGCTACCTGCCCATGGTGGCTCCCGACGCCTGGGCCGAGCGGGCGGGCGACGGTGGTCCGCTGCTCGTCGAGATCTACGGGACCCCCGAGCCCGACGGGGAGCCGGCCGTCACCCGACGGACCGGCAGGCTGTTCGGCCTCTACCAGGGCGGCAACACCCAGGTGTCGGCCGACCGATGGTCCCAGCGGTGGACCGGCCGGCTGCGGATCGAGACGACCGGGAAGCACCGGTTCGGCGTG
>JAHELU010000216.1 GCA_024644005.1 Acidimicrobiales bacterium | reverse complement strand
GTCGGCCTGGTGGCGTCGATCCGGATGTGGCGCGTCTTCCCGTTCGACTTCGAGTCCTACGACGCCCCCTGGGATCTCGCGGTCAGGGCGCTGCTGGTCATCGCCATCATCGGCTCGGTGATCGGCATCGTGGTCGGCGCCGTCAAGCTGGTCACCGATCGGCTCGCGGTGAACGGGGAGCCCTGAGCCGCCAGCTCAGCCGCAACCGCCAGCTCACACGCAGAGCTCGCCGCTCAGCCCGCGTGCGCAGAGGGTGGTTCGCTCGATGGTCCGGAGCTGGAAGCCGTCACCGCCCTCGCCCGGGATGGTGGCGAAGATGTGCAGCCGGTAGCCGAGCACGGCGTCGTCGCCGATACCGATCACGTCGTAGGTGACCTCGCCGAGATCGCCGACGGTGGGACCCACCGTCAGCACGATCCGGGACGGCGGGTCATCGGATGCCACCCGCTCGGCCACCACCAGGCCCAGGCCGACCAGCGTCTCGGCTTCCGGCGCCGGGCCGCCGGCCAGGAATTCGGCGGTCGCGTCGTCGGTGGCGCCGATGAACGCTACGAATCGCGAGGAGACCCAGCCGGTCTCGGCGCCGACGGTCACCTCGTACCAGATGGAGTTCGGCAGCGCTCGGGCCCGACCGGTGGCGACGAGATCGTCGGCCGTCGGGGCGGCCGTGGCCACCACGGCCTGGTCGGTGCCGGGGGCGGCCCGCACGTTCAACGTGTCGTCGTGAGCCACACCGACGACCCCCAGCACGTCGCCGTCGCGGGCGAATCCCTCGAACTCCTCGCCCGGCAGGGTCGTGGTGGTCGTCCCGGTGGTCCCGGACGTCGAGGACCCGCTCGTGTCGGTGGTGCCACTGGTGTCCGTGGTGCCACTGGTGTCCGTGGTGCCGCTGGTGTCGCTGGTGTCGATGCTGGTGTCCGTCGTCGACGTCGTCGTCGACCCGGACTCGTCGTCGTCTCCGCACCCCGCCAGCACCAACACCGCGGCGAGCACGACGGAGCACACTGCGAAACGGGTGGGGGTCATGCTGCGGTCCTCTCCTGTCGACCGCCGCTCGACCGCCGACCCCTGGAGCATACGAGTGGGTGAGCCGCCCGATTAGGGCACGAGGTCCCATCTCCCGAACCCGGTGGGACCAGCCGTGGCGGCCGGTCAGCGCTCGTCCTCGGTCCTCCGGGTCCGATCGGCCCAGCGCCGGACCCGGAGCGCTCGTAGCGTGTTCCAGCGGCTGGGCCGACCGGTTCGCTCCATGTCGAACCAGACCCGGCCCCGATGCTTGTGCTGCACCGGCCAGGTCCCGTCGGCCCGTCGCCGCTGGTCGAGGACACCGAGCCCGTCGGCGAAGCGGTCGTCCCACGGCGAATCGGTGGCCCGGAAGTGATCGAGCCCCCGGAGGACGTCGTAGTGCCACCGGGGTGGGAACGAGAGCTTGGTGAAGGCCGGCGCAGCGACGCTGCCGTCGCGGTGGGATCGGAACAGCCGGTGCCGCAGGAAGAACTCCCGCCCCCGCTCCAGGGCGGCTCGGCGGCCGGTCCGCTCTGCAGTTGCGGTGGCCTGATCCTGGACCAAGGCCTCGAGGGCCAGGATCGACGTGTGGAACGAGCCGTGGCGGTCGCCGAACCGCACCGTCCGACAGTTCCACCCCCCGTCGTCGAGCTGATTGGCCACCAGCCAGCTGACGGCGTCGTCGACCGGCTGCTCGTCGAACCCGAAGTACCGGGCGAGCGCCACGTACATCGACGTCACACACGCCTCCGGCGCATCGACCGTTGCCGCACAGGTCAGGCCGCCGTCGAAGTAGCGGGCCCCCTCCCAGAGCAGCTCGACGGCCCGTCGGGCTCTGGGGTCCCCACCCGGGAGGCCGCACCACCGCAACAGGAGGAGCGTGTAGGTGGTGGAGGTCCACTTCGGCGAGTACAGACCACCGTCCCAGGTGCCGGCCGGGTCCTGCCGGTCCAGCAGACGGGCTCCCCATCCCGTCGTCGCCACGAGGGCCCGTTCGGCCTCGACGGCGTCTGGAGCCTCGTCGAGCAGGTCCCGCTTCACCTGCCACCGGATGGCGGGATCGCCATCGAGCAGCCAGTCGATCAGGGCCGGTTCGGCCGACCAGTCCGCCGGGCGCTCCTGCGGCGACAGCGATGCGACCATCCAGGGTCCTTTCAGGAGGGGTTGAGCAGTCCCATCTCGTCGGCTTCCCGGGAGAGCCAGTCACGATGCTCCGGAGCGGCGACGCCGATCAGGGCCCGGGCCCGTTCGGCCAGGGTCCGGCCCTGCAGCTCGGCGACGCCGTGCTCGGTGACAACGTTGTCGACCGTGTTCTTCATCGTGGTCACCACTGCCCCGCTCTTCAGGGTGGGCGTGATGCGGCTGATGCGGCCGTCGCCGGTGGTCGACCGGAGCACCACGAACCCGTCACCGCCGACCGAGTACTGGGCGCCCCTGGCGAAGTCGGCCTGCCCACCGCTGCCCGAGAAGTAGGACGACCCGATCGACTCCGATGCGCACTGGCCGAACAGGTCGACCTCGAGCGTTGCGTTTATCGACACGAAGTTCGGCTCCCGCCCGATGTTGCGAGGATCGTTGACCTCGTCGACGGCCAGGAACTGCACGGCGTCGTTGCGGTCGCAGAAATCGTAGAGCCGCTGGGAGCCGAGGGCGAAGGTGGTGACGATCCTGCCCCGGTTGGCCGACTTGTGGATCCCGGTCACCACACCGGCCTCGACGAGGTCGACCACCGGATCCGAGAGCAGCTCGGTGTGGACCCCGAGATCCTCGTGGTTCTTGAGCAGGTTCGCCACCTCTGACGGGATCGACCCGATACCGAGCTGGATGGTCGCTCGATCCGGCACCCGGTCGGCCACCAGTTGGGCGATGGCCCGGTCGGCCGGGCGGACGGCCGGCGGATCGACCTCGATCAGGTCGTAGTCGGCCTCACACCAGCCGGCGACCTCGCTGATGTGCAGTCGGTTGGCCCCATAGGTCCTCGGCATCGACTCGTTGACCTCGAGCACGAACGGCACGAGGCCGATCATTGCCGCGACATAGTCGGCGCTGACCCCCAGGCTGAAGTAGCCGAGCCGGTCGGGAGGGCTGGCTGCAGCCAGGACGGCAGCCGGTTTCTTGCTCAGCAGGAACTGGGGCACTTCGCTGAAGTTCGCCGGAGCGAAATGGCAGCCGCCGGCCCGGAAGGCGGGTCGCGTCACATGCGACAAGAACCACGACACGTGCTCCAGGCGGCCCCGGTAGGCGCCGTGCAGGTACGGTCGGTCCCGAAGGGCGTGCATCTGGTGTATCCGGACCCCGGTGAGTCGATCGGCGGCCGACTCGAGCTCGTTCAGCAGCTGGACCGGTTCGCCGTTCGCGATCGGCACCACGATGTGGGCCTCCGAGCTCAGCTGGCTCGCCAGCGAATCGATCAGGTCGGCAGCCGAGCTGGGAGACGGAGGGAACCGCATCGGCCCAACCCTATCGGAGGGCACCCGACGGCGATCGGTCAGGGGCCACTCGCTGTCCGTGGCACGGAGATCTGGAGCTCCATGCTCACGAGGCGCTCACCGTCCCAGGTCTTGCCGCTGAGCTCGACGCCGATGGTGGCACCACCGTCGTCGGCGACGACCAGCTTGCCGTATCGGCCACCACCGGGGAACGCCCCGTGGCTGTACGGACCACCCTTCACCGAACCGGGTCGGTCGAGGGCGGCGGCGTGCAACAACGGGAACCCCGGTGAGCCGTCGGCTGCATACCCGCTGTTCGTGCCGTCGTCGATGGCCACCATGTGGGCGTCCCCGCTGACCATGATGAGGTTGGCGACACCGGCCGCCGCGAGCGCGTCGGCGATCGCCTGTCGCTGCTCCGGATAGGCCGACCATCCGTCGGCCGTCGGGTCGGCGGCACCGATCCATGGTGTGGGATTGGCCCACACCACCAGGGCGTGGGATGCGGACGACGAGATCAGCTCCTCGACGAGCCACTCCTGCTGCGCAGCTCCGAGCATCGTGGTCGGCGTGCGGTGGGAGCGGGTGTCGCTCAGCACGAAGCGGACCCGGCCGACCGTGAAGGCCTGGGCGATGGTGGCGTCGATGTCGGGATCGACCCCGTGGTGGGGCACCGCTCGGCGGTACGCGGTGGAGACCGCAGAACGGGAGATCGACGAGCCGTCGGAGTCGTTCGGTCCGTAGTCGTGGTCGTCCCACACGTAGGCGGTGGGGACGGAGCTGAACAGTGCGGCCTGCCCTGGCTGACGAAGCGAGCGGCCGTAGGCTCGGATGTGATCGGCGGGATTCGTCGACTCCAGATTGGCGTAGTGCAGATCGCCGAGGGCCAGGTAGAGGTCGGGCTGCTCGGCCACCATGGCGTCGAACACCGCCCCGTTCGAGCCGCTCCTGGCACAAGAGCCGAGGACCACCACCAGATCTTGGGGCCCCTCACCGATGGTCCGGAAGCCGGCATCGCCGGCTCCGGTGGTGGCGAAGCGGTCGTCGGCGTCATCGACATCGTCGAGATCGACGATCGAGTAGCGATATGTGGTCGCTGGGCTGAGGCTGTCCATGACGAAGCGGGCGACGCCGTACCGGTCGGCCACGGCCGCAACCGAACCGCGGCCATCGGCGCCCGCGGTGCCGGCAGCCCAGTAGCGGAGCTCGAGCTCCTCGCCGCTGTCGAGCCCGCCGGCCACCACCGCGGCCGACCGCGTGTCGACTGCGCCGAGCCAGAGCCAGTCGGCCTCCTCCGATGCCAGCTCATCGGCAGCGGAATCTGGGTGGGTCGGACCGAAGTAGTAGTCGTAGATCTCGGTGGTCCCGAACGCCGTACCGGTCAGCAGGGTGCCGGTGATCGCGGCCAGCGCGAAGATCCTCCCCACCGTTTCCTCCCGCTGCCACGACAACCACACCACGACCGCCGGGACGACCAGTGCTGCGGTCAGGCCGAACGTCAGCAGCGGCCGATACTGGACGGAGGCGAACAGGCCCAGCCCGGTGGCGGCCAGCGCGATACCGACCGCTCCGACGGCCTGCCACCGCAGCGCCACCAACCCGGAGAGGGCCAGCACGGTTGCGAGGCCGATCTGGATCGGGCCGGAGATGGCCGATCCGAGCCCGAACCCCTCCGGATCGGCTGGCAGACCGACGACCACCGTGGCCCCGAACAGAGCCGCTGCTCCCACGACCGCCCCGGAAGCTCCGATGACACCGAGCCGGTGGGCCGTCGCAGGGCCGAGGCTGAAGATCCCCTGCCGCCACGGGGTGGGAGCCGGGTGCCGTGACCAGGGACAGGACGCGCAGCTCCGATGCCAGCTCCGGTGCTCCAGTGCCCAGTGGACCGCCAGCACCACGGTCAGCCCCAGGCCGATGCCGCCGAGGACGTCGAGTGGCCAGTGGTCCTGGCGGTGGATCCGATGGGCTGCGGTGGCCACGACCAGCAGCCCGAGGACGGTTCTCGCCATCGTCACCGCCCGCCGGTCCGACGACAGGACGGCGATGGCCAAGGGCACGAGGCCGGCGATGAAGACCGCCTGGATGAGATGCCCGCTCGGGTACGACTCGAGGTCGCCGAACGGCGCCGGACGATCCCGGTCGACGATCTCCCTGATCAGTCCGCCACCGAGCCAGCTGACGGCAAAGGCCACCGGGTAGGCGATCGCCATGACCCGGCAGCGGAAGAACGACAGCCCGATGAGCACCACGAAGCCGATCGAGAACAGCGTCCTGCCGAACAGGTCGAGGATCTCGAGCTGGCCGAGCCACTCGGCCTCGACGAACCATCTGGCGATGGGCCGGTCGATGTCGAGGGCCACGCTCCGCCCGGAGCCGACCATCAACGACAGGAGTCCGGTGGCGACGGCGGAAGCACCGAGACCGGCCGTCAGGCCCCAGCTCGGGCCCTGCCCTTGCCGGCCCGGCACGACGGACAGCGGAGCGGTCCGCAACGGGCCGAATGTCCAGGCCGGAGGATGGGGCCACGTCAGGAACACGACGAAGGAGACACCCGCCAGGAATCCCAGCACCACCGCCAGCCCGAGTGACACGGCCAGCAGCCAGCCGATGTCCCTGACGTAGCCCCCGTCGCGAACGAAGTTGGCCACCGACCCGACCGTCACGTAGGCCGCACCGGTGACCAGCACCAAGGCGCTGAGCAGGTACAGGGGCCGAGAGAGGACGCCGATCTCCTCCGGATCCGGTTGCTCCTCGCCGAGGACCGTACTCACGACGGCACCCGCCTCGATGGCGGTCCGGCGCTCCCTCGCCCGATTGCCCGTCCAGTGGAACAGGTCGCGGACCAGGGTGGCG
>JAHELU010000215.1 GCA_024644005.1 Acidimicrobiales bacterium | reverse complement strand
GTCATGACCTCACCGGTCGGCGACTACTTCGCCGGCGGGATCCGGCCGCTGACGATCTACATCGAGACCAGGATCCCCCGCACCACGCCCCAGTTCGGCATGGTGAAGACCGGGGCCAACTACGCCATGGCCCTCGGCCCCACCCTCGACGCCAAGCGGGACCACGGGGCCGACCAGGTGCTGTTCGCCACCGGCGGCGACGTCACCGAGACCGGGGCGTCGAACTTCTTCCTCGTCGACGACGAGCGGGTGGTGACCCGCCACCTGGACGACTCGTTCCTCCACGGCGTGACGAGGGCTTCGGTGCTGACCCTGGCCGCCGATCTCGGCTACGACGTCGAGGAGCGGTTGGTGCCGATCGAGGAGCTCCGGAGCTGGGCCGAGCGCGGCGAGGCCTTCCTCTCCGGAACGGCGGCCGTTCTCGCTCCGGTAGGCACCATCGCGATCGAGGGCGAGCGGCTCCAGGTTGGCGACGGGCAGCCCGGGCCGAACACGCTGCGGCTGCGCCAGGCCCTCACCGACATCCAGCTCGGCAAGGCCGACGACCACCACGGCTGGCGCACCCCCGTCGAGGGCTGATCGGCCAGGGTCCGCGCCGAGGCTCAGACCAGCTCGCCCGCCGGCAGCTCCTTGCGCAGCAGGTCGAGCAGCGTGATGGTCGAGAACTGACGGATCCGCTCCCGGTCCCCCGGCAATCGGATCGTCACTGCCCGCTCGGCCATCGACCCCGCCACGGCGAGGCAGACGGTGCCGACCGGCTTGCCCTCGGCCTCGTCCGGCCCGGCCACCCCGGTCGTGGCGAGGCCGATGTCGGCCTTCAGCGCCCGTCGGACACCATGGGCCATGGCGAGCGCCGCTCCCTCGGTGACGACCGGCCCCTCCTCCACCCCCAGCAGATCGAACTTGACCTCCGGCTGGTAGGCGACGACCCCACCCTGGAACACCTGGCTCGCGCCGGGCACGGCGCACAGCCGACCGGAGACGTAGCCCCCGGTGACTGACTCCGCAACGGCCACGGTGAGGGACCGCTCGGCCAGCATCGCCACGATGACGGCCTCCATGTTCTGATCGTCGACCCCGAAGACGATGTCGCCGAGGATCTCCCGGAGCACCGCTTCCTCCCGGTCCAGCATCCCAACGGCCTCCGTTTCGACCGGGGCCTTGGCGGTGATGCGGACCTTGAGCCCCTCGACGCCGCTGGCCAGGAACGCCAGCGTCGGGTTCCCGCTCGTATCGAGCTGGTCGATCCGCTCGGCCAGCATCTCGGCCAGCGCCGACTCGGATGTGCCCCACGTTCGCAGGATGCGGGACCGGATGACCGCGGTGTGACCGGCCCGGGCGGTGAGATCCGGTATGACCGTTCCGTCGATCATCTCCTTCATCTCGTAGGGCACGCCGGGCACGGCGTAGATGACCTTCTCCCCCACCGGGCAGACGAGTCCGGGGGCCGTGCCCGGCTGCTGGTCCATGACCCTGGCCCCGACCGGCACCATGGCCTGGCTCAGGTTGTTCTCCGGCATCGTTCGGCCACGGCTGGCGAACATGGACCGGATCCTCGCCTCGATGGCGTCGTCGCGCTCGAGGGCAACGCCCATGACCGAGGCGAGCACGTTCCTGGTCAGATCGTCCTGCGTCGGGCCGAGGCCGCCACAGCAGATCACGGCATCGCTACGGGCCAGCGCGATGTTCAGCACCGCCTCGATCCGCGCTGGATTGTCTCCGACCTTGGTCTGGTAGTGGGAGTCGAGCCCGGCCAGGGCCAGCTGCTCGCCGATCCACGACGAGTTGGTGTCGACGATCTGGCCGAGCAGCAGTTCGGTGCCGATTGCCACCACTTCGACCTTCACCGACGGCACCTCCCGGGGACCGCTGTCACCATACTCCCTCCGACCTGGGGGCCGACCAGCGCCTGGCCGTGACGCGGACCGCTGGCGACGGGTCGTGGCGGCGAGCCGGCACTACCGCTGACCGGTGCGGCGTAGGGCGCTCCGACCGTCGATGGCGTACTGGAGTCCGCTGTAGAGGGTGAAGGCCACGGCCAGCCACAGGAGGGAGTCGGCGATCCAGGGGTGGGGATCGAGCGGCGGGCACAGCGCGGCGGCCAGCGCCACCCCCTGGATCAGGGTCTTGTACTTCGCCGACGTCCTGGCCGGTATCGCGAGTCCCCGCCGGCCCCAGAAGCTCCGGTAGGCCATGATGGCCAGCTCCCTGCCGGCGATCAACGTGATCGGCAGCCAGCCGAAGCGCCCGATCACCACGAGCGCGTACCCGACGAGCAGCACCACCACCTTGTCGGCGAGGGGATCGAGGAACGCCCCGACCCGCGTTGGCGATGCCCGCCGGGCCAGCCGTCCGTCGATCACGTCGGTGGCCCCGAGGAACCAGCCGAACCAGAACGTCAGCCACCACGGATTCCTCGACAGGACCAATGCCGCCAGGACCGGGGCGGCGGCGATCCGCAGGACGGTCAGCGAGTTGGCCGCCACCGACCATCGCGAGCGACCGATGAAGCTGATGCCGGCGGTCGAGCTCATACTCGCGCCGGCGCCGGCGCCGGCGCCGTCGACAGCTCGGCCGAAGCGGCCTGCAGGTCCGGGCCCGTTGCGCCGGTGATCGTGGCGGTGGCGAAGGCGCCGACCGGTAGGTGGTCCGGTACCGTGATGATGCCGTCGATCTCCGGCGCCTCGGCGGCGGAACGAGCGACGCCGGGCCGGTCGATGAGCACGAGCGGCTGCGAACCGATGAGCTCATCCCGCTTCTCCGCGGTGATCCGGTCCTGGAGCGCCCGCAGCTCGGCCAGCCGCTCGTCCCGCAGTCCCACCGGGACCTTGCCGTCCAGCTGCGCGCCGTGGGTGCCCTCCTCCTCCGAATAGGCGAAGAAGCCACACCAGTCGAGCCGAGCGGCCTCCACGAACGACAGCAAACGGTCGTGGTCGACCTCGGTCTCCCCGGGATAGCCGACGATGAAGTTGGAGCGGAAGGTGGCGAGGGGCTCCCGGGCTCGGATGGCGGCTATCCGATCGTGGAACCGGTCGCCGTCGCCCCATCGCCGCATTGCCCGCAGCAGCGGCCGGGAGACGTGCTGCAGCGACAGGTCGAAGTAGGGGACGCCGGTCCGGCAGATCGTGTCGATCAGCTCGTCGCTGAGGTCGGACGGGTAGAGGTACAGGAGCCGGACCCACGGGACGCGCCTGGCCACCTCGTCGACCAGGGGTACGATCCGGCGGGTCCCCCGGCCCTGGTCACGGCCGTACGCCGCCAGGTCCTGGGCGACCAGCACCACCTCCTGGACCTCGAGCTGTTCGACCTCGGCCACGATGGCGTCGATCGAGCGGGACCGCTGGGGACCACGGAAGGTGGGGATGGCGCAGAACCCGCAGTTGCGGTCGCATCCCTCGGCGATCTTGACGTAGGCCCAGGGGGCGGTGGCGGTGGGCCGTGGCAGCTCCAGCAGATCGAACCGTGACCGCCCGACCGGGTCGGCCGACCTGGTTCGACCGAGGGTCACCGGCACGCCGAACGACGCCACGCGATCGACCTCCGGCAACGCGACCGCCAGCTCGTCGCCGTAGCGCTCGGCGAGGCAGCCGGTCACCACCAGCTCGGCATCGGGCCGTCTGGCCTGGTCGAGCGCCAGGATCGTGTCGACCGACTCCTGTCTGGCCTCCTCGATGAAGGCGCAGGTGTTGACCACGACGAGATCGGCGTCCTCCAGACGATCGGCCCGATCCATGCCGTCGGCCACCATGGTTCCGACCAGCTTGTCGGAGTCGACCTGGTTCTTCGGGCACCCCAAGGTCTCGATCCAGTACAGCTGAGCCACGCCCTCAGGGTAGCGTTCGCCGAATCTCACGCCGTCCGGCCGCGAACCGGGCTCCCCCCGCTCAGCTGCGAGCCGACGACTGCTCCTGGCCCTCGGCCCGGTTCCGCTCGAGCCTGGAAAGGAACAGCAGGACCAGGCCGATCAGCCCGATCCCAACGACGACGCTGACCGCCGCGACGAGGATCGTGGTGCCGTTGCCCTCGGCCGGCGGTAGCTCGGCATCGCCCAGCCTCGCCGGTTGGGTGGCTTCGGGCTCATAGGTGAAGAAGTAGGCCGACTCGGTCGAGTCGCCGTCGAACGAGATCATGTTGTAGCGGACGATGTACCGGCCGGGGACGGTCAGCGCCGGCATCTCGTAGCGGATGATCTGGCCGTCGGACACCACCATCTCGCCACCGACGAGATCACCGTTGGGATCCTGGAGCACGAGGCTCACGTCGGTCACCGGGTCGACGAAGATCAGATCGAGGAAGTCGACGGTCCCGCCGGCCTGCTGGCCGGGGCCGGGCGATCCCTGGAGCAACTGGGTGTGGGCGCCGGCCATCGCCGCCGGCCATGCGAGCACCAGGCCGGCGGCCAGGACCATCGCCAGGGCATACCGGCCGGAACCGGGAAGGAGGCGCGTCATGGCCACGGGCGATCGAAGGCCAGCGGCAGTCCGCCGATCTCCCAGCGCCGGGACACGAGACGTCCGGTGCCGGACAGCGTGACGAAGGCGGTCTGCAGATTCGGCCCGCCGAAGCAGATGTTCGTGGTGAGCGGGTCGTCGAACGGGATGTGGCGGTGAGCCCCGTCGGGGGTGATGATCGTGATGCCGCCGCTGCGGACCGTGGCCACGCACACATTGCCGAGTGAGTCGACCGCCAGCGAGTCGAACAGGGGCCCGCCCTCGGGATCTGCCAGGACCGTGCCGCGGTGCTCAGGACCGAAGTAACCGGCGATCTCGCCCGGCCCCGAGAGCGGCCACTGGTAGAGCCGACCCTGGTGGGTCTCGGCGACGTAGAGCATGTCCTCGTCAGGAGACAGGCCGACGCCGTTCGGCGCGTCGAGCGGATAGACGACCTCCCGGATCTCGGACCCGTCCGCCTTGGCGTAGTAGAGGCCGCCACGGTCGCGCTGGCGGGGGCGGGTCTTGCCGTGGTCGGTGAACCAGAACCCGCCAGAGCGATCGAACACGAGGTCGTTCGGTCCCCGCAGCATGATCCCGTCGACCTCGTCGTAGAGCACCTCCACCTCTCCGGTCTCGATGTCGACCCGCTGGATCTTGCCGCCGGTGTAGTCGTCCGGCTGGTTCCCCGGCACGGTCATGCCGTTCACCTCGTGCCAGACGAATCCTCCGTTGTTGCAGACGTAGATCTTGCCATCGGGGCCCACCGCAGCACCGTTCGGCCCACCCTTCAGGTCGGCCACCACCTCGACGTCGCCCTCGGGGGAGACCCTCGTGAGGGTGCCCCTGGCGATCTCGACGAGCAACACGGATCCGTCGGAGAACCAGATGGGCCCCTCGGGAAACCGGAGGTCACTGGCCAGGACAGTGATTTCGGCCGTCGATGCGTGCTTCCCGGTTTGCAACGTGGTTCTCCAGTTTCTCCGCCCGACGCCTGGAGGGGACGGATCTCGCCGACTGGGTGTCGAGTGTGCAGCGTTGGCAGCAACGCTAACAAAGATTCTGCCCGGGAAGATGCGGCGGACGGGCCATCGGCGCTGTTTCAGCCCGGGATCAGCGCTGCGGCGGGCTCGGTCGAATCTCCCGCCATCAGCACCACCGAGCCGAGCCAGGCGGTGAGCAGGACCACGGCCTCGATCCGGTGGACCCGCCTGCGGGTCACCATGAAGGCCCAGGCGATGAAGGCGACCGACGCCATGCCGATCACGCCGAAGGTGGCGAGACCCCGGTCGCCGATCGGGCCGGAGCCGACGACGGCGATGACGCCGCCGACGGCGAGGCTGTTGAACATGTTGCTGCCGAGGAGGTTGCCGAGTATCAGCTGGGTCTCGCCCTTGCGGGCGGCGACGACCGCAGTGACCAGTTCGGGGAGGGACGTGCCGACCGCCACCAGGGTGAAGCCGACCAGACCGCCGCTGACGCCGAGCTCGTCCGCGATGGCGGTTGCCCCCCAGACCAGGAGCTGGGCTCCGGCGACGGTTCCCACGAGACCGCCGAAGGTCCTGGTCAGCTCGCTGGTGGTCGAGCGATCACCGTCGAGCGAGAGCACGTCGGCCGTCTCGAGCCGACCGCCGAGGATGACCCAGGTCAGAACGACGACCAGGGTTGCCAGGAGGACGGCGCCCTCCCATCCGGCGAGCCCGTCGATCGTGAAGTAGGCGAAGAGCAGGACGGCCGCCAGTGACAGCGGAGCCTCTCTGGCCAGCACGCTGCGGGCACGACGGGGAGGAGACCGTTCAACATCCCGAGCCCGGCCCGAAGGATGGGCACGAGGACGATGGTTCTCGCGGCGACTTCACCGGAGGTTACGG
>JAHELU010000053.1:7776-24902 GCA_024644005.1 Acidimicrobiales bacterium | reverse complement strand
CGTCCTCCGGTCGCTGACTAGCCTGGAATGAACCCGGGAGGTTAGGCAATGGCCGAGATACCCGCTTCAGCCCAGGTCGTGTTGGGCAGTGATGCCGTGGCCCACGTCTGGACGAGGAACCCCGACGGCAGCCCGCAGGTGTCCGTGGTCTGGGTGCTGGTCCAGGGCGACCAGATCCTGTTCGGTACCGACGGCGCCAGCGTCAAGGCCAGGAACCTGCGCCAGGACCCGGCGGTCATCCTCTCGATCGAGGACACCGAGCGCAACGAGCGGGGGTTCCAGCGGCACCTCGTGGTCCGGGGCAGGGCCACGATCGAGCCGAAGATCCCTGCGGGTTTGATCGACGACCTGTGCCGCAAGTACGTCGGTCTGGCCGACCATCCGCTCCACCTGCGGGAGTCACCGACGGCGGTGGCGGTCCGGGTCGATGTCGAGCGGCTCAGCGGTGTCGGGCCCTGGGTCGAGGAGTCCGTCGCCGCTTCCTGATCGGCCGCTCCCCGATCGCCCAGCGGGCGTCGGTCGCTGGCCCCGGCGGTCCGATCCGAGAGCGAGAGCCAGACTCGCTCCCCCGGCGCGTGAATACCGTCCGAGAACGAGAGCCAGACTCGCTCCCCCGGCAACAACACGAGTGCCACAGCGCGCCGTCAGTGATCCGATCCGAGAGCGAGGGCCAGACTCGCTCCCCGGCGCGTGAATACCATCCGAGAACGAGAGCCAGACTCGCTCCCCCGGCAACAACACGAGTGCCGCAGCGGGCTGTCAGTGGTCCGATCTAAGGTGGGAGCCAGACTCGCTCCCCGTCGAGCCCGGAGGTCAACCGGTGGCCATCACCGACGAACCAGTCCTGCGCCGCCAGGCCCCCAACGAGCCCCGCCAGCCCACCCTCGACGCCGAGATCCCCGGTAGCCGTCTGTTCGACCCCGAGGTGCTGGGCGGCCCCGACGGTCCCCTCGAGCTCGACCACGAGCTCGTGCCGGGGGTCGGGCTACACCCGGCGGTCGCCCGATGGTTCCGGTCCAGGTTCGACGGACCGACCCCACCCCAGCTCCGGGGCTGGCCGCCGATCGCCGCCGGCCGCCACACGCTCATCGCCGCTCCGACCGGGTCCGGCAAGACGCTGGCCGGGTTCCTCATGGCCATCAACCGGCTGTACCTGGAGCACGCAGCCGGGCAGGAGCCGTCCGGCACCAGCGTGGTCTACGTCTCCCCGCTCAAGGCGCTGGCGGTCGACATCGCCGAGAACCTGGAGCGGCCGCTGGCCGAGATCGCCGAGCTGGCAGCCGAGATGGGCCTGGCCCGCCCGGACCTGACGATCGGGGTCCGCACCGGGGACACCCCGCCCGGCGAGCGCCAGGCCATGATCCGCAGGCCGCGGACCTTCGTGGTCACCACCCCGGAGTCGCTGTACCTGCTGGTCACGGCGGCCAGGAGCCGTGAGACCCTGCGAAGCGTCCGAACCGTCATCGTCGACGAGATCCACGCCATGGCCCGCGACAAGCGGGGCTCGCATCTGGCGATCACGCTCGAACGGCTCCACCACGTCTGCGACGCGGCCCCGGTCCGGATCGGGCTGTCGGCCACGCAGCGGCCCATCGAGACGGTGGCCGGACTGCTCGTCGGCACCCGTACCGGCCGGGACGGCACCGTCGACTGCGCGATCGTCGACGGCGGGCACCAGCGGTCGCTCGATCTCGAGCTCGAGCTGCCGGACAGCGAGCTGGAGGCGGTGGCATCGCATGTCCAGATGGACCAGGTGCTCGACCGCATCGCCGAGCTGGTGGCCGATCACCGGACCACGCTCGTGTTCGTCAACACCCGCCGCCTGGCGGAGCGCTTGGCTCACCAGCTGGGCGAGCGGCTCGGTGAAGACGTCGTCGCGGCCCACCACGGGAGCCTGAGCAAGGATCGACGGCATCGGGTCGAGCGGCGGCTGCGGGCCGGGGACCTGAAGGCGCTGGTGGCCACAGCGTCGCTCGAGCTGGGTATCGACGTCGGCCCGGTGGAACTGGTGTGCCAGATCGGGTCGCCCCGGTCGATCGCCACGTTCCTCCAACGGGTCGGCCGCTCGAACCACACCCGCCACGGCACGCCGAGGGGTCGGCTCTACCCGCTCACCAGGGACGAGCTGGTCGAGTGCGCTGCGCTGCTGGCCGCCGTGCGGGCCGGCCGGCTCGACGTCGTGGAGCCGCCCGTGGCCCCGCTCGACATCCTGGCCCAGCAGATCGTGGCCGAGGCCGGGGCCGAGGACTGGCGGGCCGACGACCTGTATCGGCTGATCCGACGGGCCAAGCCGTACGAGCACCTCGATCGACAGCGCTTCGACGAGGTGCTCGATCTCGTCAGCGACGGGATCATGACCGGCCGGGGTCGACGGGCGGCCTGGGTCCACCGGGACGGGGTCAACGGCGAGCTCCGGGGTCGTCGGGGGGCCAGGTACGTCGCGTTGACCTCGGGGGGCGCCATCCCCGAGATCTACGACATGCGGGTGATCATGGAGCCCGACGAGACGTTCATCGGCACGGTCAACGAGGACTGGGCCATGGAGTCGATGGCCGGCGACATCTTCCTGCTGGGCACCAACTCGTGGCGGATCCGTCAGGTCACCGGCGGCGAGGTCCGCGTCGTCGACGCCGGCGACGCCCCGCCGACGGTGCCGTTCTGGACCGGCGAGGCCCCGGCCCGCACGGCCGAGCTCTCGGAGGAGGTGTCCCGGCTCCGCGCAACGGTTGCCGATCATCTCGATCGTGACGATCCTCGTGGAGCGGCGGCCGAGCTGGTGAGCCAGACCGGCCTCGGCACCGACGCCGCGGCGCTCATCGTCGCCTACCTGGCCACCGGTCGGGCCGTCCTCGGTCTGCTGCCCACCTCGACCGATCTGGTGATGGAGCGGTTCTTCGACGACGCGGACGGGATGCAGCTCGTGATCCACTCCCCGCTGGGCGGACGGATCAACCGGGCGATGGGCTACGCCCTTCGCAAGAAGTTCTGCGTCGGGTTCAACTTCGAGCTCCAGGCCGCCGCCAGCGACGATGCCGTCGTCATCTCCCTCGGCCCCCACCACTCCTTTCCCCTCACCGACGTCCAGCACTACCTGCGGCCCGACACCATCCGGGGCACCCTCACCCAGGCCGTCCTCGACCAGCCGGCGTTCCAGTCGAGGTGGCGGTGGAACCTGAACCGGTCGCTGATCGTGCTGCGGATGCGCAACGGCAAGCGGAACCCGCCACCGATCCAGCGCATGGAGAGCGACGACCTGTTGGCCGCACTGTTCCCGGACGCCGCAGCGTGCCAGGAGAACGTCACGGGACCGGTCACCATCCCCGACCACCCCGTGGTCCGCCAGACCATCCACGACACCCTGACCGAAGGACTCGACACCGATGGGCTGATCGAGCTCTGGCGGGCCCTCGGTCGAGGTGAGGTCCGGCTGACCTGTGTCGACACAACCGAGCCGTCCGTCCTGGCCCACGAGATCCTCACCGCCAGACCCTATGCGTTCCTCGACGACGGCGAGCTGCCGGAGCGGCGGAGCCATGCCGCCCCGATCCGGCGGGGGCTGCCGGTCGACCTGTCAGACATCGGCTCGCTCCACCCGGACGCCATCGCCCAGGTCAGGGCCGAGCTGACCCCTGATCCTCGCAACGCCGACGAGCTGCACGACCTGCTGCGGGACGTCGTCGTGCTGCGGGCGCGGGAGCAGTGGCGGACCATGTTCGACGAGCTGGCGGCCAGAGGCCGGGCGGGGCGGCTCACCGGCGACGATCGCAGCGAGGTTGTGGCCTCGCCCACCGGCAAGCGTCGCGACGCCGGCGACGAGCAGCCGGGACTCGGGGAGCGGTGGTTCGCCGTGGAGTCCCGGGAGGCGGTCGAGGTGCTGGTGAGCGGCCAGCCGAGCGATGAGCTCTTCCCCGAGCAGGTCGCCGCCACCGTCCTGCGGGGCCACCTCGAGCTGCTGTCACCGATCACCGCCGATGCGCTGCAGGCCGAGACCGGGATCGCCACCACGCCGTTCCGGGTGGGGCTGGCCACCCTGGAGGCCGAGGGGTCGGCGATCCAGGGCCGGTTCACCCCGACGGGCCTCGACCCCGAGGGCGATGGCGGGCCGCACGCCGATGGCGGGCCCCCAGGCGACGGCGACGGGGGGATCGAGTGGTGCTCCCGCCGGCTGCTGGCCAGGATGCACGGCCGCTCCCGCTCCACCCGCCGACGATCGGTCGAACCGGCCTCACCGGAGCAATTCGTCCGCTTCCTGACCCGGTGGCAGCACGTGGCGCCCGGCAGCCAGACCACGTCCCCGGTCGGACTCGGCCGCGTGCTGGAGCAGCTGCAGGGATGGGCTGCGGCGGTGGCCTCGTGGGAACCGGAGCTGCTCCGCGCCAGGGTTTCAGGCTACGAGCAGCACTGGATGGACCGGCTGTGCCACGACGGCGAGGTCCAGTGGCTTCGGCTCTCCCCCCGTTCGATGGACGACCCCGACCGCCGTGGCGCCGGGCCGTCGAAGGCGACACCGATCAGCATCGTCTACCGCCAGGACCTGCCCTGGTTGCTGCCGGCAGCGAGGGGCGATGCCGATCCGCCGATTCCCTGCGCCGGGGCGGTGGCCGAGATCGTCGATGCGCTCGATCGGCACGGCCCTCGCTTCGCCGCGGAGCTGGCGACCGACACCGGTCGCGTCGTGAGCGACGTCGAGGCGGCGCTGTGGGACGGCGTCGCTCGTGGCCTGGTCACCGCGGACGGGTTCGAGGCCATTCGCTCGCTGACCGACGGCCGGCGCCGTTCCGGCCGGCGGCAGCGCTCGCTGTCCCGACTCCGCAGAACCGATCTCGGCTCGACCAGCGCCGCCGGCCGGTGGTCCCTGGTCCCGGGGGTGGCGCCCCAGGACCCCGATGCCATCGGTTCCTCGTCCGGGATCGGGAACGAGACCGACGGCGACGTCGGCGATCGCCACGAACTGGTGGAGGCGGTGGCCGACCAGCTGCTCCAGCGGTGGGGGGTGCTGTTCTACGACCTGGTGGCAACCGAGAGCCTGGCCGTGCCGTGGCGGGACCTGCAGTGGGCGCTCCGCCGGTTGGAGGACCGAGGCCTCGTCCTCGGCGGCCGCTTCGTGAAGGGGTTCAGCGGCGAGCAGTTCGCCCTGCCGGAAGCGGTCGAGGGCCTGAAGGCCATCCGCCGTGCGGGAAAGAGCGGCCGAACCGTCACGGTCTGTGGCAGCGATCCGCTGAACCTGACCGGCGTCATCCTGCCCGGCCAGCGGGTACCGTCCAGGCGAGGCCTGGTCGTCGAGCTGCCGATCTGAGCACCCCGCCATAGCTGTAGCAGCCCGCCGGGGGGCCGAGAGCCGGACCTCAGCGGTAGAGCTTGGGAATGGGGTGCTCGCCGAGGGCGATGGCCACGTTCTTGGTCTCCATGTAGAACTCGAAGCTCCAGTCGCCACCGTCGCGGCCGATGCCACTGCGCTTCGTGCCTCCGAACGGGGTCGGCAGGTGGCGCACGTTCTGGGAGTTGACCCAGACCATGCCGACCTCCAGCTCATCCGACACGCGGTGGGCTCGGGCCAGATCAGCGGTCCACAGGTAGCCGGCCAGGCCGTAGGCGACGTCGTTGGCGATCGACACCGCCTCGGCCTCGTCGGCGAACGGGATGGCGGTCAGCACGGGCCCGAATATCTCCTCCTGGGCGATGGCCATCGAGTTGTCGGCCCCGGCGAACAGCAGCGGGGCGACGTAGTTCGACGAGCCGTCGTTCCCCCCACCATCGGGGCGGCGACCGGCGTGGACGGTGGCACCGGCCGCCTCGGCCCGAGCGACGTATGACCGGACCTTCTCGCAGTGCCGGGGATGGACGAGCGGGCCGACCACCGTCTCCGGGTCGAGCGGGTGACCGACCGGGATCGACATGATCCGCTCGGCCAGCTGCTCGGTGAACCGATCGTAGATCGGGGCTTCTATCAGCACCCGGCTCGACGACGTGCAGCGCTCACCGTTCAGGCTGTAGATCATGAAGATGACGGCGTCGAGCGCACGTTCGAGGTCCGCATCGGCGAACACGATGACGGGGTTCTTGCCACCGAGCTCGAAGTGGACCCGTTTCAGGGTGGGCGCCCCCTGGGCCTGGATCATCGAGCCGGTCACCGATTCGCCGACGAACGCGACGGCCTTGACCGCTTCGTGCTCGGTCACCGCCTTGCCCGCCGTCTCGCCGTACCCGTGGACCACGTTCAAGACGCCCGGCGGCAGCCCCGCCTCGAGCGCGATCTCGGCCAGGAGGCTCGCAGTCAGTGGACTCCACTCGGCCGGCTTGTGGACCACGGTGCACCCGGCGGCCAGCGCCGGGGCGATCTTCCACGTGCTCAGCATGAACGGTGTGTTCCACGGGGTGATGACCCCGACCGGCCCGATGGCCCGTCGGGAGGTGTAGTTGAGGTGGGTCGGCGTCGGTAGCGCCCTCCCGTCCGCTGCGGCAGGGGCCTGATCGGCGAAGTACCGAAAGTTGGCTGCCCCCCGTACGGCTGCGCTGCTCATGAACCGGATGGCCTGGCCGGTGTCGATCGACTCCACCAGCGCGATCTCCCGGGCCCGCCGCTCTATCCCGTCGGCGACGCGGTGCAGCACGGCCTTCCGCTCGGGTCCCGGTGTGCGGCTCCAGGAGCGGTAGGCGGCCGCGGCGGCCGCTGCGGCGGCGTCGACATCGGCTGCTCCGCCGCTCGCGATCCGACCGAGCAACGTGCCGTCGACCGGCGAGTGGTCGTCGAACGTCTCGCCGGTCTCCGAGGCCACCGATCGCCCGTCGATCAGGTGGGCGGTCGGCGCGTCGGCGAAGCGGCGGAGGGCCGCCGCGGCGTCGGCCACGTTGGTGTCGAAATCGGTGCTACTGACCATCGTGCTCCTCGAGTGCGTGACGGATGTGGTTGCGATCGGTACTCACCACGGCCGACCGCCCGCGTCCGCAGCCCGGCCGTCGCCAGCCTCGGATGGGCGTGGGCCGCTCGATGCACGTCGTCGACGAGCCGCTGCACGGACGCCGGGCCGCCGAGGTTGTCGGGGTGCTCGATCACGATGTGGGCCATGTCGACCTCCCCGCTCGCCGGCGTAGATCCACCGGCACGGAGTCGGCTGACTCCGAATCGTACCGTCCCCCACCGAGGTGACCGAGGCCGCGAGCCGACTCTTCCGTTCGATGCTGGCCGAGACCCGGCCGAGACGGAAGCGGAGGCTGACACTACGATGGGGACCCGACGATGAGCACAGACGATGGGTGAGAGGCGATGAGCACGGTCGGCAGAGCGGTGGTCCTGACCGACGAGCAGGCAGCCGGGGAGGCCGTACGGCTCGACCGGGCCGAGCGTGATCGGCGCCAGGTCACCCAGACCACGCTGCTCCACCCGGACATGACGATCGACGATGCCTACCGGGTACAGGCCCACTGGGAGAAGATCCGCCTCCAGCGGGGCGAGACCCTGGTCGGGCACAAGATCGGGCTGACCTCGAGGGCGATGCAGGCGGCGATGAACATCGACACGCCGGATTCCGGCTTCATCACCGACACCATGGTCTTCGAGGCCGGCGCCGAGCTCGAGGCGGCCCGCTTCACCGACGGCAAGCTCGAGGTCGAGCTGGCCTTCGTCCTCGGCCGGGACCTCGAGCGTGAGGACCACACGGTCGACCAGGTCCTGGCCGCCACCGACCACGTCGTCCCGGCGCTCGAGCTGATCGCTGCCCGCTCCCACCGGATAGACCCCGAGACGGGGAGGACGCGTACCGTGATCGACACGATCTCGGACAACGCCGCCAACGCCGGCATCGTCATCGGGGGCCACCGGGTCCAACCGAGAGAGGTCGACCTCCGCTGGGTGGCGGCCCTGCTCTCCCGCAACGGCATCGTCGAGGAAACGGGCGTCGCAGCCGGGGTGTTGGAGCACCCGGCCAACGGCATCGTCTGGCTGGCGAGGCGCTACGCCCAGCAGGGACTCAGGCTCGAGGCCGGTCAGACCATCCTGGCCGGCTCCTTCACCCGACCGGTCGACATCCGCCCAGGTGACGTCTTCGTCGCCGACTACAACCAGCTCGGCCGATTCGAGATCGCCTTCACCTGATGCAGCCCGAGCTACTCACCGCCCGTCCATCGCACCGCCGAGGGACCTCACGAGATCGACGCCACCCATGAGCCTGTACTACGTCCAGAAGTTCCTGTTCGAGCTCAACCGCAGCGAAGAGCTCCAGGCCCGCTACCGGGAGGATCGCTCGGCCGTGCTCGACCCGTACGAGCTCACCGAGGAGGAGCGGGCTGCCCTGATCGAGCCCGACATCGGCCTGCTGTTCCACTTCGGCGTCAACGGCCAGATCCTCATGCACTTCGCCGCGCTCCACAAGATCGAGTGGTCCGACTACCTCCAGGCAATGCGGGACGGCGTCGAGCGGCACGGCCCGGTGAGGGAGGGCGTGTACGCCGTGACGGGCTACGAAGGCGTCGACGCGCACAGCGCCGAGCTCGGCCAGGCCCCGGCGCCGCCCGGAGCAGCAGCCGAACGAGCGGGAGGACAGTGATGGCCCTGGTCTTCGCCGGCGTCGCCAGCCACGCACCGGGCATCACCGGTCGATCGGACCGGGCCGATCCCGAGGTCAGGGATCGGTTCTACGCCGCCTACCACGAGATGGCGGCGGCCATGCGTCGAACCGAGCCCGACGCGCTGATCGTGGTGGCGGCCGAGCACTTCGCCAACTTCTTCATGAACAACATGCCGAGCTTCGCCATCGGGATGGCCGACTTCTACGACGGCCCGATCGAAGATCCGGAGTGGTTGGGGATCGACCGGGTCAGGGTCCCCGGCGACCGCGACCTGTCCCGCCGGCTCATCGAGCGGGTGATGCATCACAGCGACGTGTCGTACGCCGAGGAGTGGAAGTTCGACCACGGCATCATGGTCCCCCTCCACTTCCTGACCCCGGACTACGACCTCCCGGTGGTCCCCGCCAACATCAACTGCCAGGGTCCACCGCTGACACCGCTGCACCGGGCCTGGACGTTCGGTGAGTCGTTGCGGGCGGCGGCCGACGCCGTCCCCGAGCGCATCGCTCTCGTCGGCACGGGCGGCATCTCCCACTGGCCGGCAACGCCGGACTCGGGGAAGATCAACGAGCGGTGGGACCGCGAGTTCCTCGACCGTTGGACGAGGAACGATCGGTCGGCCCTGCTCGACTACGACGACGGTGCGATCTACCGGGATGCCGGCCAGGGCGGGTTCGAGATCAGGACCTTCGTCGCGGTCAGCGGGGCCGCCGGCGGGGCCACCGGGACCGTCCACTTCTACGCCCCGATCCCCATCTTCGCCGTCGGCTGCACGATCGCCACGTACGATCTGGCTGGACCCGGCGGTGCCCAGGGGCCCGTCGGCGGGCAACGGACGGCAGGCGAGGTCGGGTCATGACCGTCGGACCGGCGGTGCTCCGGTCGCAGTCGGTGCCCTACCTGTCCGTGGCCTGCGCAGCGATCGCTGCGTTCTTCGGCGTGCAAGCGATCATCGTCGACCGGTGGATGATGGTGCTGTCGCTCGTGCTCGCCACCATCTTCGGCCTCGGTGCCCTGTGGTACTGGCTTCGATCCCGGCGATCGGCCGTCCTGATCGACCGTGCCACGTTCACGGTGAAAGCGGGCCGGCGGCAGCGCAGCTTCGAGATCGCCGACATCGAGAAGGTCGACCTGGGCGCGCGGTCCGGTCACGTGCGGTTCAAGGACGGGTCGACGGTCACGCTGCCGTTGGAGGGCCGTCAGCTCGTCGAGGCCGGCCTGCTGCTGGAGCCCCGCCGGCCGCCTCGCAGATCGTCGTGATGGCCGATCGGCCGCCCGCTCAGCGGTCGACCTCGTCCCGTCCGGGGTCGGGCGCCGTGGCAACCGGTCGGTCGGGATCGAGCGACCACTCCGACCACGAGCCGGTGTAGAGGCGGCCGCCGGCGATCCCCACCGATCGCGCCGCCAGCAGGTCGTGGCACCCGGTCACCCCCGATCCGCAGCTGGCGATGATCGACCGACCTGGTTCGATGCCGAGCGCAGCGAGCTGCTCCCGCAGTACGTCGGGCGCAAGGAATCGGCCGTCCGAGCCCAGGTTGGCGGTCCACGGCCGCGAGACGGAACCGGGGATGTGGCCCGGCCTGGCGTCGATCGGGTTGGGACGACCGTCGAACCGCTCGGCGCTCCTGGCATCGACCAGCACCGAGCCATCGGCGATCGCCGCTTCGACCTGATCCGCCTCGATGAACCGGTCGGCGGGCCAGGGGACGGGGGCGACCGGGGTCGCCGCAACGTCGTCGGCCGGAGCGGACGCCGCCGGCCCGGTCTCGAGCTCACCCGGCCAGGCCTGGATCCCCCCGTCGAGGACTGCACAGGGATGCCCGATGGCGTCGAGCATCCACCACAGCCGTCCGGCCACGGCCCCGCTCTGGTCGTCGTAGGCCACGACCGGTACCGTGGCGAGCCCGAGGGCGGCCCTGACTGCGGCGAAACGCTCGGGGCTCGGCAGCGGGTGCCGGCCCCGCAGCCCCGGGGGATCGGACAGATCCCGGTCCAGGTCGGCGAAGACCGCTCCCGGGATGTGCCCGGCCAGGTAGTCGTCGAGCTTGGGCCCCGCGTCCATCGACCAGCGGACGTCGACCACCTGCACCGAAGAGTGGTGCTCGACGAGCCACCCCGGTGACACGATCGGGTGCTGCAGCGTCATGGCCGTCTCCTCCTGCTCGTGGCCGATGCGGCCAGGGTCCGATCGTAGCGACGGTGCTACTCGTCGAGGGTGAACGTGAGCGTGGCCACCGCACCGCCACGGTAGGTGTCCTGCATCAGGTGCACGTGTTGCCTGTTGGCGCCGAACCGGAAGGTCAGTCGCTGCACTCCGTAGCTGGACTTGGCCGGGTCGAGGACCACGGTGCCCGGCGTGAGCTGAACGGCCTCCGCTCTGCCGCCTCGGGGCTCGTAGAGCAATTCGCCGATCACGCCTTCATCGACCGCCAGTGCCGCGATGTCGTTGTGCCACGGTCCAGCGCTGCCGTCCAGAACGAGCTGTCCGGCTCCGTCGCATTCGGTGACATCGTCGAGGAGCGAGTCCCTGGTCACCTCGATCGAACAGGTCGACGGGAAGAGCTCGTTCGACCCTCCGAGCGACGGCGCCGGCCCGGCCGCCGCTGTGGTTCCGGGCGAAGCGCCGAGCGCCGAGTCGTCCTGACTGGAATCGGGACCGGCCGGGGGCCCCGGGTCGGGAGCATTACCGGCGCTCGAGAACGACGAGCGGTTCCGTAGTCCATCGGCCACCGACGTGACCTGGGTCACCGACACCGTCTCGACGGATGCCTCGTCATTGTTGCCGGCCAGCGCCCGGAAGGCCAGGAACAGCGGCACGGCGGCAGCGAACAACACCACCGCCACCAACATCCATGGCACTCGCAGTGCATCCGACCTCGCCTGGTCCGGTATCGGCTCCCGCTCGTGGAGGTCGCGCTCCTTGCCGGGGAAGGCCGCCTTGATCTTGTCGAGAACCTCCTCCAGGACGGTATCCGGACGGCCGGGCGGGAACCGGATCTGGCTCACCCCGGTGTCGGCCGACAACCCATCCGCCGAGTCCTCGACGAGGAGCACCACGCGGTCCATCCCCATCTTCCCCTGCATGACTCCGGCCTCGCGGATGATCCGCTGGAACGGCTTGACGGGGCCGCCGACGTCGGCGCTGTCGGCCTCCCGTATCACCAGGAAGGCGATGTCGACGTTGTTGAGGACGTCCTGGGCCGCCCGTCCGGTGCTGTGGGCCCCGACGGGCGACGATTCCCGCTCGGTGACCGGATAGCCCTCCCGGCGGATGCCGTCCGCCAGCAGGCTGAAGGGCAGCTCCGATCCGCTCCGGCCGAGGAGAACTCGCGGTGTCCTGGTGGAGCTGGTCGGCGAAACCACACACGACAGCCTAGCCACTCCCCCTCCGCCGGGGCCGAGCCCGAGGGTGCATCGACCCGCTCACAGGCGATACTGGCTGTGTGCAGTCTGCCGATTTGTACCTGAAGCGATCGGTGCTCGGCCTCTCGGTCGCGCTGGTGGTTCTGCTCGGTGTAGTGGCCCTCTACAGCCTGCTCGGCAACGAAGAGGCGACGCCGGTCACCGATCAGGTCTCCGACGAGCCGGAATCGCCCCAGCGGGCGTACCCGGGCGAGCTGCTGGCGATCGACGACCTGGAGTCGCCCCTGACCATCGGCTGCCTCGAGGCGGTGACCGGCGACGACGTCTTCGTGATCTCGATCACCAATCGGGGTCTGATGACCGTCGACTACCTCGTGCAGGCCCGGCTGACCGCCGACGACGGCCCGCCGGTCGAGGCGCTGGCCGACGTGGCCGGTCTCCTCCCCGGAGAAGTCCGGGAGGTCGTGCTCCTGCCCGAGGACCCGATCCCCGGCGCAACCGACTGCGAAATCACCGTGATCCAGAGCGAGCGCCGGACGCTGCTCGCCGACGGCTGAATCGACCGGCCTCAGCAACCCCCTCCTCGTGACGGCCGATCGGGGATCGACGGGTCGACCAGCTCGATGTGGACGTGGGGCCACGACGGCTCGGCGGTGAACTCGTCGACCTGGGAGTCGAACGGCAGGGGCGTGGCGGACGGCGCCAGCACCGTGACCCCGGCCTCGACCCGGTCCCCGGCATCGACTGCGACACCGCTGATGTGGAGCACCTTGACCTCCCAGCCGGGGTGGCTGTCCGGTTCGATCACGGCGAAGTCGTCATCGTGCTCGCAGTACAGGACGTACCCGCCGGCCCGGACCACGGTGCCGGTCACGGGCGCCCTGATCTCGGTTCCCGGCTCGACCACGATGTCGGCGGCGGTCCTCGAACCGGTGCCCCGCTCCCTCGTCTCCAGGGTCAGCGGATCGACCGCCGTGGCGGTTGGAACCAGCTGGCGGGCACCGTCGTGGCTCGACTGGTGGAAGCCGACTCGCTCGACCCGGTTCGAGGGGTGGTGGAGGGTGACCCCGGCGAAGGTGGCGAACGGCTGCCAGTCCTGCCCGGCCGAGACGCGCACCAACGATCGGTCGACCGGCGGGGTCTCGATCACCAGCACCGCGGTGGACGGCGGGAGCGCCGTGGTGGTGATCGTGGTGATGGCTCCGGCGGTGGTCGTCGACGGCCCGGCCGATCCGTCGACCCCGTCGCCCCCGGGGCCGGCAGCACACGCCCCGAGCACGAGGCCGGCTGCCACCACGACCGGACGTGGAAGCCCTGTCACCTGATTCAGCTCCGTTCTCCGCACCGCTGGGTCCCGAGAGCGCCGAGCCAACCGTAGTGTGCCGGCGTTCAACCGTGGTGGCATCGGGCCAACCGGACGGCCATCGTCGGGTCGGCCATCTCGGGCGGTACGACCATGGCCGGCGGAACGTCCGCCCAGCCCTAGCATTTGACGCCATGAACTGGTTCGCCGACAACTGGCCGATGCTCCTGACAGCCCTGGCGGTGTTCCTCGTGGCGGCCGGCCTGGCCCGGCGGGTGGCGAAGCTGGCCTTCGTCGGGGTCGCTCTCGGGGCCTTCGGACTCGTGGTGTGGCCCTATGTCACGGAGTCCCTCTAGCACTGCCATCGGCTAAACCGGCGGCCCGGGCTGGCCGATCAGACGGCATGGCTGAACGGCGCACGAACAGGACCGGCCTGTCGCGCCTGCGGCCGCTGCTCCCACTGGCCGCCATCTGGTTGGTGGGTCTGACGATACTGCTCGGGCTCGCCCTGCAGCGTCGGGTCCCCTACGAGCAACTGCTGCTCGACCCGAACAGCCTGAACGAGGTCCCGTGGTACACCGGACTGGTCTCCAATCTCGGCGTTCTCGGCTGGACGACCGGCGCCGCCACGGGGTTCTTCGGGGCGTGGGTGGCCCGGTACGGCGGGAGGGCCGACGCCGCAGCACTGCTCGGTCGGGGGGCGGTGCTGTCGACCGTCCTCCTCCTCGACGACCTCTTCCAGCTCCATGTCGCGGTCGAGCCCCTCCTCGGCCTCTCGAAGCCGGTGATCTACCTCTGCTATCTCCTCGTGGCAGCCTGGTGGGTCGGCACCCAGCGACGAGAGATCCGCCGCACCCGGTCCGAGCTGCTGCTGGCCTCCGTCGTGGCGTTCGGGGCCTCGGTCGTCGCCGATCAGGTCGGCGTACCCGGCCTCGACGAGCAGGGGTCCCTGGTGGCGGAGGATGCCTGCAAGTTCCTCGGGGTCCTCGCCTGGGCGCAGTACTTCACCCTCACGTCGGCCGACATCGCCGCGTCGATCGTCAACGAGCTGCGCAGCATCGGCGCCGGGGGCGACGGGGTGCTCGACGAAGCACTCGAGCGCGAAGCGGCCGTGGCGGTCCCGAGCCCGACGGCGTAGCGCCGGCCGGAGGCGGTTCGTCGCAGTGCGGGTCCGGCCGGAACCGGCGACAATGGCGCCATGACTCCCCACGACCCGGCGGTTTCGGTGGCCGCTCACCCCCCGGGTTGGTACATCGACCCGTGGCACATGGGCACGTGGCGATGGTGGGACGGCGAGGCCTGGACGGCCCACATCAGCGAGGCCACCGAGGCGAAGCCACGGCTGCCGTCGTGGTTGAGCGTGCCGGTCCTCATCGGCCTCGTTGGCACGACACTGTTCATGCTCCTCCTGCTCGTCTACTCGCCGGGTGTCACGCTCGTCGGAGCGGTGCTCGGCGTCGTCCCGCTGGCGATCGTCCTGCCGGTGCTGACGTGGCTCGACCGGGTGGAGCCAGAGCCGCGATCGTCGCGGATCCACGCCGTGCTCTGGGGGGCGGCCGTGGCCGGGTTCGTATCCGGCGTCGTCAACTCGGTCGTCGCGCTGACCGTCGGTGAGGAGTGGGCCGCCGTCGCCTCGGCACCGCTCATCGAGGAGCTCATGAAGGGGCTCGGCATCTACTGGGCGCTGCGTCGCCGCGAGATCGACGGGGTGATGGACGGCATCGTCTATGCGGGTTGGGTGGCGCTCGGCTTCGCCGTCATCGAGGACGTGCTCTACTTCGCTGACGCGCTCGAGCAGGGCATCCTCACCCAGGTCTTCGTGTTGCGGGCCCTCCTCACCCCGTTCGCCCACCCGCTCTTCTCGGCCTGGACCGGCCTGGCCATCGGCTTGGCGGTGGCTCGACGGCAGTCGGTGGCAGCCAACGCCTTCTGGGGCTACGGGCTCGCCGTGGCCTGTCACGCTGCCTGGAACGGCTCGCTCACCTATGCCGGACAGACGGGAAATCAGGGCGCGATCGGGATCGCCGCGCTCTGCTTCATAGGGCTGTTCATGGCGGCCGTCATCACCGTCCTCCTGATCCGCCGTGATCAGCAACGGAAGTTCATCGCCCTGGTCCCGATGCTGGCCCAGCGGTACGGCCTCACCGCCGCAGAGGTCGGCATCTTCGGCAACTGGCAGCGGATGCTGGCCACCAGAAGGGCCCTGCCCCGCTCCCAGCGCCCGTACTTCGACAAGGTCCACGCCGCCCTGGCCAGGCTGGCCCTGTTCTACCGCCGCCAGGGGGGAACCGACCCCGCCGCCGAGCAGGTCCTGGCCGGCCAGCTGTACCAGGCCCGTTCGGCCCAGTCGGCCACCGGCAAGCGATACTGAGCAAACCACGCCCGAAGCGGAAAACCGGTAAGGCATCGTCGCCGATCGTCCGATACCGAGGACCATGGCGTTAGGACCAGATGCGTACAGTCTTCTCCAGGCTCCCGGCAAGGTGAGCGAGCTCGGCATCTCGGAGGGCCTCGTCGAGGACCTGTTCCTCCGCAGGATCCTGACCGACCGGCTGACCACGGTCAGCCGAGCGGCCGACGAGCTGTCGATCTCCCACGCTGTGGGCGATGAACTGGCGGAGAGCCTGCGGCAGAAGAACCTACTCGAGTATCACGGTGTCGAGGGCCGGGACTACCGCATCGGCCTGACCGAGCAGGGCCACCGGTTGACCGCTGAGCGCATGAAGTCCGGCCGGCACGTCTCCAGCATGCCGGTGCCCCTCCCCGACTACAAGACCCTCGTCCAGCTGCAGAAAGCCGAGATCACGCTGACCCGGACCCTCACCAAGGAGGCCTTCAGCGACTTGGTGCTCGAGGACTCGATCCTCGACCAGATCGGCCCGGCCTTCCTGAGCGACGGGGCGATCTTCTTCTACGGCCCTCCGGGGACGGGCAAGACCAGCCTGGCCGAGCGGATGATCCGGTTCTTCTCCGATCGGGTACTGATCCCCCGGTTCATCGAAGCCGATGGGCAGATCATCTCCGTCTACGATCCGTCGCTGCACGAGGCGGATGCGGACCAGCCTGCTGGCCTCGATCCTCGCTACGTCCTGTGCAGGCGGCCGCTGGTCATGGTCGGCGGTGAGCTGACGCTGGCGATGATGGACCTCCAGTACGACGCGGTATCCGGCCTCAGCGCCGCGCCGATCCAGCTCCTGGCCAACAACGGCATCCTGGTGGTCGACGACTTCGGCCGTCAGACCGCCAGCCCGGACGAGATCCTCAACCGATGGATCGTGCCGATGTCGCGGGGCGTCGACTTCCTCCGGCCGAACACGGGGACGAAGTTCACGGTGCCGTTCGAGCTGAAGCTGGTGATCTCGACCAACATCGACCCCCATTCGCTCGGTGACGATGCCTTCCTCCGCCGGCTCCGCAACAAGGTCTACGTCGGAGCTTGCTCCGACTCGGCGTTCAACTGGATCCTGGCCCGGGCCGCGAAGCGATTCGGCCTGGAGGTCACCTCGGCGTCGGCGGCCCACCTTTCGCGCCTCACGAAGACCAACGTCGGCGAGCTGCGACCATACGTCGCAGTCGATTTCTGCGAGCTGGCGATCGGCGTCTGCGGGTACGACGGCCTCGAGCTACGACTCGACGACCGGCTGATCGACCGGGTGGCGGCCGTCTACTTCGTCCAGGGCGGCGAACCCGACGAGCCGACCGCCGCTGCCCCCGGCTCGTCTGCAGCGGATGGGCACCCGGCGGCCCCGCCGGCCGATCGGGCACCCTCGACCCCGAGGCCGATGGCGAGCCCCGGCCGCTGACCCGCCCGAGCGCACGGACCACGGCCCGGTATCAGGGCCGGCCCTGAGGCTCTGTATCACGGCGAGCCCTGGGGCTCTGTATCACGGCGAGC
>JAHELU010000053.1:0-7676 GCA_024644005.1 Acidimicrobiales bacterium | reverse complement strand
CGTCGCCTGCAGCGGCGACGGCGGCGAGGCTGAGCTCCAGTCCGCCACGATCGTCCCGGACCCGACCTCCGAGCCGGCCACCACTGCTCCCGTAGCGCCGACGACGGATGTCACGGCCACCTCGTCGACGTCGACCACTGCGGTGGCGAGTCCCGAGGCCGTGTCGTTCAAGGCCCTGGCCCCGACGCTGCCGGACCTCGGCGAGGCTGTCCATGGCTTCGTCGGAGCCGTCGAACCGATCCGGATCGACGAGCTGGCAGCGGACGCCTGCAGCAGGGTCGCCCCTGGCATGAACGACACCGAGCTCGGCGTGGAGGGCATCGCGGCCTACAACGAGCTCACCGACGACGAGCAGGCCACGGTCGAGCTCGACGATTGGGTCATCCTGTACGGGTCGCTGATCGGATTCTTCTGCCCGAACAACCTCCCGGACCTGGACGGCCTGGTCGCACCTCCGGCCGACGGTACCGCAGTCGAGCAGTTCCGGGCCGTGGTGACCGACGTGGACGGCGTCTCGGCCGAGGCCGAGTCCTTCGTGGCCGGGCTCAGCGACGAGCGGGTCGACGAGCTGCAGTCCCGGGCCTGCGACAACACCGACACCGAGATGACCACCGAGGATTTCGGGGTCGCCATCGTCACCAGCTACGACGCCGAACTGAGCGCTCGCGAGCAGGACGACGTCAGCCTCACCGGCTACAGCGAGCTGTACGGTGCGCTGGTCGGTTGGTTCTGCCCGGCCAACCTGCCCCTGTAGTCCTGCTCCGGCGATCCGGCCCACGGTCGGGCCGGACGGTGGCCGATCGGAGCGGGGTGGGCCCATTTCCCGACCGCGAGCGACTGCTCTAGGTTGGAGGTCATGAAGACAAAGATCTGTGCGATGTTGGACATCGAGTTCCCGATTCTCGCCTTCACCCACTGCCGCGACGTCGTCGCCGCGGTGACCCGGGCCGGCGGCTACGGCGTGCTCGGAGCGGCCGCCCACACCCCGGAGCAGCTCGACATCGACCTCCGCTGGATCGCCGACGAGGTGGGAGACCGCCCGTTCGGCGTCGACATCATCGTCCCCGCCAAGTACGAGGGCAAGGACGACGGCGAGCTGTCGGTGTCGTCGCTCACGGAGATGATCCCCCAGGCCCACCGGGACTTCCTCGACGACATGATGGAGCGGTACCACGTGCCGCCCCTGCCCCCGCGAGACGACGAGACACCCCGGGCCGGCGAGGCCGAGCCGCCGATGACCTACGCCCAGGCGGTGCCGCTGATGGACGTTGCGTTCTCCCATCCGATCTCGCTCATCGTCAACGCCCTCGGACCGCCGCCCCCCGACATGATCGAGCGGGCCCACGACAGCGGCGTCAAGGTCGGGGCCCTGGCCGGCAAGAAGTCACACGCGGTCCGCCATGTGGCGGCTGGGGTCGATGTGATCATCGCCCAGGGTCACGAGGCCGGCGGTCACACCGGCGACATCGGCACGATGGTGCTGGTGCCGGAGATCGTCGACGCAGTGGCTCCGGTCCCCGTGCTGGCGGCAGGCGGGATCGGCACCGGTCGGCAGATGGCGGCATCGTTGGCCCTCGGAGCCGAGGGGGTCTGGTGCGGCTCGGTGTGGCTGACCACGCTCGAGGCCGAGACCCACCCGACGGTGAAGGAGAAGTTCCTGACCGCCACGTCCTCCGACACGCTCCGATCCCGGTCTCGGACCGGCAAGCCGGCCCGCCAGCTCCGCTCGGCCTGGACCGACGAGTGGGAGGGTCCGGACTCACCCGGCACCCTCGGCATGCCCTTGCAGCCGATGCTGATCGCCGAGGCCAGCCGCCGGATCGACCGGGCGGCGATGAACGCCGAGAACGAGGGGGCGGTCAAGCTGGCGAACTACTTCGTCGGCCAGATCGTTGGATCGATGAACGAATCGAAGCACGCCGACCGTGTGGTCCTCGACATGGTCGACGAGTTCATCGACGCGATCCAGCGGGTCAACGACATGATGCAGTGAGCGGCGTGGCGACGACCACCGCCTGCGGTTCGCGACGGTTTACGATGGCCCAGTGGATGCCGCCGCCCCACCACTTCCGAGAGCCCGCATTGCCGTTGCGATCATGGTCATCGGGCTGTTGTGCCTCGCCGCTGTCGTCCTGTCGACCGGCCCGGCCGGGGCCATCACGATCGAGCCGACGCCCGAAGGGCTGATCCGGCCGGAGGAAGGCGAGATCTGGCGGCTGTATCGGTCCGTGCTCGGACGCGAGCCGGACGCTGCGGGGTTCGGCTACTGGGTCAGTCGGCGGATCGAGGGGGTGCCGCTGCTCGTGGTGGCCGACAGCTTCCTCGTCGGCCGGGAGTTCGAGTCACGGTTCGGTGTGGCGTCGGACGCCGGCTTCGTCGATCTCGTCTACCGGAACGTGCTCGGCCGCCGCGGCGACCCGGCCGGCGGCGACTACTGGCTCGGCCAGCTGGCGACAGGTCTCGATCGGACCCATCTGATCGTGCTGTTCTCGGAGTCGCGGGAGCTGCGGTCGTCGACCGGGACCGAGCCTGCGCCCCTCCCGGTCTATCGGGCCACGATCGAGGCGGTCGAGCCTTCGGACCTCGCAGCATCGTGGCGACCCGGCTGTCCGGTCCATCCCCGGGACCTGCGGGCGGTCGTCGTCGACCACGTGGACTACCAGGGTCACCCGCAGCGGGGAGCGCTCGTCGTCCACCGAGACGTGGCCGACGACGTCGCAGCGTTGTTCGGTCGCCTGTACCGAGCCCGGTTCCCCATCGCCGGCATCCGCCCCATCGACGCCTTCGGCGGCGACGACCTCGCCTCGATGGCAGCGGACAACACCAGCGCCTTCAACTGCCGTCGGGTCACCGGCGGCACGTCCTGGTCCCGCCATGCCCACGGTCGAGCGATCGACATCAACCCGGTCGAGAACCCCTACGTCGGTACGACGGTTCTCCCGCCCGCAGGGTCGGCCCATGTCGATCGCACGAGCTACCACCCCGGCATGATCCGCCAGGGCGACATCGTGACCTCGGCCTTCGCCGCAATCGGTTGGCGGTGGGGTGGCGGGTTCTCGGGACCGGTCGACCACCAGCACTTCGACCGCTGATCCGTCGCGCCCGGCCTCAGGTTCCCGGCCTCGTCGGCCGATACCACCACAACGGCGAAGGATCGCCGTGCCGGGTCGGTTGCAACCGACACGGTCTCAGTTCCGTCAAGGAGGACGGCATCATGGATGGTCGGACCGCGGCCGCCATTCTCGGCGTGTCACCGGGGGCATCGAAGGGCGAGGTGACCCGGGCCTTCCGGGCCCGGGCCAAGGCGACCCACCCCGATGGGGCCGGGGCGACCACCGGGACAGGCGACGACTTCATCGCCGTCCGTGCCGCCTACGAGCTGCTGTGTCGCCCGACCGGTGATCTCCGGGCGATCGTCGGCTCCCGGCGCGGCGACTGGTTCCGCTCGGTGCCGACGGCGACGTTGGACCTTCGGGACCTACCGGGACCCAGGACCCCGCTCCAGCCTCGGCCAGCACCGCCGACACGACCAGCACGGTCGACACAGGCGGCACGGCCGACACGCCCGACACGGCCGACACAGCCGCTCACCGATCCCTCGACCGGCGGTCGGCGCTTCGAGGACCATCTCGTGGCCCAGCTGGCCCGATCGGACGGCCGGTAGGACCTCAGGTCACAGCGAACCGGTGTCCCGCAGCTCGCCGATCTCGTCCCAGCTGAACCCGAACTCGACGAGCACCTCCTCGGTGTGCTGGCCCAGCTCGGCCACCTCCGTCCCCCACCGGGTCGGCGTGTCGGACATCGTGATCGGGCAACCGACCATGCGCACCTCACCCCAGTCCGGGTGATCGACCGTCACGATGTAGTCGTTGGCCGCCACCTGGGGATCGGCCGCCACCTCGGCGTGGCTGCGGACCGGGGCGAACCGCTGGTGCTCTGCGGCCAGCCGCTGCTCCCACTCGGCGGTCGTCCTGGCGGAGAAGATCTCGCTGAACACCTCCCGCAGCTCGGCCCTGATCTCCGGCGTGGTGAAGTACGAGCCGAACCGGGGGTGATCGGCGAGGTCCGGTCGCTCGACCGCCCGCAGCATGCCCGGCCACAGGTGCTCGGGGCATCCGGCTATGGCCACGTACCCGTCGGCGGTCGGGAAGATCCCGTAGAGGGCGTTGACCAGCGGATGACCGCCGTTGGAGCGGCCGGTCTCCTCCCCGGAGAGGAGGTAGTGGGTGTACTCGCTGGCCTGGGCCCAGATCTGCCCGCCGACCAGGGAGACGTCGACCCGTTGCCCTCGCCCGGTCCGCTCCCTTGCATAGAGGGCGGCCAGGATGCCGTTGCACAGGTTCTGGGACCCGCAGTGGTCGGCGATGAGGGCACCGATGGGGGTCATCGGCCCGCCGTCGTCGCCGGTGGTGGCGATGAGACCCCCGTAGGCCTGCCCCACCATGTCGGCTCCCTCCCGCTCCGCATCGTCGCCCCGGGGGCCGAGGTAGGACCCGGCGGCCCAGATGAGGCGAGGGTTGACGGTGGAGAGCCGATCGTAGCCGAGCCCCCACTCGTCGAGCGTGCCCGGCTTGAAGTTCGACAACAGCACATCACACTGCGCCACCAGCCGCTCGAGCGCCTGCTTGCCTCCCGGTGTCCTCAGGTCGAGGGTGATGCTGCGCTTGCCCCGATTGTTGGCAACGAACACCGCAGCGTGTCCGACCTCGGCGATGGGCGCGACGTGGCGGCCGACGTCGCCGACCTCCGGCAGCTCGACCTTGATCACCTCCGCCCCGAGATCGTGCAGCAGCGCTGCGGCCTGAGGACCCTGGACCAGGGTCGACAGATCGAGGACCTTGACTCCGTCCAGCGCACCACTCATCATGCCCCCCGTGCTGGACCGTGGCCCTGCAACCCCGGTCCGTGATCTCGACGACTGCCACCAACTGGCCTGTTGGCCCGCCAACTTAGCAGGGTCGGCCAGACCGGGCCGTCCGGAAGTTGGGTCGTCGGTGCAGCGATGGGGTACCTTTTGATCCTGAGCGAGCAAGGAGTACGCGGTGCCAGTTAAGCCCGGCGAGAAGATGCCATTCGAAGACCTCGGGGTCGAGGTCATCGTCACCAAGGGCGGTGACGGCGACATCTCGGCCAAGGAGGGAGGCGACGGCCTCATGGTCGGCAAGCGCTACGAGTGCGAGGACACCGGCATCCAGGTGCTGGTGACCAAGAAGGGTGACGCCACCCTGCTGTGCAACGGCGCGCCGATGATGTTGCAGGAGCCGAAGAAGACCAAGTCCGCCGACTAGACGGGCGGACCGGAACGCCAACCCACTGGCCGGCTGTGGTCGGGGTTCGACGACGGCGTCGTACGACATGCAGTTGACCAGCGTGGATCTCGAGCTCTCCCGAGGCGGCCGTGCCGCCCACTTGACCGTGCCCGGCGGACTGCTCGACTCGACGACTGCCCGGGAGCTGGCCACCGCACTGGAGTCGCTCGTCGAGAACCGGGACGTCGCTGCGGTGACCCTGGCCGCAAGAGGCGGGGACTTCTGCACCGGCCCCGCCGCCGATCTCGACCGCTTCGAGCTCCGGCCCGACCCGGCAACGGCCCTGTCGAGGCTGCGGCCTCCGGTCGTCGCCGCGGTCGATGGTCGGTGTTGCGGCGAGGGATTCGAGATCGTGCTGGCCGCCGATATCCGGATCGGTACCAGTCGCTCGAGCTATGCCCTCGACCACATAACCCACGGCCGCCTGCCGGCATGGGGAGGGTCCCAGCGGCTGCCAAGGGCCGTTCGACCGGGTGCTGCGGTTCCCCTCGCCCTGCTCGGCACCGAGCTCGACGCCGGCCGGGCGGCCGAGCTCGGCCTGCTCTTCGCCGTCTCGGACGACCTGGCAGCGGAGCTCGATCGGCTGGTCGACGTGCTGCTGACCAGGGGCCCGCTGGCGCTGGAGCTGACCAAGGAGGCGGTCCATCGGGGCAGCGAGCTGCCGCTGCGGGACGGGCTGCGGCTGGAAGGCGATCTGAACCACCAGCTCGCAGCGTCCGAGGATCGGGCCGAGGGCCTGCTGGCGTTCTTCGAGAAGCGCCCGCCCGATTTCAGCGGACGATGACGGCAGACGGCCCCGTCGATGGCGTGCCGGCGGGCCTGCCGGGCGGCGTCATCGACCTGGCCCGCTCGCACTGGCGGGCCGCAGAGCGGGCCGTCGGCCGACACCACCCGACCGAACGGGACGACGCCGCCCTGACCTCGCTGCTGCTGGCCCCCCTCCGGCTCGAGCCGGACTGGCCGGCCCCGACCCCGCCTCGCCCGGTCGGTCGCGGTTGGGTCCACGACGAGGTGACCGACGACGACCGGGCGGCCTTCGAAGCGGCCGCCGCCACGACCTGGGCCGACCTCGGCCCGGAGGCGCTCGCCGCCGCCAGCCAGGAGCTCCGCTTCCCCGTGGTGCCCTATCGGCCGCTGCCCCGGCTCGGCGAGGAGAGCGACCGGCGGGAGAGCGACCGACAAGACGACGACCGGGAGCACGGCGACAGGCGGGAGCACCAACGGGGGGACGGCGCCGATCGGCCGGACCCGGTCGATTGCTCGCAGAGCCTGGTGGTCGATCTGAGCACCCACTGGGCCGGTCCGCTGGCCACCAAGCTCCTGGCCGAGGCCGGAGCCAGGGTGGTCAAGGTCGACCCCGACTGCCGGCCCGACGGCTTCCGGACCCGCCGGGCCCTCTACCACGATCTCAACGGCACCAAGGAGGTGGTCGACCTCGATCTTCGCCGTCGCGGCGACCGCGACCGGTTCGAGCGGCTGTTGCGAGGCGCAGATCTGGTGGTGGAGTCGTTCTCCCGTCGGGTGATGGGCAACCTCGGCTACGACCCGGCGACCCTCTTCACGATCGAGCCCCGACTGTCGCTGCTGTCGATCAAGGCCTTTCCGGTCGACACCCCGGAGCAGGACTGGCTGGCCTACGGTCCGGGGGTCCACGCCACGAGCGGCCTGGGCCTGATCGGTCCCGAGCCGCGCCCCGCCCCGGTGGCCTACGCCGACTTCCTGGCCGGGCTGAGCGCCTTCCGCCTTGCCCTGCGGCTCCTGTCCGAGTCGGCCGTCCACGCCGAGGTCGCACTGGCCGCGGCCATCGCTCCCCTCGTCCGGTTGGCGGCTCGTCGCTGCCACCGCACCCGATCGGACCGCCGGGACGGAGAACCGACCGGTGGCTGAGTCGGTCCAGCTCGATCTGCGAGGCACGGTGGCCGTCGTGACCCTCGACCATCCCCCGCTCAACATCTTCGATCTCGACATGCGGGACGACCTCCTCCAGGCCCTGCTCGCCGTTCGTGACCTCCCGGATGCGACGGCCATGATCCTGGCGGCCGCAGGGGATCACTTCAGTGCCGGCGCCGATCTCTCGGAGTTCGGGTCGGCTCCATCGATCCACGAGGCCAGACGGATCCGCTGGGACCGCGACCCCTGGTCGGTGCTGTGGGACCTGCCGGTACCGACCATCGCTGCGCTCCACGGCGTGACGGTCGGCAGCGGGCTGGAGATGGCGCTGCTGTGCGACATCCGCATCGCCGGTCGAACGACGAGGCTGGGACTGCCGGAGACCAAGCTCGGCATGTTGCCGGCGGCTGGGGGAACCCAGTCGCTGACCAGGGTCGTGAGCCCTCACGAGGCCGTACCGATCGTCGCCCTCGCCGA
>JAHELU010000214.1 GCA_024644005.1 Acidimicrobiales bacterium | reverse complement strand
TACCCCTACACCGAGGACGGGTCGGCCAACTGGGGACCGGAGACCGGTCTGTACGATCCGCTGTTCGTCTTCCAGGCCGCGGCCGGGGTCACCACCACGTTGCGGTTCTGCACCGGGATACTGATCCTGCCCCAACGCCCGGCCCTGCTGACGGCGAAGGAGGTCTTGAGCCTCGATCACCTCACCAGCGGTCGGTTCGAGCTCGGTGTCGGATCGGGCTGGTCGTGGGAGGAGTACGCCGCCCTCGGGGTGCCGTTCGAGCGCCGGGGCCGCCGGATGGACGAGTACATCGAAGCGATCCGGGCGGCCTGGACCGAGGAGCGAGCCAGCTATCGGGGAGAGTTCGTGCAATTCGACGATGTCGTGCTGAACCCGAAGCCGCTGACCCCCGGCGGTCCACCGATCATCGTCGGTGGGGACTCGGCCGCGGCGATGCGTCGGGCCGCTCGTCTCGGCGACGGTTGGTACGGCTGGTGGGCCCTGGTCGACATCGAAGCCCATCTGGAGGCGCTGCACTCGATCCTGGCGGCCCATGATCGGTCACCAGCCGACGACGATTTCAGTTGCCGGCTGGGTCTGCCCCTCGGGGCCGACCGGCCGGACGACGTGGCCGCCAAGGTCGACCTCGCGAGGTCGCTCGGCGTGGACGAGCTCGTGCTGGCTCCGCCGCTGGCCACCTCGACGTTCGAAGCCGGCCTCGCCACCTACGCCGACGCCTGCGGACTCGGTTGACGCCACTCACGACATGCGGCAGAACTGATCTCCAGGGCACCCCACCGGAGCCGGCGACGTTCGCCCGAAGGGCAAACTCGGGGAGATGCTGCTCCGCAGCATCGACTCAGTCGAGGACGGCTGCCGCCAGCTCGCCAGGTCCCCTCGTCGGCACGGCGGGCGGGCGAGGTGCGGCGAGCAGCCGCTCGACGTCGGCGGCGAGATCGTCGGCCGACGCGTCGTTGGGGGCGAGGACCCCGGCCCAGGGATGCGCCTCCAGGTCGGCGGCGGTGGCGAACTGGTCGGTGGAGAAGGGCAGCACGATCTGGCGGGTCCCGGCGGCAAGGGCCTCCTGGACGCTGTTGTTGCCACCGTGGTGGATGGCCACGTCGGCACCGGCCAGGAGCCCGACCTGGGGCAGTATCGGCTCGACGAACCAGTCGTCCGGAAGGGGACCGAGGGCGTCGGCGGCCGCCGGCCCGCAGGCGATCGCCGCGCGAGCGTCGAGCCGCCGCAGCGCTGCGGCGATCCGGGTCAGCACGTCGACCCGGTGGGCCAGGAAGGTGCCGAGCGCAACGTAGACCTGCGGTCGCCCGTCCGACCGGTCCAGCCATCGGTGGTACCGGTCCGGCAACGCCTCCGATCTGACCAGCGGACCGACGAAGCGGTGGTCGGGGGGGAGCAGCTCGGTCCGTTCGGGTCGATGCAGCTCGGCGATCGTGTTGTAGAGCACCCGTCCGCCGTGGACCCGGAGGGCGTCGTCGACCGGCTCACGGTCGGGGGCGAGCCGGGACAGGGCCCGGTTCCACCGCTCGGTGAAGGCCGCAGTCACCCGCTCGGCGATCGCGTCGATTGCTGCCAGGTCGCCGTCGTCCGGCCGCATCGGGCCGGGCCAGACGGGCGGCACCCCGTAGCGCTCCTCGCCGACCGGGAGCTGGCTCGGGTGGCCAGGCACGAGGGTGACGAATGGCCGGCCGCTGGCGTGGAGGGCCAGGGTCGAGCCGAACGACACGTGGTCCACGATCACGTCGGTCGGGTCGACGGTGGCCAGCAGCCGGTGTATGTCGGTCGCCACCCGCTCCGGCTCCCAGAGGAGGTCCCGTTCCCGTTCGCTTGCTTGGAAGCGGATCGTGGCCGCAGGGCCCCGGCGGGTCGCGGCCAGGAACCGCTCGGTGGCGTCGTCGTGCTCAACGACGCCCGGGTTGGAGGCGGGACCGAGGCTGAGACGTCGCCACCCGTGGCCCTCGGCTTCGACCCGGCCTCGCAGCGCCGGCCCCGTGGCGACGACGACCTCGCGGCCGGTGCAGGCCACGGCCCGGGCCAGGACGGACAGCGGGTTGTAGTGGGACGCGTAGTCCGGGCTCAGGATCAGGACCGTCACAGCAGCGCCGGCTCCGGGCGGTAGAGCTCGGTCAACCGATCGGCCATGGTGTCGATCGAGTAGCGCTCCTCGACGACCGAGCGGGCCCTGCGGGCTCGGCCGGGCACGTCGACCAGCTCGAAGGCCCGGCGGATGGCCGGCCCGAGGTCGTCCCCCGGGCTGACGAGGATGCCGGTGTCACCGTGGTCGACGTAGGTCGGCGGTCCCCCGGCGTCGGGTGCGGTCACCACCAGTCCGGCCGCCATCGCCTCGATGACGGCGAGCCCGAACTCCTCCTTGTAGGCACCGTCGACGTAGACGCCGCCGGCGGCCCAGGATCGGCCATGGCCGGTGGCGGCGGCCACCAGCAGCCGGGCGATCTCGTTGCGCGGCCGGCCTCCGAGCAGGATCAGGCCGCTGTTCGCCCGGTCGGCGTCCGCTACGAGCTCCCGGATCGTGGCCAGGACCGACGCCTCCGTCGGCGACGGGTCGATCAGCGATCCGCCGGCGATGACCAGCGTGCAGGATCGCCGCAGGCCGCTGTCTTCGGCCCAGGCTCGAACGACTCGGTCCATGCCCTTCACCGGGCTGAGCCGGCCGACACTGACGAGGAGCGGGAGCTCGCTGCGACTCGGTGGGATGCGAGCCGCCAGGTCGGCCAGCACATCTCCCGGTCGCTCGGCGCGGGAACCCTGATCGCTCAGCTGGGCTTCGGCTCGTCGGATCATCCCGACATCGATCCCTTCGGACACGACGACTGCTCGGCGGGCCCGGTCGGATGGATCGGGGAGCCGGAAGAAGTCGTGATCCGTCGTCCGGGGGAACAGGGCGAGCCGCGACACCTGCGCGGCCAGGTGCTCGACGAGCCGGGCCCGGAACCAGACGTGGTCCCGCGTGGCGTGTCCGATGAACGAGCTGCGGTCGAGCTCTCCTCGCTGCTGCATCGACTGGATCACGTTGTGGGGGTCGGGAGCCAGGCTGAAGCAGAGCTCGATGTCCTGCTGACCGGCCACGGTGAGGGCGGCCAGGGTGCCGACGTCGGCCATCCGGAGGTGCAGCACGTCGATCGCTTCACGGTTCCTGAGCACCCTGGCGATGCCGCGCTCCACCGTGGGCAGGTGCTCCCAGCCCGCGCTCGGGCTGGTGGCCGGTCGGCTCCCGTCGCCGAAGGCAACGGTGCCGTATGCCTGGTTCCCGTCGTCCGGCATGAGCTGATCCGCCACGACGTCGGTCACGGCGCCGCGGCCGATGGTGAGCACGTGATCGATGTCGTCCCGACGGGCCAGCGCATCCCCGAGCGACACCAGCAGGCTGGCCACGCCCCCGGTGTCTCCTCGTCCGCCCCGGCTGAGCTCGCGGTCCAGCTCCCCGGCCAGCGAGAGCTGCGCAACCCGCAGCCCGGCCGACCCGGTGTCGCGGCGAGGCCGGCGCGGGGCATCCAGGTCGTCGACGGCGATCGCCGCATGGACGCCCAGATCGTCGTCGGTGGTGGCCAGCGATCGCAGCAGCTTCTCCGCTCGCGGTACCGGCCGCTCGCCGAGCGCCCCGATCGCCGCCGTCCGAGCCTCCCGTGACTCGTCCTCGTCCGCAGCGACACGCAGCAGTCGATCGTCGACCCCCGGGTGGCCGACCACGCCGAGGAGGTCGACCAACCGGGCTCGGCCGGCCGGGTCGTCGAGCTCGGCCAGGCTCCGGTCGGCCGCACCGATCAGCTCGGCCGACACCCGGTCCGGCCCGATCGCGCACCAGTGCCGGAGCGTGCGGTGGGCGTGCATGGTGTCGATGCCGCCGATGGTCGCGTGACGGACCAGCGGATCGACGGCGCCCGGGATCGGGGCCCTCCTGCGGAGGCGCCAGGCAGCGTGCCGAGCGATCAGCGGCTCGGCGTGGTCGAGGTAGCCGGTCAGCTGGCGGTCGACTGCGGGGTGGTCGAGCTCGGCCATCGCCTCGATGGCGGCCAGCGTGGCGAACCGGTCGATGCCGGCCAGCTCGCCCAGACCGGCCAGCAGGGCGTCGGGGTCGACGGCGGCGGCAGCGGCGGCAGCCAGGTCGGCCGACGCTCGGAGCAGCTCGATGAGCTCTGTGGAGCGGCCGATGCGGTCGAGCGCGACATGCGGTCGCGTGGTGTCGGCAGATGGCATGGCGAGGCCTTCGAGTGAGCGTGCGGGGCACCACTCACCTACCCGAGCGGTGTCGAGCTGAAACAGCGCCGAGGCGTGGACGTCAGCGCCCGGATCGCTCCTGGCTCGGCCCGACGTGACCGGGGCAGAGCGTCATTGCGCTACTGGCCAGCGCAACATGGGAGAAGGCCTGTGGGAAGTTCCCGAGCTGGTGACCCCCCTTCGGGTCGTACTCCTCGGCGAGGAGGCCGACGTCGTTGCGGAGCTCGAGCAGGCGCTCGTACAGGGCCGTCGCCTCGTCGGACCGGCCCGCCAGCACGAGGTTGTCGACGAGCCAGAACGAGCACAGCAGGAACGCTCCCTCCTCACCCCCCACCCCGTCGTCGGAGGCCTCGGGGTCGTAGCGACGGACCAGGCCGTCCACGGTGAGCTCCCGTTGGATGGCGTCGATGGTGGCGGTCACCCGGGGGTCGTCTGCGGGGACGAAGCCGACCAGCGGGATCATGAGCGCAGACGCGTCGAGGCTCGACGAGCCGTAGGACTGGGTGAACACGCCACGGTCGTCGACCGCATTGGCGCAGACCTCGTCGTGGATCTCCTGGCGAGTGGTTCGCCATCGCCCAGCGTCCCCGTCCAAGCCGAGCCGCTCTACGGCGTTGACCGCCCGATCGAATGCGACCCACGCCATCACCTTCGAGTAGGTGTAGTGCGCTCGTTCGCCCCGCACCTCCCAGATCCCCTCGTCCGGGACCGACCAGTTCCCCTCCAGCCACTCGAGCATCGCGGTCTGGACTCTCCAGGCGTTCTCCTCGGGCTCCATGCCGTGGACGCGGGCCAGGTGTATGGCGTCCATGACCTCGCCGAACACGTCGAGTTGCAGTTGATCGCTGGCGGCGTTGCCGATCCTGACCGGCTTCGAGCTCCGGTAGCCACCGAGCCAGCCGAGCTCCATCTCCGGCAGCCGCCGCTCGCCGCCGAGACCGTACATGATCTGGACCTTCGATGGCTCGCCGGCAACCGCCCGGACGAGCCAGTCCCGCCATGCGGCAGCCTCCAGGACGTAGCCGGCGGTGGTGAGCGCAACCAGCGTGAACGAGGCGTCACGGAGCCAGCAGTACCGGTAGTCCCAGTTCCGCTCACCGCCGATCCACTCCGGCAGCGAGGTGGTCGGCGCCGCAACGATGCCACCCGTCGAGCGGTGGGAGAGCCCTTTCAACACGATGAGGGACGACTTGACCTCGTCCTTGTAGGCCCCGTCGTAGCTCAGCCGGGACGACCAGTTGCGCCACCACTCGGCGGTGACGTCGATCGCCTCGTCGACATCGACCGCCGCCGGAGGCGCAACGGTCGAGTGGTGCCAGGACAGATCGAACGCCACCGACGCCTGGCTGTCGACGACGAACTCGGCCACCGTTGCGAACCCCTCGGGGCGGAGCTCGACCGGGGCTCGCAGCAGCATCCCGTCCGGTCCGCCGATGGCGTGGAGCCCACCGGCCACGTGCCGGACCCATGGGACGATGTGGCCGTAGTCGAACCGGATCCGCAGCACCATCCTCATCGGTACGGACCCGCTCCGACCTTCGATCCTGCGAACGAGCCGGTGCGGCCCGTCCTCCTCGTCGGTGGCGACCAGGGCATCGGTGACCACCACCGTTCCCGTTGCGGTCCGGTGCTCCGTCTCCAGCACGAGCGATCCCTCGAGATAGCGGCGGGACGTCGTGGCGTCATCGACAGGGCCGATCGTCCAGTGACCGTTGTCCTCGTCGCCGAGCAGGCGGGCGAAGCACGCCGCCGAGTCGAAGCGAGGCAGGCAGAGCCAATCGATCGATCCGGCCTTGGAGACCAGCGCAGCCGAGCGGCTGTCGCTGAGCAGTGCGTAGTCCTCGATCAGCGTCACCGTTCCAGCGTCCATCCGACCAGTCTCCACCAGACCGTGCACCGGTGTCCTCCGCCGGGCCGAGACGGGTGCGGGCTGGCCACTCCTATGGAAGGATCGTTGGATGAGCGACGGCCTCGAAACCTCCGGCACCACCCGATGGGCACTGGTTGGTGAGGCCGTCGCCGTCGACGTCGTTGGAGAGGCCGTCGTCGACGTTGCCATCGCAGTCGTTGTCGATGCCATCGCAGAGCTCCGGGGCGCCGCCGAACACGGCCGCGAGGGTG
>JAHELU010000052.1 GCA_024644005.1 Acidimicrobiales bacterium | reverse complement strand
GGTCAACAGATCCTGAAATGAACGGATCACATAGCTCTCCGCTCGACGCGGAGCCCCGAGGGAGAGGGCCTGCCAGTGGCAGGCCCTCTCCCAGCCAATTGAGGGGTACCATCGCCCGCCTCGTGCTCGCCACCGAACGGCTCGACCACTTCGAGGACGCCTTCCTGTCGGTGCTCAACCGGCTCCTACGGCTGCGAGGCAGCCGACCCGAGATGGCCCTGAACGCCGCCCGTCTGGCCCACATCGACGTCCCGACCTTGCTCGTCTTTGCCAACGACGACCCCATGGGCGACGCCGCCATCGGTCAACGCATGGCCAACGCCATGAACAACACCGAGCTCCATATCGTCGACGGTGGTCACGCCCCCTGGCTCCACCACGCCGACCAAATCACCCCACCACTCACAGCGTTCCTCAACAGAGTGACTCGCCCAGTCGGCAACTGAACCATCCGCTGCCAACGCACGGACCGCGGAACCTCCGCCCGAAGCGCCAGAGAGTGCCCACCGCCGAGCACCTCGTGCCGCAACAGGCACTTGCCGAGCATCCGGTATCACGCTGCTCGAGTGGTGTGATTGAAGAAGATCACCTGTCCGTCGCCACCGGGAGCGCCCGCCTGTCCCGGTGCGAAGCCCGGCGGCACCAGGACAGGGTCGAGCACCGCGGCAACGTCTCTGACCTCTGAGCTGCGGTCGTCGAATCGATGCGGCTGCCAACCGTCCCTCACCGCTCCAGCTCGACATCCTCGTGCTGGAGACGGTGGGCCATTTGGGCGCTCCGGGCCGGCCGTGATCCGGCTGTTGCCGCCCGCCACTACAGGGGGCGGGTCGCCGAGTCCGCCCACGCCCCGTCCGTCGCTATCGAAACGCTGCTCCACCCGGCGGGCGGGTGGTTTCTGGTCCGCAATTGCAGATCGATGGTAGATCTTGGGCCGGCGGGGAAGCGGGTCCGAGGTCGGACGGTGGACTCCCCTGCTGGTTGCTGGGAGCCCGGGACGAGAATCGAACTCGTGACCTTCGCTTTACAAGAGCGGCGCTCTGCCAGCTGAGCTACCCGGGCGTGTCGCTCGAGTCTATGCCGATCTCGGCCCCGCTGGCCCCTCGGAGAGCTGCGAGCTGAGTTTGGGGCATTGACCGGATCTTCGATCGCGGCAGCGCTACCTTTGGGGCGAGAAGTCCGACGCTCAAGCTGATGCGAGGCATCACGACGGTTGTTGCGTCAAGTTCAGGAGCTGTGACAGAGCCAATGAGACTCGCAACCGAGGAACGTGAAGTCGACGACGCCGCCCGCGTCAACAGCCAGGGCACGAGGCTCGGCGGAACCGACATCTTCCGTGGGGCGGTGGTCATCATCACCGCCATCGTGATCGGCGGTTTCGTCATCAGCCGTGGCATCGATCAGCCGAGCACCGACGAGCTGACATCGTCCGGTACCACCGCCATCGACCCGGCTGCTGCCGGCGACGGCACGACGGACGACGCCGATGGCGCCGGTCAGTCGACCGCGACGTCGGTCATCGACGACAGCTCAACCGTCGTCACGTCGGCGGGAGACGCCGATCCTGCCATGGCCGAGTCTGCCGACGCTGCCGATCCAGCAACGCCCGCGGAGGAGACGACACCACCCGCTCCGGCGATCCGGCCCCCCGCCGAGGTCCGTGTGCTCGTGCTCAACGGAGCCGGGACCCAGGGCATCGCAGCCAGGGGCACCGAGGCGCTCAAGGCGGCGAGCTACATCACCGGTGCGCCGAAGAACGCCGACAGCCAGCAGCCGTCGGTCATCCTCCACGCCGAGGGGTTCGAGGCCGAGGCGGCCGCCGTTGCCGCAGTGTTCGGTGCCGGGCTCGAAACGCTGGTCAAGCCGCTCGATCCGGCTGCCCCCCCGATCGACGACACCCAGGGGGCGTCGGTGATCGTCGTGATCGGAAACGACAACGCCATTCCCGTTCCCTGATCGACCGGCGGCGCTTTGCCGTCGAGGAGGATCGTGGTAGCCATTTGACTGTGGCCCCCACGGTCGTGCTGGCGTTCGACAAGTTCAGAGGAACCGCCACCAGCCTCGATCTCGCCGCCGCTGCCACTGCCGCGGCCGAGGCCTCCGGCTGGCGGGCCGTGACTGTGCCGCTGGCCGACGGCGGTGAGGGCTCACTCGACGTGCTGGGCGGCGCCAACAAGTTCACGACCGTCCCCGGACCCCTCGGTCAGCCGGTGGAGGCCGGCTGGCGGTTGGCGGGACGAGAGGCGTTCATCGAGATGGCTGCTGCATCCGGGCTGGCCCTGGCTGGTGGGCCCGACCTGAACGATCCCATGCTCGCCGACACCACCGGAACCGGTCGGCTCATCGCCACCGCCATCGAGTTGGGGGCCAGGACCATCTTCGTCATGCTCGGCGGTTCGGCGACGACCGACGGAGGGCTCGGCGCCATTCGGGCCATGCCGCCGGCCGCCCGGCTCAAGGAGGTCGATCTGGTCGTCGGCTGCGATGTGGCAACGAGGTTCGTCGACGCAGCCCGGGTGTTCGGGCCCCAGAAGGGGGCGACCCCGCCCCAGATCGAGCTGCTGACCAGGCGGCTCGAGCGGCTGCAACAGCAATACATCGAGGACTATGGGGTGGATGTCTCGCAGCTTCCGGGGGCCGGGGCGGCCGGCGGCCTGGCCGGCGGGTTGGTGGCCGTCGGCGGGCGGCTGGAGTCCGGATTCGAGATGCTGGCGGAGCGGGCCCACCTCGACGAGCACCTTGCCGGCGCCTCGCTGGTCATCACCGGCGAGGGCTACCTCGACGACGGATCGTTTGCCGGCAAGGTCGTCGGCGGAGTCCACCGCTGGGCCGGTGTGGCCGACGTGCCGGTGGCAGCGATCGTCGGGCAGGCCGACGGCGACCTCCAGCTCCCGACTTCGTTGGAGGTCCGCTCGCTGGTCGAGCGCTACGGGCTCGATCGGGCGATGGCCGAGACCGCCCAGCTCGTGTCGCTCCAGGTCGGGGAGCTCCTCGACAGCATCGGTCGAGGGCGGTCGGCTCACAGCACCGGTTGACGGCACGGTTGGACAGCACCGTTGGACCGCATGGGCTGACCGGCACCGGCAGCCATCGGGCCCACTTCGCAGCGCTGGCCCCACGCCTGGTCGCTCAGTCCCTCGGGCCGCCCTTGCGGAGCAGGTAGAAGCCGACCCGGGCGATGAGCCAGAACCCGATCAGGAGCAGGACCAGTCGGACGAGCCCGAGCACGAGGCTGGTCAGCCACTGGGTGGCGATGAGCCCGACCACGATCACGACCAGCAGCAGGATCAGGGTGAGCCCGAGGGGCATTCGTCGTTCCCGGGTCACGGACGCCATGTGGTCAGTCTAGGTGATCGACGGGTCTCGGCCTCGTCGGGGAACGCCTGACGGTGGCCATCGGCGGCAGCTCACCGACAGGGACCTCGGCATCGCCGAACTCCGGCCGGCGCAGGACCAACGGATCCGGCAGCGCCGGACGATGGTCTTCCCCGATGTGGCTGCGGCGCAGGGCCATGGCCAGGATGGCGGTGGCCTGGGGACCCAGCTGGCGCAGCGGTCGGTTTCGGTGCACCCTGGCCCCGAGGTCGACCTGGGCGATCCGCTCGATGCCGAAGCGGGTGGACAGGTCGATCAGCAGACCGAGATCGACGGCATAGCCGCGATGGAACGGCACCGCCTCCAACAGCGAGCGGCGACCGCCGAACTCACCGGACAGCGGCTGGACCAGCAGGTCGAGATGGGGGAACAGTGCCGCGATCAGCGGCCTGGCCATCAACTCGGTGACCCGCCCGCCGCCCTCGCCGTCCTCGCTCAGCGGTCGCCGGTAGAAGCCCTTGACGAAGCCGATGTCGTCGTTGGTGAGCAACGGCCCGAGGCACCCGAGGATGAAGCGATCGTCGAAGTTCCGGATGTCGGCGTCGCACCAGATGATCACGTCGCCCGAGCTGACGTAGAGCGACTTCCACAGTGCCTCGCCCTTGCCGCCGGAGCCGTAGTCCGGGAGGATGTCGTCCGATCCGATGACGGTGGCTCCGGCATCGGCGGCGATGGCGGCGGTGTCGTCATTCGAGCGGTCGTCGACGACCAGGAGCTCGTCGACGAGCGGGACCCGATCCACGAGTGCAGCCCTGATCCCCGAGACGATCGGCCCCACGGTGGCGGCCTCGTCCCTGGCCGGCAGAGCGACCGTCACCGACGTCGCCCCCTTGTGCTCGGCCAGTCCGTCGGCGGTGAACTGCCCGTGGTCGAACATGCGGTCCGCCGGCGGCGGTCGCTCGAACCGGGGTACGTCCGGGTGGGGAAACGTCATGGTGCCGCTGGTGGGTCGAGCCGATCGTGCACTGCCACCACCTGAACCATACGGCGTATCGGCCTGGGCCGTTGGACCCAAAGCGGTAAGGATCCGCCCGCTGGCGCCGAAACGATAAGGGTCAGCGCATGCCGACCGGTGTCGGTCTCGCTGGCCGGTTGAAGGCCTGGTTGTTCGGCGGAAAGCTTCGGCTTCACAACCGGCGGGAACCACGAACAGCCGGTGACTTCGGTCACCGGCTGTTTGCGTTCCCCGGTGATTCCGTTGGCGGCGTCGGAGTCGAGCCCGGCCCGGTACGAGTTGCGTCCCGAGGCGTGGAATTAGCACTCTCCTCGATAGAGTGCTAATTCGCAACAGACCCCAACTACACCTCCGGAGGACGCCCCCCGAATGGCGAAATCAATCTCCTTTGAAGACGAAGCCCGCCGCAAGCTCGAGACCGGGATGAACACCCTGGCCAACGCCGTGCGGGTCACCCTCGGTCCGAAGGGCCGCAACGTTGTGCTCGACAAGAAGTGGGGCGCACCGACCATCACCAACGACGGCGTTTCCATCGCCAAGGAAATCGAGCTCGACGACCCGCTGGAGAGCATCGGCGCCGAGCTCGTCAAAGAGGTGGCCAAGAAGACCGACGACGTGGCCGGCGACGGCACCACCACCGCCACCGTGCTGGCATGGAGCATGGTCCACGAGGGCCTGAGGAACGTGGCCGCCGGTGCCAATCCGATGTCGCTCAAGCGGGGCATCGAAGCAGGGGCGGACGCTGCAGTGGCCGCCATCACCAGCTCGGCCATCGAGGTCGACGAAAAGGAGCAGATCGCCCAGGTCGCGGCCATCTCGGCCAACGACCGTCAGATCGGTGAACTGATCGCTGATGCCATCGACCGGGTCGGCAAGGACGGCGTCGTCACCGTCGAGGAGTCGAACACCTTCGGCATGGAGCTCGAGTTCACCGAGGGCATGCGGTTCGACAAGGGCTACATCTCGCCCTACTTCGTCACCGACACCGATCGCATGGAAGCCGTGCTCGACGAACCATACGTGCTGCTCGTCAGCTCCAAGATCTCGGCCGTACGGGATCTCGTGCCCGTGCTGGAAGGCGTCATGCAGACCGGCAAGCCGCTGCTGATCATCGCCGAGGACATCGAAGGCGAGGCCCTCGCCACGCTCGTGGTCAACCGCATCCGGGGCACGATCAACGCCGCCGCGGTGAAGGCCCCAGGCTTCGGCGACCGCCGCAAGGCCATGCTCCAGGACATGGCCATCCTGACCGGTGGTCAGGTGATCTCCGAGGAGGTCGGGCTGAAGCTAGACGCCGTCACCACCGACCTGCTCGGCCAGGCCCGCAAGGTCACGATCTCCAAGGACGAGACCACCATCGTCGAGGGCGCAGGAGCCAAGGACGAGGTCGAGGGCAGGATCAAGCAGATCCGGGCCGAGATCGACAACACCGACTCCGACTACGACCGCGAGAAGCTCCAGGAGCGGCTGGCCAAGCTGGCCGGCGGCGTGGCCGTGCTCAAGGTCGGCGCGGCAACCGAGGTCGAGCTCAAGGAGAAGAAGCACCGGATCGAGGATGCGGTGAGCACCACCAAGGCGGCGATCGAGGAAGGCATCGTCTGCGGTGGCGGCGTCACGCTGCTTCGGGCCCAGGACTCGGTGTACGCCGAGGCCGACAAGCTGCTCGACAGCGACGAGGCAACGGGCGCACGCATCGTCGCTCGTGCCCTGGAGCAGCCACTCAACCAGATCGCCGTCAACGCCGGCGAAGAGGGCGGCGTCGTGGTCGACCGGGTTCGATCGCTCGACGGGTGGCACGGCCTCAACGCGGCCACCATGGAATACGAGGACCTCAAGGCAGCCGGCGTGATCGACGCCTGCAAGGTCACCCGGAGCGGCGTCCAGAACGCGGCGTCGATCGCCGGGCTGTTCCTGACCACCGAAGCGGTCATCACCGACGTCGTCCCCGAGCCGGAAGACGACTAGGGACGTTGGGCGGCCCCGCCGGTCCCTCGATACACGAGGCCATTGCGCCGCTGTCGTTCCTGCTCGGAACGTGGCGGGGGACCGGCGAGGGCTCCTACCCGACAATCGAGTCCTTCGGCTACAACGAAGAGGTGACGTTCGGTCACGTCGGCAAGCCCTTCCTGGCCTACGGCCAGAAGACCAGCCACGCCGAAACCCGACTGCCCCTCCACGCCGAGACCGGCTACTGGCGGGCCGTCAGCCCCGACGCCGGGGCCATCGAGGTGGTACTGGCCCATCCGACCGGGATCCTCGAGTCGTTGTCCGGCCGATTCGTCCCGTCGCCCGGGGGCGGCACGTTCGACCTGTCTTGCCCGACCATCGGGTTGACCGACACCGCCGTCAGCGTCACCGCCACCGAAAGGCGATTCACCATCGATGGCGATCGCCTCACATACGAGTTCTCCATGGCTGCCGTCGGCCACCCGATGACCCACCACCTGGCCGCCACGCTCCATCGGGTCTGAACCACGACGCCGTCTCGGCGGGCTGGACCGGAGCGGCGACCGCCGTGTCGCCGATCGCCGCCCGATCGGGGGAGTGGGTACGCTGGAAATCGTGGTCCGGTCCCGAACCAACTCGGTGTTCACCCGTCGCTACGACGGCACCCTGGGCGGCCGGGAGCCGGACGAGCTGGTGGTCGAGGAGCCGCTCACCATCCGGCTGGACGACCAGCAGGTCTCGTCGACCATGCGAACCCCCGGCCATGACTTCGAGCTCGCCGTGGGATTCCTCCACGCCGAGGGCGTGCTCGAGCCCGACTGGGTCACCGGGATCCGCTACTGCGGAACGGGCTCACCGGTGGAGAGCGAGTTCAACGTCGTCTCGGTCGAGACGGGTGGACGGGCGCCAGCACCGATCGCCCGGCTGGGCTCGATCTCGTCGTCCTGCGGCGTATGCGGGTCGGAAGCGATCGAGACGCTGACCGAGCGGCTACGGGTGCTGCCACCGTACGAGCCATGGGACCCTGCGCTGTTGGCCGATCTGCCGGATCGGCTCCGCTCGATGCAGCCGCTGTTCGATTCGACCGGAGCGGTGCACGCCGCAGCGGCGGTCGACCGGGACGGCCGGATCCGGGTGGCCCGGGAGGACATCGGCCGCCACAACGCGGTCGACAAGGTGGCCGGCCGACTCCTGCTCGACGGCGAGCTGCCGGCCACCGAGCTCGCCCTCGTCGTGAGCGGACGGGCCTCGTTCGAGATGGCCCAGAAGGCCTGGGCCGCCGGCTACACCGCGCTGGTGGCGGTGTCCGCGCCGTCGGCGCTGGCGGTCACCACGTCACGGCGGGCCGGTCTGACCCTCGTCGGCTTCACGAGGAACGGCCGGGCGAAGTTCTACAGCCCGAGCGAGATGGTCTGATACGAGCCGCTGGCATAGAGATCGGGCCGGGGCGGTCATAGACTTGAGCGGGTGACGAGCTCTCCAGCACCGAGCGAAGGACTTGGCGTCCTTCACCTCTTCCTGAAGCCGACCCCGCTCGCCGACCATGACGAGGTCCTGGCGGCGCTGGACAGAGCCAAGGATCGAGAGACCCAGGTGGTGACCGTCGCCATGCTCGGCCACAAGGCAGACCTGGCGGTGATGGGCCTGAACAACGACGTCTGGGCCCTCCGCAGCCTGCAGACCGATCTGGTGGGGGCCGGACTCGAACTGATCGACAGCTACCTGTCGATCACCGAGTTGAGCGAGTACGCAGCAGGGCTGCCCGAGGAGATGAAGAGCGACCGGCTCTACCCCCGCCTGCCGCCGGAGGGGAAAACGGCCTGGTGCTTCTACCCGATGAGCAAGCGTCGGAATCCGGGCCAGAACTGGTACACGACGCCGTTCGATCGCCGCAAGGAGCTGATGTACGAGCACGGCACGTCCGGCCGCAAGTTCGCGGGGCGGCTGGTGCAGCTGATCACCGGCTCGACGGGCCTCGACGACTACGAGTGGGGGGTCACGCTGTTCGCCCAGCACATCGATGACCTCAAGCAAGTCGTCTACACCATGCGGTTCGACGAGGCCTCGGCCGAGTACGCCGAGTTCGGCCCCTTCTACACCGGAATGGTGGCGGCTCCCGAGGACGCGTTGCGCAGCATCGGCCTCCGCTGATCGGGGTCGAGCGGCCCGCTCGGCTCGGTCCGAGGCGGGCGTTCCGATTCGGCACAAGTTGGCCCGAACAGGGCATTGCCTGCCTACTCTTGTTGGTATGAGCGGTCTCGATGATCAGGCTGAGCCCGCACCGGACGAGGAGGCCCGTCCGGCAGAGGATCAGGACGGCGGAGCCGAGCGGACGGCCGCGTCCTCCGCCCCCGGAGCGCACGCCAGCCACGGGGCCGAAGAAGCATCCGAGACGGCTACTGACGCGTCCGCGGGCGTGGCTGGGCCGGTTGCTGACGCGTCCGCGGGTGGATCCGGGCCGGCTGCTCACGCCGCCGCTGGCGTGGCTGGGCCGGTTGTTGACGCGTCCGCGGTGGGGTCGGAGCCGGTGTCGGACGCGTCCGCGGGTGGGTCTGGGCCGGTTGCCGATGCGTCTGCGGTGGGGTCGGAGCCGGTGTCGGACGCGTCCGCGGGCGTGGCTGAGCCGGTTGCCGATGCGTCTGCGGTGGGGTCGGAGCCGGTGTCGGACGCGTCCGCGGGTGGGTCTGGGCCGGCTGACAACGCGTCCGCGGGCGTGGCTGGGCCGGTTGCCGATGCGTCCGCAGTTGGGTCAGAGCCGATCGCGGGGGCGGCGCCTCGGCAGACCGACGCGCAGCCCGTTGAGACGCCAGCAGCCCACGTGCCGCCGCCCCCGCCTGCTGCTCCCAAGCCGGCGATCGGCGATGCGGCCGAACCCGGAGCTGCGCCTCGGCCGTCGAAGCCGCCGCCCCGGCCCCGACCGGTCACCGAGACCGGCAAGATCGTAGAGGGGGTCGTCACGGCGGTCTCCGCGGAGAGCGTCGAGCTGACGCTCGACGACGGCCGCCACGCGGTGATCCACCGCCGCAACTTCGGGTTCGACAACGAGGAGCCGTCCGCCGTGCTCTCCGTCGGCGACCGCGCCTTCGGTGCGGAACTGGCCAGGGAGGACCCGAAGTCCAGGGTGGTGCTGTCGCGAGCCTGGGCCCTGAAGCGCCAGGCCTGGGAGCGGGTGGTCGACGCTGCGGCGAACAACGTGCTGCTCACTGGCCGGGTGATCTCGGCGAGCAAGAAGGGCCTCGTCGTCGACGTCGGCGTCAGGGGGTTCGTGCCGGCATCCCATCTGGAGCTGTCCACCGTCACCGACATGTCGCCGTACCTCGATCAGACTCTCGAGCTGAAGATCCTCGAGGTCGATCCCCGCCGGGAGAAGCTGGTCCTCAGCCGTCGGTCGCTGTTGCTGAAGGCTCAGCGCAAGGAGATGCAGGAGCTGTTGAGCTCCCTGCGGCCCGGCGAGATCCGGACCGGCAGGGTGTCGTCGCTCGCCGACTACGGGGCCTTCGTCGACCTGGGCGGGGTCAGCGGCCTGGTCCACATCTCCGAGCTGAGCTGGCACCGAATCGGCAAGCCGTCGGAGGTCGTGTCCGTCGGCGACACCGTCGAGGTGAAGGTCCTCGACGTGAAACCGAAGAAGAAGCGGGTCAGCCTCTCGATCAGGCAGGTCACCCCCGACCCGCTCGAGTCGATCGAGGTCGGTTCGGTGATCACCGGTCCGGTGACGAGGCTCGTCGATTTCGGGGCCTTCGTGGCCGTCGGCGAGTTCGAGGGTCTCGTCCACCTGTCCGAGCTCGCCGAGTACCGGGTGTCGACGCCGGAGGAGATCGTGGCCCCCGGCGACGAGGTCGGGGTCAAGATCCTGTCCGTCGACACGAAGCGTCGCCGCATAGAGCTGTCGATCCGTCGCGCTGCAGAGTACGGCGGCTGAGCACCGACGGGACCGATTCGGCGGCGTCGCGGTGTCGGCAAAAACCGGTGACGGATACCTCCTTCGGCTCCGCGATGGTGGCAGGCTGGAGTGGTGGGCAGAAGCACATCGGGTGAGAGCCCTTCCATCAACCGCCCCGATCCCGACATCGAGATCGAGGTCGCAGTCGAAACCGACGACCGGCGGCTGGCATCCTACGCCGCCGCCCTGGCCGATGGCGTCGAGCGAGCGCTACCCGGTTGGGTGGCGAGCGCCGTGGCCCGGCGGCTCGGCGAAGCCTACGGCCCGGGGGGCATGCCCGACGATCCCGGTCTGCGGGCCAGGATCGAGGAGGCCGGTCAAGCGGCCGTTGCCGATGTCGGGGTCCGGGTCCGGGAGCTGCTGGCGCTGGACATCGACGAGCAGTGGACCAACCCGCTCACGCTCATCCGCACCGCCATCCGCTACCCCACGGAGATCCTGCGCGATCTCGGGGCACCGCCCGTGGCCAGGGACGCTCAGGCCAGGCGGTTCCACCCCGATGACGTCTATGACCTCACACCTGGCAACTTCGCCGATCTCGGTCAGGAGGTACACGATCTCGGGCTGAGCTGGGGTGCGGCGAAAGCCCACGTCCACCTTCGCCGACGTCGAGCGGAGGAGGTGGCGTGACGATCGTGGCTCATGTGCCGAACCTGTTCGATCGGTCACGGTTCCGTGGCAAGGCCACGTTCGTCGACACCCCGGAGGAGGCCAGATCCCACAATCCGTCCCTGGTGATCGTGGACCTCGACCGCTGTGAGGACGCCGAGGGGTTCCGGATCGAAGGGCCCCGGGTCATCGGCTTCGGTCCCCACGTCGACAGCGCTCTCCACAAGCGGGCTGCGGCGGTCGGCTACTCCGAGGTGATGGCCCGATCCGTATTCTTCAAACGACTTCCGGAGTTACTAGGCTCTATCGAGTGAGCAGCTCCCGGACGCCACTCCTGGTCGCCCCCCAGCTCCGAGGCCGGGAGTACGCCGAAGCTCACGCCGCCGAGACCGACCGCTGGTTCAGCAAGGTCGCGAGCGAGGCCATCGACGATCTCGACGGCATCGCCCTGCTGGCCGTCGGCGGCTACGGCCGGGGTGAGCTGAGCCCGTTCAGCGACATCGACGTCGTACTCGTCCACGGCGACGGGATCGACGGCGGCGAGGTGGCCGAAGCGCTGTGGTACCCCGTCTGGGACCGGGGCCTGAAGATGGGGTACGTGGTCGTGACTCCGGAGCAGGCCGAGGTGTTGCTGGCCGAGGAGTTCGAGTGGGCGACGGCGTTCCTCGACACCCGGCTGGTGGCCGGGGAGCCCGAGCTCATGGACCGCATCGATCGGCTGACCGAGCGGGCGTGGCGGGAACGGCGGGACGGCTTGCTGGCCCACCTGGCAACGACCGTCGAAGTCCGGCACCAGACCAGGGGCGACGTCGCCTTCCAGATCGAGCCCCACCTGAAGGAGGGACGCGGCGGCCTGCGGGACGTGCATGCCCTCGGCTGGGCCACCAGAGCCCTGCCGGGCTTCGCCGACGACTTCCTGGACGAGCTCGCAACCGACGTCGACACCCTGCTGGAGGCCCGGGTCGAGCTGCATCGGCTCACCAACCGCGTCGGCGACATCCTGACCCTCGACGAACAGGAGGGTGTCGCCGAAGCCCTCGGCGACGACGACAGCGAGCAGCTGATGCTGCGGCTGGCGCTGGCCGCCCGCCGGATCGCCTGGCACAGCGACGAGGCGTGGAGCCGGTGGGACCGGGCGAAGCGGTACACGTCGGACGACGGAAGGTCGACCGAGTCGAGTGATGCGATCCCGCTCAGCTCCACCGCAGTGCCCGACACGTCCCAGTTCCAGGCCGGCCGTGGTCTCGTAGCCGTACGACCCGAGATCGACATCGCAGCCGACCCGCTGGTCCTGCTGCGGTTGGCGGTGCTGGCAGCCGAGACCGGGCTGGTGATGAGCAGGCGGAGCCTGGCCGAGATCGCTCGAGCCGACGCGGTCATCCCCGAGCCGTGGTCCCCCGAGGCCCGCCAGCTGTTCGCCTCCCTGTTCCTCGCCGGTCGCTCCGCCATCAGCGTGGTGGAGGACCTCGACCAGTTCGGCTTGATGGAGCGGCTGCTCCCGGAGTGGGTCAACGTGCTGTGCCGGCCCCAGCGCAACGTCCTGCACACCTTCACCGTCGACCGGCACCTCTGCGAGGCCGCAGCGAACGCATCGGGGCTCGTGTCCCGGGTCGAGCGACCGGATCTGCTGGTGGTCGGTGCCCTGTTCCATGACATCGGCAAGGGGTTCGACGGCGATCACACCGAGGTCGGGATGGAGGTCATCGCCGAGGTGGGGGAGCGGATGGGCTACCCGCCGGACGATCTCGCGGTGCTGGTCGACCTCTGCCGTCACCACCTGCTGCTGCCCGATGTGGCCACCAGAAGAGACCTGGCCGATCCCGGGACGCTCAAGGCGGTCGCCGCTGCGGTCGACTCCGTCGCCTTTCTCGACATGCTGGCCGCACTGACCGAGGCGGACTCGATCGCCACGGGCCCGTCGGCTTGGGGCTCCTGGAAGGCTGGTCTCCTCCGCGATCTGGTCAATCGCACCACCCACATACTGGAGGGGGGCAGCCTCGACGAGCTCGTTGCCACCGAGTTCCCGACGCCGGAGGTGGCGGCCACGATGGCGGCCGGCAAGCGGGAGCTCACCGGGGCGGGCACCACGTTCACCGTGGTCGACGAGGAACGGCTCGGGCTGTTCACCACGATGGCCGGGGTGCTGGCCGTCTGCGGACTCGAGGTGCTCGACGCTGCGGCCTACTCGGAGGATGCCGATCCGTCGAGCGATGCTGCGGGCGGTTCGACGACGCCCATGGCCGCCTGCCAATTCGTCCTCCAGCCGCCTCAGTCCGGCACCGTGGAGTGGGAACGGGTGATCGCCGTCGCCGAGCGGGCTCTCGACGGCCGGCTGGCCCTCCAGGCCAGGGTGGCTCGCAAGGCTCGGGAGCGGGCCCGCTATCAGCGTCGCCTGGCCGCTGACCCCCCGCGCCGGGAGATCATGATCGACAACGACATCTCCGCCGTTGCCACCGTGGTCGAGGTCCACGCCCCGGACGAGATCGGGCTGCTGTACCGGCTCACCCAGGTGCTGCGGGAGCTGCATCTCGACATCAGGACGGCCAAGGTCCAGACGCTGGGGCCGCAGGTGGTGGACAGCTTCTACCTGCAGGACGGCGCCGGCCGCAAGGTGACCGATCCCGACCTCGTGTCGGAGCTGCGGCTGGCACTGCGGGAGACGATCGCCGAGTGATCGATCCTGATCAGCCGCCTGAGCCGGTCACGGCGGCCGCCCTCCACCGGTGGTCGGAGACCCTGGCCTCCATCGCCAGGACCGGCCTCGGGTTCACCGACAACAGCTTCGAGGCGGAGCGCTACGAGGAGATCCTGGCCGTGGCAGCCGACATCCGTGTGTCGGCCGACCTCCTGTCGTCAGAGCGATCGGCCGAGAGCGCGGTGGAGGCCGACGACCTGCGGGCATCCTGGCTCCGGGCGGTCGGGTCGGGGGTGCCGGGATACGTGACGCCCAAGGTTGCGATCGGGGCGGTGGTCGGCGACGAGCACGGTCGGCTGCTGCTCATCCAGCGGGCCGATTCCGGGGTCTGGCTGTACCCGACAGGCTGGGCGGACGTCGGCTACTCGCCGTCGGAGGTCGCGGTCAAGGAGGTTCGGGAGGAGACCGGCATCATCTGCGAGGTCGAGCGGCCGCTGGCCATCCTGGACGGGCTTCGGGCCGGGTTCAGCCGGGTCCCCCTCTACAGCCTGGTCTTCCTGTGCCGGGCCGTCGGCGGCGAGATCTCTCCCCACCCGCAGGAGTGCCTCGACGCCGGGTGGTTCGCCCGCCACGAGCTGCCCGAGCCGCTCGCCAACTACGACCAGTGGGGTGACGCGGCATTCGCCGCCATCGCCGGCACGAGCCAGGAGGTCATCTACGACCCGCCCCGTGACCCGGTGTGGCGAGGCTCGCCCCACGCCCTCGGGGACTGACCGGGCGGCCCGGCTGGCCCGCTACTCCCGATCGCGGAGGAACTGCTCGAGCTCCTCGATGAGCTCCGCTCCCGACTCCGGTCTCATGCTCTTGTCGTATTCCTCTTCCAGGCGGGTGACGTATGCCATCGTCTCGTCGTCCTCGCCGACGAGGTCGTTGATCTGGCGCTCGTAGGCCGCAGCCCCGATCTCCAGGGCCGTGCTGGGGATGGCGAGGTCGAGCAGCTGGGCAACCCGGTTGACCAGGGCCAGCGCCGCCTTTGGCGACGTGGCGTGGGGTACGTAGCTCGGCACCGTTCCCCACAGCGAGATCGAGCCGAGACCGGCCCGCTGCAGGGCATCGTGGACGACGCCGACGATGCCGGTGGGCCCCTCGTAGCTCGATGGCTCGAGGTCGAGCTTCTCGATCAGCTCGAGATCGTAGCCCGCTGAGTAGATGGTGGCCGGTCGGGAGTGGACCACGTCGGCGATGAGGGCGCCGAGCGAGATCACCATCTCGACGTCGAACTCCTCGATCATGGCGACGATCTGGTCGGTGTAGGTCCGCCACCGCAGCTGCGGCTCGTGGCCGACCATCACGATCAGGTCCCGGCCGCTCTCGCCGGTGGTGACGGCGGCGAAGCTGTTCTCCGGCCACTCGATCTCCCTGGTCGTGCCGTCGAGGCGGATCATCGGCCTGGTGGCGGTGAAGTCGTAGAACTCCTCCGGGTCGACGGTGGCGAACACCTCGCCGCCGAACCGGTCCCGGATGTGGCGAGCGGCGGTGGAGGCGGCATCGCCCGCATCGTTCCAGCCCTCGAAGGCCAGGATCATGATTGGGCTCTCGAGGTCGGGCCGTTCCGCCGTCCACTGGATGTATTCCATTGGCTCCACGTTACACCGGTGCAACCCTCCGACGACCAGCGGTAGTATTCCTCGTGCAGATCATCGAGGTGACCGAAGTAACAGACGAACTGGTGGCGGCGTTCGATCGCCTGATCCCGCAGCTCTCCTCGTCGAACCCGCCGCCCTCGAGAGCGGCGCTGGCGGACATCGTGGCCTCGGAGGCCTGCAATCTGCTGGTCGCCACCGAGGACGACCGGATCCACGGCAGCCTGACGCTGGTCGTCTTCCCCATCCCCACCGCCATTCGGGCCTGGATCGAGGACGTGGTCGTGGACGGCGACGCCAGGGGCAAGGGGGTCGGAGCGGCCCTCAACGAGGCCGCGCTCGATCTGGCCAGGCAGCGGGGAGCGACCACCGTCGACCTCACGTCCCGACCGAGCCGGGAGGCGGCCAACCGCCTCTACCAGCGCCTGGGGTTCAAGGAGCGGGAGACCAACGTCTACCGCTACAAGCTGTAGCCAGCTCGATCAGGGGCTCTGCAGCAGCGACACCCCACCGTCGGCTCCGAGCACGTACAGCTCCCCGTCCGGGCCCTGGCCGAACGAGATGAGCTGGCCCGGAGACCGATCCAGTACGAGGTTGGCCACCACCAGCTGCCCGTCGTCCAGGGCCTGGAGGCCGAAGATCTCGCCGGTGCAGTAGTCGCCGAACAGATAGACGCCATCGAGGGCGGGGATCGCCGAGCCCCGGTAGACGTAGCCGCCCGTCACGGAGCAGCGACCATTGCCGTGGTCGTAGGTGAACAGGGGTGGGCGGTGGTCCGGCGGTGGCTGGTCACCGTCGAACAGCTGGTCGCCCTCCATGATCCGCCACCCCAGGTTGGCTCCCCGCCCTGCTGGTTCCGAGCCGCGCCGCAGGACCGTGATCTCCTCGAGTGCGCTCTGGCCCACGTCGCCGATCCACAGGTCACCGGTCTGGCGGTCGAACGAGAATCGCCACGGGTTGCGCACCCCCCACAGCCAGATCTCGGGTCGACCGGCCCCGCCACCGGCGAAGGGGTTGCCGGCCGGCACACCGTAGTTCGCCGCAGCGGTTGGTGAGGTCGGATCGATCCGGAGGATCGATCCGAGCAGGGTCTGCGTGTCCTGTCCGCTGTTCAGCGGATCGCCGCCGCTGCCGCCATCACCGAGGGCGAGGTACAGGTAGCCGTCGGGGCCGTACACGATCTGACCACCGTTGTGGTTGGAGTACGGCTGGGGGACCTCGATCAGGAGCCGCTCGGTGTCCCGCAGGGCAGAGGTCGCTCCCATCTCGTACTCGGCGACGACGGAGTCACCGCCGTTGTTCGTGTAGCTGGTGTAGAGGAAGCGGCCGTCCGGCGAGAACGTCAACCCCAGCAGGCCGCCCTCGCCCTCGGTGGTGATGGCGTCGGTGATGTCGAGGACCACCTCGTCCGAGAGGCGGAGGGTCTGCTCACCGCCGTCCGATGCCGCCTGGCGCTCGATGCGGCGGACTCGGCCCGGCCGCTCGGCGAGCCAGAGATCCTGGCTCCCCGACCGCGCGGTCAGATCGATCGGGCCGCTCACGCTGGCCACCGGCCGCAGCTCGAACTGGAGGTCCCGCCAGTTCGACGACGGTGGCGGATCTGGTTCGTCCTCGACCGAGTTGTCACTCGAGCTCGAGCTCGAGGTGGGGGACTCGCTGGTCGATGGCGCATCGGGAACGGACACCACCACCGATGTCGGCGCTTGGGCCCCGATGGTCGACGCGGTCTCGCCGGCTTCGGTAGTGGTCTCGGAATCGCCGGCGACACAAGCCGACGAGATGATGGCCAGGGCCGACAGGATCATCGCCAGTGATCGCCTCATGAGGGGATCACGATAGCAACGGCTGGGCCGAGTCGGTCCGCGGCAGGTCGGCCGAGGCTCCGGCCGAGCCGACGACGGCCGGCGCCACCCGGTTACGCTTGGGCCCAGTGTCGGATCCCGTCTCCATCATCAAGGCGAAGCTCGGCGCCAACGGCGGCATCGTGCTCCGCTACCTGATCACCTCGGGCATCAACGTCGTCAACCATCAGGTCCTCCTGCAGGTGGCGGTCCGATGGTGGGACTGGAGCGGGGGCTGGGCCAACGCCTTCGCCGCCATGACGGCGGTGGTACCGGCCTATCTGCTCAGCCGCTACTGGGTCTGGCAGGTCAAGGGTCGACCCAGCATCCGCAACGAGGTGGTCCCGTTCTGGATCATCGCCGGCATCGGCCTGGTGGCCTCGACGGCGCTGGCCGAGGCCGCCGATCGGCTCTTCGACGACCCGATCATGATCTCGGTCGGGAGCCTGCTCGGCTATCTGATCGTGTGGATCACGAAGTTCATGGTGCTCGACTACCTGTTCAAGCGCTCCGGCACCAGCGAGCCCGAGCCGAGCCGGGTCTGATCGGGTGAGCGCCGCCCAGCCGCTCTCGGACCGGCAGCTGGATCGTGCTCGGTCTGCTCGGGGCTTCATGCCGGACGACGAGGGCCTGGCCCTGGCCGTCGCCGCGGCGTCGATCGACCCCGGCCTCGGCCCGATGCTGGAGGTCGGCGGCTACTGCGGCAAGTCGGCCTGCTACCTGGGCCCGGTGGCCCGTCGCCATGGCACGGTCCTGTACAGCGTCGACCATCACCGGGGCTCCGAGGAGAACCAGCCCGGCTGGGAGTGGCACGAACCGGATCTCGTCGACCAGCGCATCGCCAGGATGGACACCCTCCCGGTCTTCCGCAGGACCGTGCACGACGCCGGCCTGGAGGACGTGGTGGTGGCGGTGGTCGGTGACTCGCCGACGGTGGCCGATCACTGGACGACCACCGTGTCGTTCCTGTTCATCGACGGCGGCCACGGGGATGAGCCGGCCCGCCTCGACTACGAGCGGTGGACGCCCAAGGTGGCGGTCGGTGGGCTGCTGGCCATCCACGACGTGTTCCCCGACCCGGCCGACGGTGGGCGACCGCCGTACGAGCAGATCTACCTCCCGGCTCTGGCCTCGGGCCTGTTCGGCGAGCTGTCGGCCACCGGTTCGCTCCGGCTCCTGCGCCGTCGGTGACCAGACCGACCTCGTGCTGTCGCCGAGCCGGCTACCGGTGGTCGGTGAACAGGGTGCTGGTCGGGTTGCGGCCGTCGATGGCGTCCGCGGCCAGGATGGCTGCCGCCGCGGTGTAGCTGGTCCGCTCGTTGTCCGGGAAGTGCAGGTGCTCCGGGAACACGATGCCGGTGAAGTAGGCGCCGTCCTCGTCACGGAGCCGCTGGGCCCAGCCGAACAGGGCCAGGGCCGCCGCCCGCTCGTCGACCGCCAGGAGGGCCATGGCGCACTCACAGGTCTCGGCTGCGGTGACCCATGGCCGGTCCGACACGCAGCGGACGCCCCTGCCCTCGATGATGAAGGTCTCCCAGCCGTCGGCCATGCGCTTGCGTGCATCGTCACCGGTGATCGCCCCGGTCAGCACCGGGTAGTACCAGTCCATCGCCCACCGGTCCTTCGGCTCGAAGGCCTCCGGTTGGTTGGCGATCACGTCGACCAGCCGCTGCCGGCTGTCCGCCCAGTGGGGACGGTCGTGGCCGAGCGTCTCGGCGATGATCGACGCGCACCGCAGGCTGTGGCCGATCGACGCCGAGCCGGTCAGCAGGGCGTAGCTCCAAGGCGACCCGTCGGCTCGCCTGGCCCAGATGATCTCGCCTCGTTTCGTCTGCAGCTCCAGCACGAACTCGATGGCGGCGTCGACCGTGGGCCACATCCGCTCGAGGAAGTGGCTGTCGTCGGTCACGAGGTGGTGGTGGAGGACGCCGGTGGCGATGTAGGCGACGCAGTTGGTGTCGAGCTTCGAGTCCTCGATGCCGTCCGCCAGGTAGTAGTTGTGCCATCCCCCGCCCGGCAGCTGGCGCTCGACCAGCCACTGGTAGGCCCGTTCCGCCTCGTCGAGATAGCCCACCGTCGACAGCGCCATCGCCGCCTCGACGTGGTTCCACGGATCGGCGTGGCCGTCGGGAAACCACTGGATCATGCCGGACGGCAACTGCAGCTCGGCGATCGTTGCCCCGGTCCGGCGCAACTCCTGAGGGCTCAGCATCGAGCTCGGATCGGGTATCGGCATCCCGCGGTCGCCATGTCGGCTCGCTGCGTCGGTCATGGCCGGCTCATGCCGCCGTGCCGGGTCGGGCCAGGGTGGCAGTGGCCACGGCCGGCCGGTCGGCGTAGATCACGAGGCTCTTGCCGAGGACGGGGTTGAGCAGGACGTCGAGGCGGCGGGTCAGCTTCGGGGCCCTGACGATGTCCCAGGTCAGGAACCGGAGGTAGGCCCTGACGGCCGGATTGGTGTCGTTGTCCAGACCTACTGCGCACTTCAACCACCAGTAGGGGCTGTGCAGGGCGTGGGCTCGGTGGCTCCCGGCGGGGACGAAGCCGATCGCCCTCAGCTTGGCCCGGAGCTCCGGCTCGCCGTAGATCCTGACGTGACCGCCGACGCTCTTCGGGGCGTGGTACTCGTCGCTCAGCCACCAGCAGATCTGTTCGGGCAGCGCTGCGGGCACTGTCGCTGCGAGGCGGCCGCCGGGGCCGAGGACCCGGAACAGCTCGGCCATCACCCCGAGATCGTCCGGGACGTGCTCCAGTACCTCCGAAGCGATGATTCGATCGAAGCTGGCGTCGGCGAAGGGCAGCCGCAACCCGTCGGCCTGGACGCAGGTGGTGCTGGCGGTGACCGGCACCTCGTGCGCCAGGAACATGGCGGCGAAGGTGTCCTTGGTCGTCGCCATCTCATCGAACGCGAGGTCCGCTGCCACCACGTCGGCCCCGAGTCGGGCGGTGGCGAAGGCGTGCCGACCGAACCCGGCCCCGAGGTCGAGGACCCGCATGCCGCGCCGGACGTCCAGTCTCGCATAGTCGACGGTCAGCATCGGCTCAGCGCTGTCCGACTCTGGCCGCTTCCCGCAGCTCCCGCACTTCCCGGTATTGCTCGACGGTTCGCATGGCGGTCTGCCGCCAGGTGTAGAGGCGGCTGACGCGGTTCCGCCCGGCCGCCCCGATCCTGGCTCGCAGATCGGGGTCGTCGAGGGCTCGCCGCAGGGCGCCGACCAGCGAGTCGACATCGCCCGGCTCGCACTGCAGCACGGTCTCGCCGTCAGCCCCGGTCACCTCGGGCAGCGCCCCGCCGGTGGTGGCGACGAGTGGCGTGGCGGTGGCCATCGCCTCCACCGCCGGCAGCGAGAAGCCTTCGTACAACGAGGGCACGACCGCGAGCTCCGATTGGGCGTACAGCTCGACGATGCGCTCGTCCGGCACACCGGTCACGAACTCGATGTGATCCGCCAGGCCGAGCCGCTCGATCAGCTCGGCAGACTTGCCGCCCTCCTTCGCCCGACCGATCACGGTCAGCGACACGTTCCGCTCGGCCCGGAGCTTGGCCATCGCCTCCAGCAGGAACCGCAGCCCCTTCAGCTCCACATCGGCCGAGGCGGTGGTGATGAGACGTCCAGGAATACGCTCCACTCCGGGCATGGGTCGGAACAGCTCGGGGTCGACGCCGACGTGGACCAGGCGCATGTTCTCCTTCGGCACACCCATGTCGTTGTGGATGTCGTCGATCGAGTTGTCCGACACCACCACGATGCGGGGCATGCGCTTGGCCACTCGGCCCTGCATCTTGACGAAGCCATACCACCGGCCGACGCTCATGCGCTTGCGCCAGTTGGGGGCGGCCTCCACCTCGAGCCGGCGGTCCACGGTGATGGGGTGATGGAGCGTGACCAGGGTGGGGATGAGCTTCTCGATGGCCAGGATGCCGTAGCCCAGACACTGGTTGTCGTGGATCAGGTCGAAGTGGCCGGCTCGGTCCTTGAGCTCCTGGTAGGCGCGGTAGCTGAAGGCAAGGGGCTCGGGAAACATGCCGGTGGAGAAGGTGGCCAGCTCCAGTAGGTCGGCCTTGGATTTGATTTCCCAGTAGGCCGGGAACCGGCCGGGGTAGTGATCGTTGAAGATGTCCAGGCTGGGGAGCTTGGTCAGGGTCACCCGTTCGTCGAGCACCGGGTAGGGCTGGCCCGACAACACCTCGACGCTGTGGCCCAGATCGACCAAGGCCTTGGTCAGGTGTCGGGTGTAGATGCCCTGGCCACCGACCGTGGGCTTGGACCGATACGACAGGTAGGCCAGTCGCAGCGGCTGATCCCCGTTGGTGTCGGGGGATGGATTGTTCATGACTTCGCCTCGCGTGTTCTCCGGCCACAGTTGACGATCGCCCGAGGCCTGGACCGCCGGTCCGGAACCTAACACTGTAAGGCCGGCTCAACTGTTTAAGGTTACTGGGATGAGAGCTCTCGTACAGCGTGTGGCCCGAGCATCGGTGACCGCGGACGGTGCAACCGTAGGGGACATTGGCCCCGGATTGTGTGTGTTGGTCGGGGTGACCCACGACGATACTCCGGCTCAGGCCACGAAGCTGGCCCACCGGTTGTGGAAGCTACGGATCTTCGGCGACGACGAGGGCAAGATGAACTTGTCGGTGGCCGACATCGGGGGAGAGATTCTGGTGGTCAGCCAGTTCACCCTGTACGCCGACACACGGAAGGGAAATCGCCCGTCCTATGTCGATGCCGCCCGCCCCGAGGTGGCCGAGCCCCTCATCGAGCAGGTGGTGGACGAGCTGCGCTCGCTCGGGGCCAAGGTGGAGACCGGTCGGTTCCTAACCGAGATGCAGGTCGCCCTGGTCAACGACGGTCCGGTCACCATCTCACTCGAAGTGTGACGTGAATCCGGGGGATCGACCGTGAACCCGCCAGCGTTGCGATGGCTTGCGGCCTTCGCCGTGGCCTACGGCTTGCTGCATCACCAAGGGTTCGTGCTGGCCCGCTTGGGTGAGTTCGGTGACACCGGAACCCGGTGGGCCGACTGGATCGATCTGGCCACGCCTTATCTGCTGCTCGGTCCGGCCGCCGGTGTGCTGGTGGCGCTACGTACCGGCATCAGGCCGTGGCTTGTGTTCGCCGTGGGCGCGGTGGCCTACGTCGAGGGCCATGGCATCCATTTGGCCGCCAACTCGATCGACAACGCGATCAGCGAGGTTCCTGCGGGAGCCGGTCCGATCCCGGTCGTGGTCGCCGACGTGGTTCATTTTTGGGACGAGATGGTTGGCCACTACATCTGGTACGGAGGACTGACCTTGATTGTGGTGGCAATGGTCGGGGCCGCCTGGTCGGTATGCCTTGGAGGGGAGTACGGCGCCCACGGCTCTGGCCGCTGCAGTGGGCTTCGTCGTCTGGGCGGCCTCGGTTCGTCCCGGCAATCGGGCCCGCAGCTTGATTCGGGTGCTGATGTTGTGGGTCTTCGGTCCGGCGGTTCTGATGCTGGCCGGCTACGGACTGATCCATCGAGGATTCCCGTCTCCAACCGACATCGGCTGGAACCCTCTGGCCTGATCCCCGCACCAACCCTTGCCCGTGCGATCGCGTCGTTCCGGGCCCAGCCCGGGGCCTATTCGGTTGTCAAGTTGCGGGTTTGGGGCGGAGTGCTCGTGTTTGACCGGGCGTTGCCCGGCAAAACGGTCAGGCGACGAGGTCGCGCTTCCATTTGTTGTCCGGATCGCAGAGGATCTGCCCGTTGGCCAGGCTGGTTTCCCCACCCTTGGAGTGGGGTTGGATGTGGTCGACCTGTAACCAGTGGTACGGCGCATCACAGCCCCGGGTTCTGCATCTGCCTCGTGCTGTGATGAGTAATGCTCGTTTCATCCAGTCCGGGAACCCTCTCGACTTGACCGACATATTGATCACCCTCGACTTCTCGTCGAGTACGATCCGTTCGAACTCGGCCACCGCGGTGGCCACAAACGCCAGATCGGGGTGGATTGGTGTCCCATCAATCCGCTCGCACCGGTAATCGGGATCATCACGATCCATGTCGACTACCGGTGTGTCAGGATCGAGGAACCGCTCCAGGAAGTTCTCCAAGATCTTCTGGCCGATCACCAGATTCACCAGCGGCGTGGTGGTGGCCGACCCGGGGGCTTCGGCCCCACCGACGATCAGGCCGACCAGGGCTTGGCCCCGCCGGCGGTTGATAGTGTCGGCTTTGCCATCGCCTTCGGATTGTTGCCGGAACAGGCGCTGCATCTCATCACCTAGCGCCTTGCCCACCGCAGTCGCTGACAGCGGATCCAAGTGGAACCGCCCCTCGATCGAGCCGTCGGTGTTGGTGGTGATCGAACATGAGGTCTTCTTGACTTGTTCTGTCACCTCGTCGCTGGTGGTGTGGTTGATCAACCACACGGTGAGCCGGTTGGTGAACTCCACAAAGTCATGATCCCGAGCGGCGGCCACCAGCTCGTCCTGGGACGCCAGGAGGGCATCTCGCCGGTTCGGTGTGTCCAGCGACTTCAACTCGCGGAGATGCCGCAGAGTGAACACACCGTGGGCAGCCGCCTGGGTGAAGACCGGGAACTCTCTCAACCATTGCCCGGTACGAGCGGTGGCGTGGACTTCTCGGGCCGGGGCCCCTGTGGTGGCGGCCACCACTTGCGAGGCGTTGCGGAACCCGAGCTCGCGTAGCACGCCCGGTGCCTCAGAAGCGGTGTCGGCGACAGCCAACACCCCAGCCCGAGCAGCGTCCAATTGGGCCGACACTCGTTGCAACCGGCAGGCTCGGTCCAGCAGGTCGGTCACAGAGGCGGCGCCGAGGTCGGTTGCCAACACCGCATCGAGAGCGGTCTCCAACAGCGTCAGATCGTCGCTGTGGCTCTGTGGTGGCAACCCGCCTTCCGTCATGTCCCAATGCTATCAAACACCAGTTCGATACACAAGCTTTGTTGATCATTTTCTGGCATGTATTTGCTAGCTCACACTCAATGAAGAATGGACGCCAACCGGGCTGGCTTCGCCTCCCATGTGTGGGTGTGACTTGCTACAACCAGCCCTTGAACCCGAACCCCCGGAACCCGACCACGCAAAGCGACGACACCCCTGGAGCCAATCCAGGGGCTGTGGTCCCGTCGTTCGTATCTCCCGTCCGACTGCAACCGTCATCTTGCCGATGTCGTGACCGTCGACTCGAAACGGGCGACCGACGACACGGCCCGAAAGTCCGAGATCGCCGGCCGGGTCGGCGCCACGGGTATTGATGGGCGGCCATCGGTCGGGGACAATGGGTCATGGGTCTGGTTGACGGCACGGGGGAGACCGGACGGCGAGACGGCCGGATCTCCGACCGCCCGGTTGTCGTGCTGGCCTATGACGGCACCGGAGCCGATGAGGCCGGCGCCATTGTGGAGATCCTGACCTCGGCCCGAATTCCGGTGGTCATCGCCAGCGTCGAGGCAAGTCCGGTGACCACCTATCACGGTGTGCTGGTACCCCACCGGGCGACGGCCGATGTCGGCCCCATTCACGCTCTGGTCATCCCCGGCGGTATGGGGGTGAGGACGGCGTCCCGCGACAGGGCGCTGCTTGGCGCCATCCGACGGCTGGCCGATCAGGCCACCTGGCTGGGTGCAACCTCCACCGGTTCGGTGCTCCTGGCCGCCGCCGGCCTGGCCGACAACGCCCGGGTCACCACCCACTGGCTGGCCGGCGACATGATCGGCTCCGATACCTCCAGATCCATTCACGTGGTCAATCAGCCGTTCGTGGAGTACGGGCGATTGCTGACGGCCGGTGGCCTGGCCTCCACCGCCACACTGGCCTTCCGGCTGATCGGCGCCATCGCCGGGACCGAGGCCGAGGAACGGGCCCGCCGCCGGTACGCGCCGCCGCCATCGTCGACCGACGGACGCTACCGCCGCCGAGCCCGGGGGTGGGCTCGGGTGCGGGAGTTGATCGGCGTCGACCGCTGGGGTCGAAAGCGCCTGGTCGACGAGAACCACCCCATGGACCCCACCGGCGAGGCCGACATC
>JAHELU010000051.1 GCA_024644005.1 Acidimicrobiales bacterium | reverse complement strand
TACAAGCGATCACCTGGAGATCGATCGTTGCCGACGTGGAGCCGGACCTGCGGGCCGGACCTCCGGAGGAGGTCCTCACCGAGTTTGCTACGCAAACTCCCCACTACAAGCGATCACCTGGAGATCGATCGTTGCCGACGTGGAGCCGGACCTGCGGAGCAGGTCCTCACCGAGTTTGCTACGCAAACTCCCCACTACAAGCGATCACCTGGAGATCGATCGTTGCCGACGTGGAAGCAGGTCCTCACCGAGTTTGCTACGCAAACACCCTTGCGGAGGTGGGCGGCGCTAGAGGCCGTTGCGGCCGCGGGCGGCCCTGGCCTTCTCGATGACCGCCCACATGGCGTCCACCGTCTCGTCGATGTCGTGGTTGGTGATCACGAACGCGCCGAGCTCCAGGCCGGCATCGGCCTCTTCCGCCGCCTTGGCCAGTCGCTGCTCGACCTTGGCTGGGACATCGCCACGGCGTCGCAGCCGTGCCTCCTGCTCGTCGGCATCGGGAGCCTGGAGGAAGATCAGCAGCGCCTCGGGGTCCTTCTTGATGACCTGGCGGGCCCCCTGGACGTCGATCTCCAGGACCACGTCGCGGCCCTCGGGAGCGTCCAGCGTCGGCGTCCCGTAGTAGTTGCCGAGGAAGCTGGCGTACTCCAGGAAGCCACCCTCTGCGATCCGCTCCTCGAACTCCGCAGTGGTCACGAAGACATAGGCGTCCTCGGACTCGGTCGGCCGGCGCTGGCGGGTGGTCCACGATCGACTCAACCACAGCTCCGGATAGCGCTCGATGAGCGCGTCGACCACTGTGCTCTTGCCGACTCCACCGGGGCCGGAGACGACGATCAGCAGCGGTGCGTGGGTCAGGAGAACGCCTCCAGAAGGGATTTCCGTTGCTGGGGTCCGAGACCGGACAACCGGCGGGACTCGGCGATCCCCAGCTCGTCCATCGACCGGCGAGCGGTGACCTTTCCGACACCGGGCAGGGACTCCAGAACGGCCAAGACCTTGATCTTGGCGACGATCTGATCATTGTCGGCTCGGTCGAGCAGCTCCGGCAGCGTGATGGAACCCATCTTCAGCCGATTCTTGACGTCGGATCGGACACGGCGCGCTTCCGCCGCCTTTTCCAGCGCCGCCTGACGCTGCTCTGGCGTCAACTGTGGTGGACTAGGCATGGCCGCACGGTACCGGCTGGAAACGCAGAGCGGCTATTCTTCGGCTGTTTCGCCCATGGCCCCGAACCCCCGCCAGGCGGTCACTCCTCATCGGACTCCAGCTCCCCGAACAGCTCTGCTGCGGCTCGAGCGGGGTCGTCCGCCAGCGTCACCGCCCGGCCGACCACGAGCAGGTCTGCCCCTTCTTCCAGGGCTTCACGAGGGGTGATCGGCCTCGGCTGGTCGTGAGGGTCCGCGCCGGCCGCCCTGATGCCGGGGACGATCCGCATGGTCCGGGGCGACAGCTCTCTGGCGTCCTTCAGGTCGGCACCGGCGCAGACGATCCCGCCGCAACCGGCCTCGACCGCGATCCGAAGCCGGTTCGGCACGATGTGGGCCGGGGCGTCGCCGTCGCTGGTGAGCACGGTGATCGCCACCGCCACCGGGTCCGGCATGCCTGCATTGTGGGCCCCCAGCCGCAGTCCCTCGACACCGGCCTTCAGCATGTCGGACCCACCATGGGCGTGCATGGTGAGGTACTTCGCCCCCAGCGCACCGCAGACATTGGCCGCCTTGCCGACCGTGGTCGGGATGTCGTGCAACTTCAGGTCGAGGAACACGTCGAACCCGTTGTCGAGCATGGAGCCGACCGCGTCGGGGCCGGCTGCGGTGTAGAGCTCGAGTCCGACCTTGGCGACGCCGAACCATGGCGACAGCTGCCTGGCCAGCCGCACGGCCTCGACGAGGTCGTCGACGTCGAGAGCGAGGACCATCTTCTCTCTGAGCGCAGGCGATAGGCCTTCGGTCACCGCTTCGACTGTCTTTGCCACGGAGATCTCCTTCTCAACGAGCTGTTGCGATCAAATCGACGAATCGCGCTACCCCCTGATTAGCACACCAACGGGCCAGATCGGTGCCTAGCCGACCAACCGTCCGAGGATCGGCGAACGTGGCCGTACCGACCTGAACGGCATTGGCACCCGCCCTGGTGAACTCGATCGCATCTTCGACCGTGCTGATCCCGCCGACGCCGATGATCGGCAGTGCGGGGCAGGCCGCCCGGACATCGGCAACGGCCCGAACCGCGAGCGGGCGGATCGCCGGGCCGGAGACTCCACCGCCGCCCCCACCCAGCCTGGCCCGGCCGGTGACGGGGTCGATGACCAGACCGAAATAGGTGTTGACGAGGGTGACCGCCTCTGCTCCCCCTGCTTGGGCCGCCCTGGCGATATCGGCCAGACCGGTGCCGACATTGGGGCTGAGCTTGGCCCAGCGCGGCCGCCCGCAGGCGGCGGTGGCCTCGAGCACCTCGGTCGTCATGTCGGTCGAGTGGCCGAACATGGCGTTCCCGGCCTCGGTGTTGGGGCACGAGATGTTGACCTCGACCGCAACGACGTCAGCGGGGGCGTCGGCCAGAGCCTTGGCCGCCAGCTCGTAGTCGGCGACCGTGCGGCCCCAGATCGACACCACCACCCTGGCACCGGCCCGCTGGAGCTGCGGCAGGTAGTGACCGAGCCACGCCTCGACACCGGGCCCCTGGAGCCCTACCGAGTTGATCATCCCGCCCGGTGTCTGGTGGACCCGGGTCGGGTCGTTCCCCTCCCAGGCGAAGTGGGCCAGCGACTTGACCACGACGGCACCGAGCTCCGACAGATCCACGTAGGCCCCGAGCTCGGCGCCGTGACCGGCGGTCCCGGCCGCGGTCATGATCGGCGACGGGAGCGCCACCGACCCGACAGTTGTCGAGAGGTCCACCTCTGCTCGCCGTCCGAGCCGGACCACCCGTCAGCGCTCCCCGGACTCGGACCGGTCCTGCACAGCGGACCGGTGAACGGCTTGCAGCGACCGGACCTGGACCGACCGGTCGATCAGGTCCCGCATGCCGCCGGCGGTGGCCTTTGCCGCCGCCACCGTGGTCAGCAGGGCGACACCGCTCTGGCCGGCGGCGATCCTGATATAGGCACCGTCGGCCCTCGGGCCCCGGCCCCTCGGCGTGTTGATGACCAGCCCGATCTCGCCGGCCTTGATGAGATCGACGGCGTTGGTCCCGCCCTGGTCGAGCCGGTCGATGACCCGGTCGACGTCGAGGCCGGCCGCGACGAGGTGGCGGGCGGTACCGGCGGTGGCGATCAGCCGGTAGCCGAGGTCGGCCAGGAGCGTCGCCACCTCGAGACCGGCGGGCTTGTCACGGTCGGCGAGCGACAAGAAGACGCTCGATCCGGGCGGAGGCGGCAGGACCGTGCCAGCACCGAGCTGGCTCTTGATGAACGCCAGGCCAGGGGTGGTGTCGATGCCCATCACCTCGCCGGTGGACCGCATCTCGGGGCCGAGCAGCGCGTCGGTCTCGGGGAACCGGTTGAACGGCAGCACCGCCTCCTTCACCGACCACGCTCCGGCCACCGGTTCGGCGGTGAGCAGGCCCTCGGCCCGCAGGTCGTCGAGCGTGGCCCCGACCATCACCCGGGAGGCCACCTTGGCCAGCGGTCGCCCGGTGGCCTTGGAGACGAACGGCACCGTCCGGGAGGCCCGGGGGTTGGCCTCGATGACGAAGACGACACCGTCCTTGACCGCAAACTGGACGTTGATCAGGCCGACGACGTCGAGCTCGGTTGCGATCCTGGTGGTGTGGTCGGACAGCACCTCGATCACGTCGGCCCCCAGGGTCGGCGGCGGTAGCACGCAGGCCGAGTCGCCGGAATGGACACCGGCCTCTTCGACGTGCTCCATCACCCCACCGATGATCGTCTCCCCGGTCCGGTCCCGGACCGCATCGACATCGACCTCGATCGCGCTCTCCAGGAATCGGTCGATCAGCACCGGGCGCTCGGCCGACAGCCCGCCCTCCCGACCGAGGGTGCCGCTCTCGCCGAGCGCCTTCATGGCCGAGACGAGATCCTCGTCGTTGTAGATCAGCTCCATCGCCCGACCGCCGAGCACGTAGCTGGGACGGACGAGGGCGGGGTAGCCGACCTCGGTTGCGACGGCCAGGGCCTCCTCGACCGAGGTCGCGGTGCCTCCGGCCGGCTGCGGAATGGCCAGGCGATTGCACAGCTCGGCCCACTGGTCGCGGTCCTCGGCGGCATCGATCGATGCCGGGGCGGTGCCGAGCACCAGCTCCGGCGGCAACCGATCGGCGAGCTTCAGCGGGGTCTGGCCACCGAGGGAGACCACGATGCCGACCAGGGTCCCCGTCCTGCTCTCGGCCTCGACGACGTTCATCACGTCCTCGTAGGTGACCGGCTCGAAGTAGAGCCGATCGGAGGTGTCGTAGTCGGTGGAGACGGTCTCGGGATTGCAGTTGACCATGATGGTCTCGTAGCCGGCGTCCCGGAGCGCGAAGCTGGCGTGGACGCAGCAGTAGTCGAACTCGATGCCCTGGCCGATGCGGTTCGGCCCGGAACCGAGGATGATCACCTTGTCCTTGGCGCTCGCGACGACCTCGCTCTCGTCCTCGTAGGTCGAGTAGTGGTAGGGGGTCTCGGCGTCGAACTCGGCGGCGCAGGTGTCGACGGTCTTGAACGTGACCGCCACCTGGTGAGCCGACCTGGCCGCCCGGACCGCCTGCTCCTCGGCCCCGAGGAGATGGGCCAGCTGGTCGTCGCTGAAGCCGAGCTGCTTCGCTCGCCGCCAGTCCGCTCGACCCAGCTCGTCGATCGAGCGGCCCTCGAGGCTGAGTCGCTCGTCGACGATCGTGGCGATCTGATCGAGGAACCACCGGTCGATCCTGGTGAGATCGTACACCTCGTCGATCGTCAGACCGGCCCGTAGCGCCGCCTCGACCTGGAAGATCCGGTCCGCGGTCGGGACCGGGAGCCACTGCGCCAGCTCGTCGGCGGTCAGCTCGTTGAACCGCTGCTCGGCGGCGTTGCCGTTGAGCCCGGTCTGACCGAGCTCGAGGGACCGGCAGGCCTTCTGCAGCGACTCCGGGAACGTCCGGCCGATGGCCATCACCTCCCCGACCGACTGCATCGAGGTGCCGAGCACGCCCGAGGTGCCCGGGAACTTCTCGAACGCCCAGCGGGGGATCTTGGTCACCACGTAGTCGATGACCGGCTCGAACGAGGACGGGGTCTGCTCGGTTATGTCGTTCGGGATCTCGTCGAGCGTGTAGCCGACGGCCAGCTTGGCTGCGATCTTGGCGATCGGGAAGCCGGTGGCCTTCGAGGCCAGGGCCGATGAGCGGCTGACCCGGGGGTTCATCTCGATGATGACCATGCGCCCGTCGTCCGGGTGGACGGCGAACTGCACGTTCGAGCCCCCGGTCTCGACGCCGACCCGGCGCAGGCAGGCGAACGCGGCGTTGCGCATCCGCTGGTACTCGACGTCGCTCAGGGTCTGGATCGGGGCCACGGTGATCGAGTCGCCGGTGTGGACCCCCATCGGATCGACGTTCTCGATCGAGCAGATGATGACCTGGTTGTCCATGCGGTCCCGCATGACCTCGAGCTCGAACTCCTTCCAGCCGGCGATCGACTCCTCGATGAGGATCTCGGTTATCGGACTGGCGGCCAGACCGTTGGCCGCAGCGGCTTCGAACTCCTCCGGTGTGTGGGCGATCCCCGTTCCCCGACCGCCGAGGATGTAGGCCGGGCGGATCACCACCGGCAGGCCGATCTCGTCCACGATCTCGACGGCCTCCTCCATCGAGTGGGCGACGCCGCTCCGTGGCACCTCGAGACCGATCTCGATCATGGCGTCCTTGAACCGCTGCCGGTCCTCGGCAGTGGCGATGGCCTCGGCGTCGGCGCCGATCAGCTCGACGCCGTGGGCCTCGAGCACACCGGCCTCCACCAGCTCCATGGCCAGGTTGAGCGCCGTCTGGCCACCGAGCGTGGCCAGCACGGCGTCTGGCCGCTCGACCTGGATGATCCTGGTCAGCACCTCCAGGGTCAGCGGCTCCACGTAGGTGGCATCGGCGAAGTCGGGGTCGGTCATGATCGTGGCCGGATTGGAGTTGGCCAGGACCACCCGGTAGCCCTCGTCGGTCAGGACCCGGCAGGCCTGGGTCCCGGAGTAGTCGAACTCGCAGGCCTGACCGATCACGATCGGACCGGAGCCGATGACGAGGATCGTCCCGAGGTCGGCGCGTCGTGGCATGATCAGCGCCCTCCTGGTGCGGCAGCGCCCGCTCGGCGGTCGATCAGGTCGGCGAAGCGGTCGAAGAGGTAGGCGCTGTCGTGGGGGCCCGGACTGGCCTCGGGATGGTGCTGGACGCTGAATGCCGAGCCATCGAGCAACCGCATGCCCTCGCAGACCCCGTCGTTGAGGTTGACATGGGTGACCTCGGCCCGACCGTCGAGCGAGGTGGCATCGACTGCGAAGTTGTGGTTCTGGCTGGTGATCTCGACCCCGCCGGTCGCGAGGTCGCGCACGGGATGGTTCGCCCCGTGATGGCCGAACGGCAGCTTGACGATCTCGGCCCCGATGGCCAGGCTCAGGATCTGGTGGCCGAGGCAGATCCCGAAGACCGGGACCTGGCCGAGCAGCTCTCGAACGGCGGCGACGGCGTACCCGACCTCCGTCGGGTCGCCCGGCCCGTTGGACAGGAACACCCCGCTGGGCCTCCTGCCCAGCACCTCGGCCGCCGGAGTGGAGGCCGGCACCACCTCCACCCGGCCGATGCGGGCCAGGTGCTCGAGGATCGTGGTCTTGATACCGAAATCGAACGCGACGATCGGGCCCGGGGCCAGTCTTCTTGGGCCCGTGTGGGCGACGGAATAGGGCTCGGGCGTCGTGACCTGGGCCACCAGGTCGACCCCGTCGGTTCCCGGCTCGTCGGCTGCCGCCTGCCGGAGCGCAGCCATGTCGACTGCGGCCGGTCCCTCGATCGGGCCCAACGCGCCGGGCATCGAGCCGTCGGCCCGCAGCAGCCTGGTCAACCGCCTGGTGTCGAGGCCGGCGATGCCGGACAGCCCGTGGCCGACCAGGAAGTCGTCGAGCGACCGGTCGGCCCGCCAGTTGGAGTGCCGCCTGGCCAGGTCCCGCACGATGATCCCCCTGGCGAACGCGGCCCGAGACTCCGAATCGACGGGCACCGTGCCGTAGTTGCCGATGTGGGGGTAGGTGAAGCTGATGATCTGACCGGCATAGGAGGGATCGGTGATCACCTCCTGGTAGCCGGTGAGGGCGGTGTTGAACACCACCTCACCGGAGGCCGGCTGGCCCTCGGGCACCACCCCGATGTGCTCGCCCTCGAAGGTCGAGCCGTCGGCCAGGACCAGGGCCGCCGCAACGGGGCGGGTCGTCGGCATCGGGCGCGTGGCAGTGGCGGCCGACGGAGCGTTGCCGCTCATCGGGTGGCCCGACCGTCGACGACCACCGGCTCACCGCTGAGCACGGTGTGCCTGACCTTGCCCCGGACCTCCCGGCCGTGGAACGGGGTGTTGGTGCTGAGGCTGGCCAGGGCGTTCCGGTCGACGGTCCAGCGGTGCTCGGTGTCGACGACCGCCAGGTTGGCCGCCCGGCCCACCTCGATCGGGCCGCCGTGGCGGTCGGACAGCCCGGCGATCCTGGCCGGGGCGGTCGACAGGAGGTTGACCAGCTGGGGAATCGTGCAATCGAGCTCGGTGTTGGCCAGGGCGAACGCCGACTCGAGGCCCAGCATCCCGGGGGGAGCCTCGTCGAACGGCTGCTCCTTCGAGTCCAGGGTGTGGGGGGCGTGGTCGGTGGCGATGGCGTCGATCGTGCCGTCGACCAGTCCCTCCTTGACGGCCGCGACGTCCGCCGCGGTCCGCAGCGGCGGGTGGACCTTGAACACCGGATCGTAGGAGGCGCACTCGGCGTCCGTGAGGGTGAAGTGGTGGGGGGTGGCCTCGGCGGTGACCGGATGGCCTTCCGCCTTGGCCGCCCTGACCAGGGCGACGCTCCCCGCGGTCGACAGGTGCTGCAGGTGGACCCGGACCCCGGTCAGTCGGGACAGCGCGATGTCACGGGCCACCATCAGCTCCTCCGCCTCGGCCGGTTGACCGCCGAGGCCGAGACGCGACGACCACGCCCCCTCGTTCATGACGCCGCCCTGGGACAGAGCCGTCACCTCGCAGTGCTGGGACAGCACGATGGGGGTCCCGTCATCGACCACGAGCGAGCCGGCGTACTCGAGCGCCCGCCGCATCAGCTGGGCGTCCTGGACGCCGGTGCCGTCGTCGGTGAACATCCGGACACCCAGGTCGACCAGCTCCCCCATCGGGGCCAGCGCTTCGCCCATGCGGCCGACCGTGATGGCGGCCGACGGCTTGACCTCGCACAGGGCCACCTTGCCGTGGGCCAGCACCTCCTCGACCACGCCGGCCGAGTCCATGCAGGGCGTCGTGTTCGGCATCGCCACCACCGCGGTGTAGCCGCCGAGCGCAGCGGCCCTGGTGCCGGTCTCGATCGTTTCCGCCGCTTCGTTGCCCGGTTGACGGAGATGGACGTGGAGGTCGACGAAACCGGGGAGGATCAGGCAACCCTCGGCGTCGATGGTCGCATCGGCCTCGACCGTCTCCGCCATCGCCACGATCGTGCCGGTGACGTCGTCGACGACGACGTCGACCGCTCGCTCCCCGAGCTGGTCGACTACTCGTCCGCCCCTGATTGCGATGGTGGTCATGCAACTCCTTGTCGTTGAGGTTCGGTGTCCTGGGGATCGAAGCGGCCGGGGCCGACCAGGCCGTACAGCACCGCCATGCGAACCGGCACCCCGGCCGCCACCTGCTCGAGCACCACGGCCCTGGGGTCGGCGGCCACTTCGGGATCGATCTCGACCCCCCGGTTCATCGGGCCGGGGTGCATCACCAGCGCATCGGGCCGCAGCCGGGCCGCCCGCTCCGTCGTCAGCCCGTAGCGGACCCGGTACTCCCGGATCGAGGGGAACAGCCCCTCGCTGAGCCGCTCCTGCTGGATCCGCAGGAAGTAGGCGACGTCGATGTCCGGCAGCACGGCATCGAGGTCCGGCTCGACCTTGACCGGCCAGCCGTCGAGGCTGGGGGGCAGCATCGTCCTCGGTCCGATCAGCACCACCTCCGCGCCCAGCTTCGTGAACGCCTCCACGTTGGAGCGGGCAACGCGGGAGTGCTGGATGTCGCCGCAGATGGCCACCTTCCGCCCGTCGAGACCGCCGAGCTTGTTGCAGATCGTGAAGCAGTCGAGCAGGGCCTGGGTGGGGTGCTGGTGCCAGCCGTCGCCTGCGTTGACCACGGCCGCATCGGTCCACCGGGCGATCCGGTGAGGGGCGCCGGAACTGCCGTGGCGGACCACGATGGCGTCGACCCCCATGGCCGAGATCGTCTCGACGGTGTCCCGCAGCGACTCCCCTTTCCTGGTGGCCGACGAGGCGACCGAGAAGTTGACCACGTCGGCCGACAGTCGGCGGGCCGCCAGGTCGAAGCTGGTCCTCGTCCTGGTGGAGTCCTCGAAGAAGGCGAGCACCACGGTCTTGCCCCGCAGCGCCGGCACCTTCGGTATGTCCCTGGACTGGACCTCGGCGAACGACGCGGCCAGATCGAGGATCCCCTCCAGGTCGGCCCGATCCAGATCGGAAATGCTCAGCAGGTTCTTCATCGCTCGACCTCCCCGAGCTCGACGCGTTCGAGTGTTGCGTTGACCGCCTCGTTCCGGCGGGTCGGCAGGTTCTTGCCGACGTAGTCCGGCCGGATCGGCAGCTCCCGATGCCCCCGGTCGATCATCACCGCCAGCTGGATGGCCCGGGGCCGTCCCTGGTCGATGATGGCGTCGAGGGCGGCCCGGATCGTGCGACCGGTGAAGAGCACGTCGTCGACCAGGACGATGACCTTCCGATTCAGGTCGAACTCGATCTCGGTCACCGCCTCCGGCAGGACCGGCCGGAGATTGATGTCGTCGCGGTAGAACGCCACGTCGAGCTTGCCGACCGGCACAGCGACCTCCTCGATCTCGAGCAGGGCGGCGGCGATCGACTCGGCGAAGGGCACCCCACCGGTCTGGAGCCCGATGATGACCACGTCGTCGAGGCCCTTGTTGGCCTCGACGATCTCGTGCGCCATCCGGCGGACCGCCCGACTGACCGCCGCGGCGTCGAGGACCTCGGACTTGGCAACAAAAACGCCCCCGAACGGGGGCGTGCGTCGTCGTTCACGTTCAGCCAAGCCGATTTCCTTCCGTCTGGGCCTCGCAGGACCCGCTTCACGGATACGCCCTGGACTGTAGCCAACGATGGTGCGACGCGCGCCGACCTCCGTTCGAAAAAAACGGCGGCCCGCTGTGGTGATCGCCGGGTCCGAGGGGCGATCTCCCTGTGACCGCGGTCAGCGACCGGTGAACAGGGCCTGGCGCTTCTCCACGAAGGCCGCCGCCGCCTCCCGGTGATCCTCGGACGACATGGTCCTCGTCATCGCCGCCGCCTCGGCATCGAGCGCATCCGCCAGGCCCACCGTCTCCGCCCGGTTGATGTTCTCCTTCATGTAACGGAGGGCGATCGGGGCCCTGGCGGCCAGGCGGTGGCAGTACTCGAGGGCCGCCTCGTCGAAGCCGTCGTCCGCCAGGATCTGGTTGACGATGCCGAGCGACTGCGCCTCCGCCGCGGTCAGCCGAGGCGAGAGGAAGTAGAGCTCCTTGGCCTTGGCGGCGCCGACCAGCCGCGGCAGGAACCAGCTGCCGCCGAAGTCCCCGGATCCACCCACACCGCTGAAGGCGGTGACCAGAACGGCCCGCTCGGCGGCCAACCGGATGTCAGCGGCGAGCGCTATCGAGAACCCGGCCCCGGCCGCCGCTCCCGGCAGGGCCGCCACCACCGGCTGGGGCAGCTGCTGCAGTGCCAGCGACACCTGGCGCTGGCGCCGCCGGAGATCGGCGGTCCTGGCCTCGGCCGAGGGCGACGATCCGCCATCGGCCGCCGCCTTGTTGCGCTCGTTCATCGCCTTGACGTCGCCACCGGCGCAGAACGCACCGCCCGCTCCGGTCAGCATGAGCACCCGGACGTCCTGGTCGGCGGCGATCATCGGCAGGGCGTTGGCGAACCCACGGTAGACGTCCGACGACAGGGCGTTTCGCCGCTCCGGCCGGTTGAACGTCAGCACCGCCACATGACCGACACGGCGCCCCAGCAGGTCGTCGGTGCCGGTCTCGATGTCGGACTCCTGCCGGTCGTGGTCGACCGCCCGTTCCTGGCTCGATTGCTCCGTGTCGCTCATCTCAGCGGTCCCCTCGTGTGCGTCTCCGCACGGTACCGCCCATCGCCGACGACGTTCCAGGTCAGACCCTCGGATCCGAGGAGCGAGCTGCCGAGCAGCCCGGTCGGGGGCCGTTCGTCACAGCAGGTTGCCCAGCCCCGGCATGTTCTCGAACACTGCGGTGATGACGCGGTCCGCCGGGCCCGGCGATTCGCCCATCACCGTCACCGAATAGCTGAAGGCGACCTCGGCTCCGTCGACAACGACGCCGTCAACGACCACGTCGAACGTGATGTCGTTGGCGGTGTCGTCCGCTGTGTCGTCGGAGCCGAGGATCGCCACCGGTTCCCACACGAGTATCGGGGCTGGCACATACCCCGGTTGAGAGAGTCGGGCAACGACCTCGAGGTCGACGGGCCGACCGTCGACCGTCATGGTCACACTCGCCTCGTCGAAGTCGGCGCCGGCCAACCCGAACGACCAGCGCGGGTGGACCAGCTCGGCCGGGACGTAGCCCCGGGGTGGCCAGGCGACGAAGCCGTCCGGTTCCCGGAGGGCCGGGTTGTCTGCGAACACCCGGTCGTCGAAGACCCACAGGGCGTTGGCCGGATAGGTGGTTGCGGTGCCGTCGACGTGGCCGACCCCGATCTCGGTCGTCGGGGGGTGGAGGATGGTGTTGCGGTGGCCAACGTCCCGGTTCCGGTCCCCCGGGTCCTCGATGTAGCCGTCGATCGCCGATGGGCCGATCCGACCGAGGTAGAGGTTGCTGTTGGCTGCGGCCTGTCGCCCGGTGTCGCTCAGGCAGGAGAACGAGTCGTCCGGGGTGTGGCTCAGCCGACCGGTGGCGCTCATGGCCAGGGCCGCATGCTGGGCCTTGGCGGTGAACTCGCCGCTGAGCGTCACCCCCGCCGGTACGCCGGCCATGGCCCGGTAGAAGTTGACCCGTCGCACGGTGGCCATGGCGAGGCGCTCCGAGCTGCGCCCCGGCTGACACGCGTCGTGGTTGCCGGTCCACTCGATGTCGGGCACATCGGTGGCGAACTCGGTCCGGTAGGCGATCACCACCGCCTCACGATTGGATGTGTCGATCCAGGGCTCGACCAACGTGCCGGCAGGACGCTGGATCCCACCCACCAGCGATGCCGATGCGACGAGGAAGGCGACGGTTCCCAGCACCATCTGCGACACGAGGCGGCGTAGCACCCACCTCTATCGGCATGGGCAGCCGACGGTTGAGAGCGCGATCGGCCGGAACCGGGCGTCGGCCGTCAGGGTGTCGGCGGTCGGACCTCGGTGGCGATCGCCGCCAGCAGCCCGTTCACGAACCGGCTCGAATCGTCGGTGGAATACCGTCCGGCCAGCTCCACCGCCTCGGACAGCACCACACCGGTCGGGGTGTCGCCGGCCAGCAGCCCGGCGATGGCGATGCGCATCACGACGAGATCGAGCACCGGCATCCGCGAGCGCGACCAGCGGGCCGACTTCGCATCGATCAGCGCATCGGCGCCGGAGCGGTGCTCCTCGGCCTGCCGCAGGAGCGTCACGACGAACGGATCGGGAGCGATGGTCAGCGAGTCGACGAGCTCGTCGACGGACCAGCCCCGCATCTCCGCTTCATACCCGAGCTCGACGGCCCGCTCCCGGGCCTCGCGGCGTGACCGGGTCCGCTCGTCTGCCGGGTCGGCGGTCACGCCCTGGTCTGGTACTCGGCGGTCCGGGTGTCCACCTTGACCCGGTCACCGACCTCGACGAACAGCGGGACCTGGATGACGAGGCCGGTCTCCAGCGTTGCCGGCTTCCTGGCTCCCGAGACCCGGTCACCCTGGATGCCGGGCTCGGTCTCGGCCACCGCGAGCTCGACGGAGGCCGGGATGTCGGTGCCGATGATCTCGTCGCCGTACATCAGGAACACGATCGACTGGCCCTCGGTGATGAAGTTGCCGGCCTCACCCATCGCCTCCGCCGGCACCGTCCTCTGCTCGAACGTCTCGTTGTCCATGACCGCATAGCCGGTACCGTCGCGGTACAGGTACTGCTGCTCCCGCTTCTCGATGAAGGCACTCTCCACCTTCTCGCCGGCCCGGAAGGTGCGATCGACCACCGCACCGGTCCTGACGTTCTTGAGGGTGGTTCTCACGAACGCCCCGCCCTTGCCGGGCTTGACGTGCTGGAAGTCCTGGAGCTGGAACAGCCCGTCCGACAGTTCCATGGTCATGCCGTTCTTGAAATCGCTGGTGCTGATGGTGGCCATGGGCTTCCCTCTTCCTCGTTCACCGGTGGGCGGCGGCGGGCTTCGTTGGCTGGCTAGTCGGTGGGGACCGTCGGGCTCTTCGAACTGGTGGTCAGCGGTTCGCAGCCCGTGTCCGTGACCACCACCGAGTCCTCGATCCGGATCCCGCCGTAGTCCGGCAGGTACGCACCGGGCTCGACGGTGACGACGGAGCCGCTGCGGAGGATACCGGTGGCCCGGCTCGACAGGATGGGATTCTCGTGAATCTCCAGGCCGATGCCGTGGCCGGTGCCGTGGACGAACGCATCGGCCAGCCCGTGCTCGGACAGCACCCCACGGCAGACGGCATCGATCTCCCGCTCCTCCACACCGTCCTGGACCGCTTCGACGCCAGCCGCCTGGGCCAGCTCGACGGCGCAGAAGATCGAGAGCTGGCGCTCGCTCGGCGGGCCGATGATGAAGCTCCTCGTCATGTCACTGCCGTAGCCGTCGACCTTGGCCCCGAAGTCGACGACCACCATGTCACCCGGCCCGATCACCCGATCCGTCGGGGTGGCGTGCGGCTTCGCACTGTTCGGGCCGGCAGCGACGATGGTGGCGAAGCTCGTGGCCTCCGCCCCCAGTTCGAGCATCGTGCGGTCGAGGAGCTGGGCCACCGCCCGCTCGGTCCGGGATCGTCCGAGCTCCGGTCGGATGACGTCGAGCGCACGATCGGCGATGGTGGCCGCAGCCCGGAGCCTGGCGATCTCCCCGCTGTCCTTGATCCGCCGCTCGGTCTCGATCAGATCGTCGGTCGCCACGAGCCGCCGGGGGGCCAGCCACTCGGCGAAGGCCCGCTGCCGGGCCCAGGTGACGTCGTTGGCCTCGAGGCCGACCCGCTCTGCCGAACCGACCGCCTCGACCACGGGCTCCTGCAGCTCACGGGTGATGACGACCGTTGCCTCGACCTCGGCCGCCGCCAGCTGCTCATCGATCTGGGAGCGATAGCGGCCGTCGGTGATCACGGTGAGCCGGTCCTGGGCGACGACCGCCGTTGCGCTCGAGCCGGTGAAGCCGCACAGCCAGCGGACGTTGACCGGCTTCGTCACGACGAGGGCCTGGCAGCCGGCCCGGCCCATGGCCGCCATCACCCGCTCGAGGCGGGCGGCGCGGTCCATGGGGGCCAACCCGCCCAGCGGCGCGGCGCCGGTCGTCATGTGGCCACCAGGGCCTTGAGGGCGTCGGCCAGCAGCCCTCGGTCTCCGAGCGGCACGGGTTCGACCCCCCGGGGACCGTCGAGCACGAAGGTCAGCCCGTCGACAGCCTTCTTGTCCCTGGCGAACAGGTCGATGAGCTCGTCGTGGTCGAGACCGTCCGGCAGCTCGGCTCCCAGCCCGTAGGCTGCCACCACCCGGCGATGCTCGTCGACCGCGGCCTGGTCGATGCGGTTGAGCCGAGCCGCCACCTCGGCTGCGTAGACCAGGCCGATGCCGACCGCTTCGCCGTGCCGGAGGTCGTAGCGGCCGAGGGTCTCGAGGGCATGGGCCAGTGTGTGACCGTAGTTCAGGATCGCCCGCCGTCCTCCTTCCCGCTCGTCGCCAGCCACCACGTCGGCCTTGATCCGCACCGATCTGGCGACCCGCTCCACCAGCTCGACGCCGTCGAGCCGACCGCCGCCGAGGAAGTGGTACTTGGCCAGCTCCCCCATCCCGCTGCGGAACTCCCGAGGCGGCAGGCTGTCGAGCGTGTCGACGTCGCACACCACGGCGGTCGGCTGCCAGAAGGCACCGACGAGGTTCTTGCCCTCCGGCAGGTTGACGCCGCACTTGCCGCCGATGGCGGCATCGATCTGGCCGAGCAGGGTGGTGGGAACGTGGACGACGGGAATGCCGCGGTGATAGCTGGCGGCAACGAAACCGGCGAGGTCGGAGACCACGCCGCCCCCGACCGAGACGACGGTGTCGGCTCTCGTCACGCCCCAGGTGGCGAAGGCGGAGGCCAGCTCGCCGACCACGTCGAGGCGCTTGGCGCCCTCGCCGTCCTCGACGTGGAACACCCGCTGGTCCCGACCGGTGTCGACCTCGACCCCGATCCCGGCCTGGGTGACGATGGCCACTCGACGGGACCGCTCGGGAACCAAGCCCGGCAGCTGGCCGAGCACGCCTCGGCCGACGATCACCGGATAGGACCGGCCGTCGCCCAGCTCGACCCGCTCGGTTCGGCCTCCGGCACGGCGCTCCCGCAGCGCCGCAAGGTCGGCGGCCACCCGTGCGGCCACCGCCGCCGCATCCAGGCCCTCGGTGTCGACGATGGCGTCAGCGACACTCGTGTAGCGCCCGAGCCGCTCGCGGCGCAGCTCCCGGAGGCGGGTCAGCGGATCGGCGGCCAGCAGGGGACGATCCTCGGCACCGCCCAGCCGGGCCGCCAGCACGGCGTCGGGCGCATCGAGCCAGACCGTGGTCGCCGATCGGCGGAGCAGCGCCCGGTTCCGGTCGGACAGAACGAGCCCCCCGCCGCCGTCGATGATCCCGTCGGGGTGGTCGGTGAGGAGGCGGTCGAGGATCTCGGACTCGAGCCGGCGGAACCGCTCCTCCCCCTGACCGGAGAAGATCTCGGAGATCGAGGTGCCGGACTCGGCCTCGATGATGGCGTCGATGCTGCACACCGTCCGACCGGTCAGGGGGCCGAGCTCCGCCGCCACCGATGACTTGCCGGACCCGGGGAGCCCGATCAGGACGAGCGCTCTTCCTTCCACCAGGTAAGGGTAACCGCCGAGACCGGCCGCTCGGCCACGGGCGACGGTCTACAGAGAGACGGTGTCCATGAGCGTGCCGGACACCAGGACGGCGGCCAGCGTGGCGGCGGCGAGGGCCGGCCCGAACGGGATCTCGGCCCTGCCCTTCGAGCGGATCAGATTGTAGGCCAGGCCGACCAGCCCGCCGCCGGTCAGTGCGACGATGATCGTGACCAGCACCAGCCGGGTGGTGTCGATCGGGTCCGGCTGGAGCCAGCCGAGGAACAGTCCGAGGGTGAGCGACAGCTTGACGTCGCCGCGACCCATGCCCGGCTCGTAGATCAGGTGGGCGGCCCCGATGAAGCCGGCGAAGACCGCGGCCCCGAGCAGCGACGACTGGATGCCGTCTGCGTAGTCCCGCTGGCCGGAGATGACGAGGATCAGGAAGAGCCCGGCGAAGAACGACGGCCACACGATGATGTTCGGCAGCAGGTGGGTCTCGGTGTCGATGGCCGACAGGACGACGAGCACGACCCCGAGCAGCAGATAGGGCACCAGCATCCAGACGCTGCCGAACCGGAGGCCGAGCCCGGCGAACACGAGGGCGGTGGCCCCGTCGACCAGTGGGTAGCGCACGCCCTTGTGGTGGTGGCACCGGGGGCAGCGGTCACGCCAGTTCCGGACCGGGATCAGGCTCGACGGGCCGAGACCCGTCCGGCACGAGGTGCAGCGGTGCTCCGGCCGAGGTCGCAGCCGCTCGACGGATCGATCGACGACGATGCCGAGGAACGGCCCGATGACCAGTCCGAGGACCAGCAACGCCGCGGAGAGAACGACTGGCATGATCATCGGGAGGTCCCGACGCCGTCAGTCGTCGCCCTTGAGATACCGGGACAGGATGCCGCCCCTGCTCTCGTCGCCGGACTCGACCGGGTCCGGGGCATCGGCGAGCTCCTCGGAGAAGCGGCTGACCTCTGCCGGCGATGGCGGCGCCGGCGGCGTGGACAGGGCGAAGGCGTCACCATTCGCCGCCGGTTCGTCCAGGACCGGTGCCGGCGGCATCGGGGGACGGTCGGCGATGAGCGAACCGAGGGCAGGACCGCCGGCGGTGACATCGGCATCGGCCGGGCCGGCTGCGTCCTCGGCCACGGCGGGCCGCTCCGGAGCCGGCGTCACGCCGTTCGCAGCAGACGCGGTGCCGGTAGTGGACGGCGTGGCTGCGCCGTACCCGGCGATGGGGTCGGTCACGGTGACGAGCTTGCGCTCCGCCAGGTTCTTGATCTGGCGGCTCCCCTCGACCTCGCCCAGCTTCAGCTTGTCGCAGACCAGGGACACTGCGCAGCCGGCGGCGATCACGTTCAGCGCGGCCCACTCGTCCCTGGTGATGGTGACCTCGTCCGCCGGCAGCTCCGCGACCGGGGTGATCTGGTGGTTGAGGCTCGGCACGACCGCTTCGATCGAGCGCCAGTCCCGGAGGCGGGTCTCGGCTGCGGCCAGTATGTTGGCCACGTTCTCCGGGCTCTCCCCGGGGCCCACCTCTCGAATGGTGAACGTGAACGTGCCCTCGGCGTAGCGGAGCAGTTCGAACATGACGTCTTCGAGCTCGGTCCCGTTCGCGGTGTAGCTGGCGGTGCCGTCCACCACCCGGCCGTCGTTGAACATCAGGGATCCGGTTCCCCGATTGCCGGCGATCTCCAGCTGCCCCGTCTTCGATGTACCGGAGAGCAGCCCCAACACCTCGTCGAGTGCGAAGTTTTCAAGCGAACCCTGGAGCATGTGCTTCCTCCCATAATCGTCCGAGGAGTCGGGACGACCGAGTCTGTCTGTACCCGTACCCTTCGGCCGCAGTGCCGACGAGTTGAGCGTCGATGGCGGGCCGTCGATCGCTCGGGCTCCGGGCCGGAGCGTGCCTTGGCGCCCGGCGGGCTCAGGTCGATCCGGGATCGGCGACGGCTCGGGTCATCGCCTCGATGGGCGCGGCGACACCGGTCCACCGCTCGAACGCCAGTGCGGCCTGGTGGACGAGCATGCCGACCCCATCGGCCACCGCCGCCCCCCTCGTCTCGGCCTCGGCCAGGAACGGGGTCCGCCGCGGCTGGTAGACGATGTCGACGACCCGTTGTCCGGCGTGCAGGCCTTCGACCGGAACGGGACAGCCGTCGGCGTCGGGCCCACCGGCCATGCCGACAGCGGTGGCGTTGACCACGACGTCGGCCGCCGCCACGGTGTCCGCGTCGTCGTACCGGCCCACCCGGCCCTGGGGGGCCAAGCCGGCGGCGAGCTCGGCCCGCCCGCCCGAGCGGTTCGTGACGACCACTTCGGCGGCTCCGGCCCTGCCCACAGCCTCGACGATCGACCTGGCCGCCCCGCCGGCGCCCACCACCAGCACCCGACTCCCCTCCAGGGTCGTCTCGAAGCGGGAGGCGAACGCAGCCACGAAGCCGTCACCGTCGGTCGAGTCGCCCACCAATCGGCCCTCCCGCCAGAACAGGCAGTTGCTGACACCGAGCGCGCTCGCCGCGGCGGTGAGCTCGTCGACTGCGGCGGCGACGTCGGCCTTGTGGGGCATCGTGACCGACAGGCCGTCGATGGCCAGGGTCCGCATCGCCTCCACCGCCCGGCTGCCGTGGCCGGCGGCCACCGGGAGGGCGACGAAGACCCAGTCGAGCCCGCAGGCCTCGAATGCGGCGTTGTGGATGGCCGGCGACAGCGAGTGGCGAACCGGGTCGCCGATGACCGCCGCCAACCGGGTCCGCCCCGATATCAAGAGTCGAGGAAGCCCAGTTCCCGGGCCTTCTCGACGTTGACGTTGTGCTCCTCGAGGGTGGTGGCGAAAGCGTGGTTGCCCAAGTCGTCGATCCTGACGTAGTAGAGCCACGGTCCCTCGACGGGGTTCATCGCCGCCTCGAGCGATTTGCGCCCGGGGGCGGCGATCGGGGTCGGAGGGAGGCCCCGGCTCTCTGGATGGCGGGTGTTGTACGGACCCGGCGTGTCCAGCTCCTCCCTCGTCGGCACCTCCCCACGGACGCCTTTGCCGTAGATCAGGGAGGCGTCGATGCCGAGCGGCATCCCCTCGTTCAGCCGGTTGTAGATGACCCGGGCGATCTTGGCCCGATCGCCGTCGGTCCTCGCCTCGGCCTCCACCAGGGACGCCACGATGATGACCTCGTATGCCGACAGGTTGTGCTTGCGCTCCGCACCGCCGTAGCCGAGCTCACCGGTGACCGCGGCGAACTCGTTGCTCATCTTGGCCAGGACCTCGATCGGCTCGATGTCCTCCTCGATGAAGTACTTGGCCGGGAACAGCAGGCCTTCCCAGCTGTCGTTGAACGGCGGCCGGTAGCGGGGCACGACCTGACCCGAGTCGAGGGCGGCCCGCAGCTCGGCGACGCTCACTCCGGTGATCTGGGCCGCGGTCCGCTCCAGGATCTCGTCGACCCAGAGCCCTTCGGGAATCAGGAACTCACCGTAGGCGATCTCCTTCGGCCCGGCCCGCAGCACCGCGATGGCCTCGTCCGCCGACATGTTCTCGTTCATGGTGTACTCGCCGGCCTGGAATATGCCGGCGTCCTTCCACTCCGCGTAGTACCGGAAGAAGGTGCTGTTCGGGACCACGCCGCTGGCCTCGAGCGTGGAGGCGATCTCACCGGTCGTCGACCCCGACGTCACGATGACGGTCACCTCGGCCCCTGGCTCCCCCTCGGGATCGAGCTGGGCGGCGAACCAGCTGCGCCCGCCGCTGTAGATGACGTAGCCGATGACCGCGAGGATGATCGCCGCCACGATCGCCCGGAGCATGAGCAGCCCGGGGGGTCGAGCCCGGACGAACTCGGTCTCGTCCTCCCACTCGAGATCGTCGTCGCCAGGCAACGAACGGTCGGCCTCGGTACCCGCCGGGGTCTCGCCGTCCTGTTGATCGAGATACGTCACGGGATCAGGCTACTGCGTCATGCCGCCGCTCGGTGGTCTCCCCGATCGCGTGGCCCGGCCGGCGTCGATCCACGACTGGAGGATGACCGCAGCAGCGACCCGATCGATGATCTGGCGGCGCTCGGCTCCCCGGATCCCCCGCTCGGCCAGGTAGTCCTCGGCGGTGACAGTGGTCAGCCGCTCGTCGTGGGTCTCGACCGGTACCGGCAGGGCCCGCCCGAGGGCCCGGACTTCCGAGAGCACCGCTCTGGCAGCGGGGCCGACCCCCCCGTCGAGCGACAGGGGGAGGCCGACCACGACGAGGCCGGCCTCGGTCTCGGCGACCATGTCGGCGATACGCCGGTGCTCGGCCGGTCGGTCGCCGACGCGGCCGATCGTCTCGTAGGGTGTCGCCACGGTGCGCCCGTCGTCGCAGATGGCGACGCCGATCCGCCGATCGCCGAGATCGAGCGCGATCACCCGGCCCGTCCCGCCGGAGGCCTGGGCGGCGTCCGAGCCGGTCAGGATGCGATCCCGACCGCCTGGCGGGCCAAGTCGAGCGCCTCGTCGACGCCGTCGGCATCCTTGCCGCCGGCCATCGCCAGGTCGGCTCCCTTGCCGCCGCCACCCTTGATGGCCTTGGCCCCTTCTGCGATGAGGGCCCCGGCCTGCGGTTCGTGGCCTTCGGCCACTGCAGCCACCAGCGCGGCACCGCCGCCGTCTGCTGCGCCGCCGAGCACCACGGCCCGGATGTCGTCGCGGTCCCGGAGCGCGACCGCGAGGTCCTTCAGCTGATCCCGGGACATCCCGTCGACCCTGGCCACCACGACGCCGTCGATCGCGGTCTCGACCAGATCGCCGGCCTGGCTGACCGCCAGGCGGGCCTGGAGCGCCTTGACCTGCTCCCTGAGCTCGGCCGCCTCGTCCAGGCGCTTGGCGAGCCCGTCCAGCAGGTCGGTCCTCGGCACGCCGAGCTTGGCTGCGGCCTCGTCGACCGTGGCCTGCTCTGCCCGCAGCAGGTCGATCGCACCGGCTCCGGTCACGGCCTCGACCCGACGGAGGTTCGACCCGATCGAGCTCTCGCTGACGATCTTCAACAGGCCGATGTCGCCGAGCGCCGAGACGTGGGTGCCACCGCAGAACTCGAGCGTCGGACCGGCCCGGAGGACCCGAACCATGTCGCCGTACTTGTCGCCGAAGAAGGCGATGGCCCCCATCTCCTCGGCCTCGGCCTTGGTGACCTCGGGGTGCTCGGTGGCCGGGTTGGCCAGCACCTGGGCGTTGACGAGATCCTCGATCTGGCGGATCTGGTCCGGGGTCACCGGATCGAAGTGGCTGAAGTCGAACCGGAGCCGATCCGGGCCGACCATCGAGCCCTGCTGCTTGACGTGCTCACCGAGCACCTGGCCGAGGGCCCAGTGCAGCAGGTGGGTGGCGGTGTGGTTGCGGCGGATGGCGTCTCGGCGGGCGACGTCGACGGAGAGCTTGGCCCGCTGGCCCGGCAGCAGCTCGCCGTCGGTGATCTTGACCACGTGGCGATGGACCCCTGGCACGGCGTAGACCGTGTCGAGCACGGTGGCGGTGCCGGACTCGGTCACGATGGTACCGGTGTCGCCGATCTGGCCGCCGGATTCGGCGTAGAACGGCGTGCGGTCGACGAACACCGAGACCGTGTCGGTGCCGAGACCGGTGACGAGCAGGATGGTGGCATCGACGTCGGTGAGCTCGTCACGGCCGACGAAATCGGTCTGGCCGCTGGCCTCGACCATGGCCTGGACCTGCTCGAAGTCGGCAGCCTGGACGAACCCCTTCCTGGCTTCCTTGGCCCTGGCCCGCTGGGCGGCCATCTCGGCGTCGAATCCGCCCCGATCGACGGTGAACCCTCGCTCGGCCACCACCTCCTCGGTGACCTCGAAGGGGAACCCGTAGGTGTCGTGGAGGAGGAACGCCACCGAGCCCGGCAGCTCCGAGCCCTGCACCAGCGCAGCCAGCTGGTCTTCGAGGATGGCGGAGCCGGAGGCGAGCGTCTTGCGGAACTGGGTCTCCTCCCGCTCCACCACCGACCTGACCAGGTCGTGGGTGGTGACCAGCTGGGGGTAGTCCTCGCCCATGATCTCCACGACGGTGTCGACCAGGCGGCCGGTCACCAGCTCCTGGACGCCGAGGAGGTAGGCGAAGCGGATGGCCCTGCGCATGATCCGCCGCAGCACGAACCCGCGGTCCTCGTTGGAGGGGAACACGCCGTCGCTGATCAGGAAGGCCATGGTCCTGGCGTGCTCGGCCAGGACCCGCAGCGCCAGATCCGAGTTGTCGTCGTGGCCGAGGGAGTAGCCGGTGATGGCCTCGGCCGCGGCGATCAGCTCGGCCATCTCGTCGATCTCGAAGATGCTGTCCTTGCCCTGGAGCACCATCAGGACCCGTTCGAGCCCGGCCCCGGTGTCGATCGAGGGCTTCGGCAGCGGCTTCGACTGGCCGCTCTCGTCTGTCTCGAACTGCATGAAGACCAGGTTCCAGATCTCCATGAACCGCTCGTCGCCGCCGTGGGCCGGGCCGCCGTCTTCACCGTACTCGGGGCCCTTGTCCCAGAAGATCTCCGACGAAGGGCCGTTCGGTCCGGTGTCGGCCATGCGCCACCAGTTGTCGTCGTCCAGCCGCTGGATCCGCTCGGGCGGTAGCCCGACGTCGTCCCGCCAGATCTCGGCAGCCTCGTCATCACTGATGTGGACGGTGACCCACAGCCGGTCGGGATCGAGCCCGAGCACCTCGGTGACCAGCTCCCAGGCCATGGGGATGGCCTCTTTCTTGAAGTAGTCGCCGAAGCTGAAGTTCCCCATCATCTCGAAGAAGGTGAGATGGCGGGTGGTCCGGCCCACCTCGTCGAGGTCGTTGTGCTTGCCGCCGGCCCGGACGCACTTCTGTACCGAGACCGCCCGAGGGTGTTCCGGCTTCTCCTCCCCGAGGAAGTAGGGCTTGAACGGGACCATGCCGGAATTGACGAACAGCAGCGTCTGATCGTGGGGGATCAGGCTGGCCGAGGGTATTCGGTGGTGGTCTCGCTCGACGAAGAAGTCGGTGAAAACCGTGCGGAGCTCGTTTGCCTTCACGGGCTCCACACTATCCGGGCGGCCCGATTCGGCCGACGATCGACCTCGGTCGTCACGTTTGCCGAGCTACCGATCCCAGGGCTTCGAGCTCGGCCGTAGCGCTCGGCCGGTCCACCGGTCCCAGGGCCTCGACCTCGGTCGTCACGCTTGCCGAGCTACCGGTCCCAGGGCTTCGAGCTCGGCCGGTAGCTGCGCTGGACCCGGGCGACGGTGGCTCTGCCGAGTCGTCTCTCGGCGCGCCATCGGCCCCGGCGGATGGGCTCGGGGAGCGGTGGCAGCGGTGCCGCCTCCGCGACGGCGCCCGCTCGGACGTCGAGCAACGACTCGTCTGCGGCGGCGTCACCGAGGGTGACCCGGAGATACCTCGCCTTCAGCTCCCGCCTCGTCAGCTCCGCTTCGAGACCGATCTGGTCGGTGATCGAGCGCAGGTCCCTGAGCCCGTCGACGGTCTGGCGGCGCCAGCGCACGACGCCTCGCGATGCCCTGCCGGTGCCGGCGGCCAGGCGCCTGGCCGCCCGTCCTGCGACGAGGGCGGTTCCCCCGGCCCGGACCGCATCGGCTGGGATCACATCGAGCGCCGAGCGGACCGGAGCGGGTAGGCGGTCCTCGAGCTCTTCGGTTGCCCGTTCGACCGAGCGACTCGCCGATCGTCTGAGTGCGTACCGGAGGACGGCGCCGAACGCGAACCACCGCAACCGGCGCCACCGCAGCAGCCGCTTCACGGTCTCGACCGCCCCGGACACCCGACAGGGCTCATGTGACCGCTTCGGATCGCGGCCGCCGTCTTCTGCCGAACAGCCAGCTGCGCGCCACCTTGCCGGTGCCGGAGGCGACGGCCAGGGTTCTGATCATCGGATCCTGGACGGCCTCGTGGGTCCTGCGGGTGGTCTCGCTGATCACGGTCGTGGCCTGGTCGGCTCGGTCGAGCACGATGTCGACCTTGTCGAGCTCTGCATCGGCGTCGGCCACCAGCTGGCGGAGCTCCCGGAACGCGGCGATGCCCTCCTCCCGGAGCTGGTGGGCGGTGTCCTCCAGCTTGGCCAGCGTGTTGTTCAGGTTGTTGACCGCGGTGATCAGGAACACGGCCGCGACGACCACGGCGATGGCCACGATCACGGCTGCGAAGTCGACGACGGTCAACAATTCCCGCTCTCGGGCCCGGTGTCGGCGTCCAGTTGGTCGAGTTCGGTCATGCGTTCGGCTATCCGGCGTTCGTCGCCATGGTCGGTCGGAATGAAGTAGCGCCGGTCCTGTAGCTCGTCCGGCTTGTACTGCTGGGGCACGTGACCCGCTGGGTAGTCATGAGGATAGCGGTAGCCGTCGCCGTGACCGAGGGTCTTGGCCCCCCGGTACGAGGCGTCTCGGAGGTGCATCGGCACCTCGCCGGCCGGCCGGTCCTGCACGTCGGACATGGCCCGGTTCAACCCGGCGTACGCCGAGTTCGACTTGGGGGCGGTGGCGAGGTGGGCGGTGGCGTGGGCCAGGTTGATCCTGGCCTCGGGCAGGCCGACGAACTCGACGGCTGTCGCCGCGGCATTGGCCACCAGGAGCGACGTGTGGTCGGCGAGGCCGATGTCCTCCGACGCGGCGATCACGAGCCGGCGGGCGATGAACCGGGGATCCTCCCCCGCCGTCAGCATCCTGGCCAGCCAGTAGAGCGCGGCGTCCGGGTCGCTGCCCCTGATGCTCTTGATGAAGGCGCTGATGGTGTCGTAGTGCTCGTCGCGTCCGTAGCGGAGCGCCTTGAGGTCGGTGGCGGCCTCCGCGTCCGCGAGCTCGATCCG
>JAHELU010000050.1 GCA_024644005.1 Acidimicrobiales bacterium | reverse complement strand
CCGACCGAGGACTTCGCCCATGTGATGGCGGTGAACGTCATCGCGCCCTTCGCGCTCAGCCGCGAGGCCTATCCCCATCTGCTGGCCGCCGGCGGCGGCACCATCGTCAACCTCGGCTCCTTCTTCGACAAACTGGGCGTGCGCTATTCCGCCGCCGGGGCCGACGATCTCGCCTCGATGTTCCCCTTGCAGGAGGACGAGCCGGCCAGCCCGCCCTCCGGCGACGCCACCTCGGCTCCGTCGACCGGCGCTCCCGCCGCATTCGCCACCGAGACCTTGTCTCCCACCGCCGCCACCTCGGCCCCGTCGACCGGCGCTCCCGCCGCGTTCGCCACCGAGACCGTGTCGTCGCCTGCGGAGATGATCGGGACCGCCCCGATGGCGCTCGCGACCCAGCCCACTCCGCTGCCGGCCGAGATGCCAGCGGCCGCGGCGGGGACCGGACCCGCCCAGCTGGCCTTCTCCTCGACCGGCCCCGCCGACGGCCCCGAGCTCGGGGGCGCCGGCGGACCGAAGTTCCAGGAGCATCAGTTCCGGGCACCGGCCCAGCCGACCGGATCGGGCGGCCGGATCCCGGTGCTGGCCGGTTTGACGATCGCTCTGTTGCTGCTGCTCGGCGGCACCGCCTGGGCCTTCGCTCGCGGCGACTCGGCGGGCGACGTCGAGCCCACAGCCGACCAGACCGGCGAGCGGGGTGACGAGACGGACCCGGCGGCCGCGGGCGCGGTGCTCCCCGGCGAGCCCGCCGACCCGGGAACGGTGCAGGGGGCGGTCGGCCAGCAGGGGAACGGGGCCCAGGGTGCGCTGCCGCCGACGAGCACGACCACCGGCCGGACCGAGACCACCGCCGGGGGGACGAGCACCACCGCAGGGCGGACGAGCACCACCGGCCACGCAACGACCACCCATCACCGCACCACCACCTCGCACGCCGCATCGACGACCACCGCCCCGTCGACGACCACGACGACGGCGAGCACGACGACCACGACTGCCCCCTCGACCACCACGTCGACCACGGCCGTGGAGTCCGAACCCATCCGCATCGTGAGCGGACCCCGGGTCAACAGCAGGAGCGACACGTCGTTCCAGTTCAACTACTCGACCAACGACGTGTGCGGGACCGGCAGCTTCACCGTGACCGAGAAGGCCTCCGGCCGATCCGTCGGGAGCTTCCGGGGCGACGACATCTGCTTCGGCCCCCTCCACGGCGGCCACCCCAACGGCGGCTCCCCGGCGTTCGCCGGCTTCGATCTCCACCCCGGTACCACCTATCGGGTCACGGTGACCGTGCGAGGCACGGCCAGCGACGGAACCAAGCCGGCCGGCCACGGCTCGGACAGCGCCACGTTCGACGTGACCACCACGGGGTAGGCGTAGCGCCCTGCGCCGCAGGAATCCGTACCTGCCAGGTGGCTTAGGTCCCTGTTCGTTGGTGGAAGGGCTGAATACCGTTGGTCTAGTGGAAGTGTTGACGCTGGACGGGCTGGACGACGTGGTTCGAGTCCTCCGCGATCAGGGACGGAAGGTGATCGGGCCGATCGTGCGTGACGGCGTGATCACCCACGACGAGTTCGACTCGGTGAGCGAGCTCCCACACGGCTGGACCGAGGATCAAGACGGCGGGCGCTATCGGCTCGTTCCGACCGGGACCGACGAGGTGTTCGGGTTCTCGAGCCCGTCGACGTCATGGAAGAGATACCTCTATCCCGAACGTACCCTCTTGATCAGGGCCAGGCGTGACAACGGCACCGTCGAAGTCGTCCAGCCGCAACCCGATGCCCCAGCCGTCGCCTTCTTCGGCATCCGTTCCTGCGACCTCGTGGCGCTCGGGATCCTCGATCGGGTCTTCCTCGACCGCGAGGCCACCGACCCGACCTATGCGGCCCGCCGCTCCGACGTATTCATCGTCGCTGCTGCATGCAATCGCCCAGGCAAGACCTGCTTCTGCGCTTCCATGGACACCGGACCGACACCCCGCTCGGGGTTCGATCTCTCGGTCCGCGAGCTGCATGGCGACGGACGCCACGAGTTCCTCGTGGAAGCCGGCAGCGAACGAGGGACCGAGCTCTTGGCCACCATTGCCTCTCGGCGCGCCACGACAGCCGACCTCGACACAGCTCAGGCTCTCCACGGTCGGGCTGCGGCCAGCATGGGGCGACGGATGGACCCGCAGGATCCGCCGTTGGCGGCCCTGGATCCCGACCATCCACGATGGGACGACGTGGCCAATCGCTGTCTCGCCTGTGGCAACTGCACGATGGTCTGTCCGACATGCTTCTGCAATGCCACCGAGGACTCGACGAATCTCACCGGAACCGAGGCCGAGCGATGGCGAGTGTGGGACTCCTGCTTCTCGATCGACTTCAGCCACCTTCACGGCGGGTCGGTGCGCTCGACAGTGAAGTCTCGATACCGGCAGTGGCTTCTGCACAAGCTGGTCACCTGGCACGACCAGTTCGACGTCTCAGGTTGTGTTGGCTGCGGTCGCTGCATCACCTGGTGTCCGGTGGGCATCGACCTCACCGCTGAGATCACCGCTCTGGCCACACCGCAGCAGTCCGCCGGCCGCAAAGGAGTCCCTTCATGAAGTCGATCTCAGACCTGCTGGGCGAGCATCCCTTCTTCGAAGGCTTGCCTCCCGAGGCGCTGGAACTGATCTCCGGATGTGGCACGAACGTACACTTCGATGCCGATGCCACGATCATCAGCGAGGATGAGCCAGCCGATGTCTTCTACGTGCTCCGTTCTGGCCGCGTCGCCCTCGAAGTGGCAACCCCCCGGCGAGGACCACTCGTCATCGAGACCGTCGGGCCGGGCGAGATCCTCGGCGTCTCGTGGTTGCTCCCGCCCTATCGGTGGACCTTCGACGGCCGAGCCACGATCTCGACGAGCGCAGTGGCGCTCGACGCGGCCTGCCTGAGACAGAAGTGCGACCAGGATCCTGTGCTGGGCTACGAGATGTACAAGCGGTTCGCCGCTCTGGTGCGGGATCGTCTTCAGGCCACACGGCTCCAGCTCGTCGACTTCTACGGCAACAATGCTTCCTGAGCCGACCCTCGCAGCCGAGCTCGGCCCGATGACGCCCCGCATGTACGAGGTCGTCGCTCGCCGCGACGACCTGCCGGACACGGTTACGTTGACGTTGGCCCCCGTCGACGAGCAGTGCCCGACACCGGCCATCGGACAGTTCAACATGTTGTGGGCCTTCGGAATCGGCGAGGCACCGATTTCGCTGGCCGGCTTCGAGAACGGCCACCTGATCCACACCATTCGTCGGGTCGGCGCCGTCACCAACTCCTTGGCAGCCAGCACCACCGGCGATCAGATCGGGGTTCGGGGACCGTACGGGACGGGATGGGACCTCACTCGGGCCGCCGGTCGAGATGTTCTCGTCGTTGCCGGCGGACTCGGCTTGGCCCCGGTGCGACCGATCATCACCGAGCTGTTCGCCAACCGATCGAGCTACGGACGTGCCGTTCTGCTCGTCGGCGCCCGAACGCCCGATGCGCTCCTCTACCGCGATGAGTTGGAGCAGTGGCGAGGCCGGCTTGACATCGAGGTCGAAGTCACGGTCGACAGCGCAACACCCTCGTGGCGAGGTGACGTCGGAGTGGTGACCCGCTTGGTCGAGCGAGCGCCGATCGACCCCGAGAACACGACGGCATTCGTGTGCGGACCAGAGGTGATGATGCGGTTCGCCGCCGTCTCCGTCGTCGATCGTGGTGTGCCGGCGGCAGAAGTGATGTTGAGCTTGGAACGGAACATGCATTGCGCAATCGGTCATTGTGGACACTGCCAACTCGGGCCTGAGTTCATCTGCAAAGACGGTCCGGTTGTCCCGTGGCCCCGAGTCAAGCCGCTACTGCGGGTGGCGGAACGATGAGCTCCGACCTCAAGCCCTCGCTGGCGGTGTGGAAGTTCGCCAGCTGCGACGGGTGCCAGCTGACACTTCTCGACTGTGAAGACGAGCTCCTGGCCGTCGCCGACCAGCTCGAGATCGCCTACTTCCCAGAGGCTTCCAGCGCAATGGCAGCCGGACCCTACGACCTATCGTTGGTCGAAGGTTCGATCACCACGCCCCATGATGTCGAGCGCATTCAGGCGGTCCGGCGCGACTCCAAGTTCCTCGTCACCATCGGTGCCTGCGCAACATCTGGCGGGATCCAAGCCCTGCGCAACTTCGGTGACGTGGAAGAGCTGATGAGCATCGTCTATGCCAGCCCGGCCTTCGTGTCCACGTTGGAGACGTCGACACCGATCTCGGATCATGTGCAAGTCGACTTCGAACTACGAGGTTGCCCGATCGACCGGAGCCAACTGCTGGAGGTGATCGGCGCCTACCTCGCCGGTCGTCAGCCGGTCATCGCGTCGCACAGCGTCTGCATGGAGTGCAAGCTCAAGGGCAATCCGTGCGTGATGGTCGCCAACGGCACGCCCTGTCTCGGACCCGTGACGCATGCCGGTTGCGGAGCCCTCTGCCCGACGTTCAACCGGGGTTGCTACGGCTGTTTCGGGCCGGCCGAGACGGCCAACACGGACGCGATGATCGCGGCGCTCAACGCCAACGGCATGGGCGACGACGAGGTGGAGCGCCTCTTCCACACCTTCAATGCCTGGTCCCGACCCTTCCGCTCGGCTCCTGTACCCGTCGCCCCGCCCATCAGGAAGACGCGCTGACCTCTTCGCAGGCCCGGTCAGCCCATCTCTCGTAGCTAGGTCGGCGTCGGCCGGCCGACGAAGGACCAGCCGTTCCAGATGTGGGTGATGGTCGAGCCGGGCAGCAGAGCGAAGGCCGGACCGTGCCTGCCCGGAACGTGGCGAGCGGCGACTCGCCGGGGGTCCTGCGATGATGGAGTGGTGCCTGCCGAGTCTGTGAGTGACGCTGCGCTCGCCCTCTACGGTCTTCCGCCCGACGAGTTCGTCGAGGCCCGGAACACGCTGGAGAGGGAAGCTCGCGTCGACGGCGACCGAGAGCTCGCCAAGGAGATCAAGGCCCTGCGCAAGCCCTCTGTCGTCGCTGCCAGCCTCAATGCCGTCGTCCGGGCGGATCCTGATGCTGTACAGGAGCTGTTGGCGGCGGTCGCCGACCTCCGGGACGCACAGCAACAGATCGCCTCCGGCAGAGCCTCCGACTTCGCTGCGCTCCAGGGACGATACCGCCAGGCGGTACGGGCTCTGGTCGACCTCGCCGACGAGTCTCGTCGGTTCGAGACCCAGGCCGCACTCGAAGCAGCGGCCATCGACACCTCGTTCCACGACCGGCTCCGTACCGGCACGTTCGCCGCGGCACCCGAGCCGACCGGATCGTTCGGCATGTCGCTGCCGGTGCCAGATGACGTCGTCGACGAGACGCGCCCGGCGAAGGAGCCGGGTGCTGCACCGACCTCAGCCGCGACGCCCGTTCGGCACCTCCAGTTGGTGCGGGCGGCACGGACGAAGGCCGAAGCCGCCAGGGATCGAGCGCGTGCGGCCGATCGCTCACTGGACGACGCCCGGGCAGCGGTCCGGGCCTGCGACGAGCGGATAGCGGCACTCGAGGCCGAGCTGGCCTCCGCCGAGCGTGACCGGCGCAGGGCACAGGAGGCAGTCGCCACTGCTGAGAAGGCGGTTGCCCGATCCGCCGACGAGGTAGCCGAGGCCGAGGAGGCGTTGAGACGGTCAGCGCCCTCCTGACACCGACAACTCGTGCTTCCGAGTGGATCGGGTGAGGGGCACTATGGTTCAGGGACAGACCGAGGATGCGAGGAGGACACCGTGCGCAGGTTCTGGCTCATGGACCAACACGGCGATGAAGGGCCGACGGCTCTCGTCGAGACCGACGGCGGCCTGAACATCGTCGACATCGTTCGATTCGGACCCACCGTCACCGAGCTCGACGATCAACAACGGGTGTGGGATCAGGTGATCGGGCGGGTCGCTCCCACCCTGAAGCCCTGTGTCAACGAGTCGTCGATCGACGAGGAGGGCGTTGCCCCACTGCCAGACCTCCGGCGGGGGAAGCGGGGCGATTCGGGTCCGACCAATCGTGCTGATCGACGCAGCGCCGATCGCAACCGTGGATCCGCCGGCCGGCGACCTGGTGGACCGAGCCGAGCACGGAGTCGCGGGGAGCGGTGAGCCGTCGATCAGCGGCGGTTGCCGACCACCGAGGCCTCCCGGCTGGCCAAGTCGGCTGGGGGATCCGACCTACCACTCCGCCGATCGCAGGCCGGACCCGAACGGCCCGGCGACCGGAGCCCCGCCGTCCGTCCGGTACACATACGCGGACCCGTCGCCGCTGAGGACGAGCGCCAGCTCGCCCGACCGGTCGACGGCCAGCGACACTGCGTCGTGCGCCAAGCCGGCCACGGTCGAAACCTGCCCCGTGGCCAGATCGACCCGATCGAGGCCGGCACCCGCTTCGCGGTCGACCAGGGCCAGCACGGCCCCGTCTGCCGTGGCGGCGATGTCGATCGTGCCGGCGGGCAGCTCGAGCACGTCTCGATCGGTGACTGCGCCCGTGCTCAGATCGAGGCTCACCACCTCGACCACCCCGCCCGTCGAGTCGGCGGCTGGGCGCCGTAACCCGGCGACGGTGGCGACGCCGGGCACCCAGGCGGTACCGGCCGGTGGCTCACCGGGTGCCAGCACAACCGCCGGCTCACTCTGGAACGGGGCGTCGGCGGGCCACAACGTGGGAAACGCCTGGCTGGTGAGGATCCACCGCCCATCTGGCGAGCTGCTCAAGCCGATCGCGTTGAATGCCGGAGCGTCGAGATCGAGCTCCTCGTCCGGTCGACCGAGCCGTATCTCGCCTGCGGCCGGTTCGCAGCAGACCGAGACGGCGATTCGGGAGCCGTCGGCCACGGTCCAGGCCCGTTCGTAGTCGTCGTCGGCCAGGGCCGTCGCCTCGGCTGCACCGTCGGCGACCGAGAAGACCAGCACGGTCCCCGCATCGTCGACCCCGACGAACGTGGTCGGGGTCGTGTCGTGAGGCGGCATCGGACTCGCGGTGGACGTACCGATCGTCTGGCTGGCCGAGGCCAGCCACTGGAGACGCCCGAGGTCGACCGAGTCGTCGTCGAACCACTCCCTGCCGACGACGGTCCCGTCAGCCCCGACGAAGACGAGTTGCCCCTGGTGGCTTCGGCCCGCCGGTGAGCGCAACGCTGAGTCGGACCCGGAGCCCTCCATGGTGGCCACAGAGCTCGGCAGGCCGATCAGCTCGATCTCGGCGAGCGCGCTCCGCAGCGAGGCGATACAACCGTCGTCACAGGTGGAACCGGCCAGCGCCAGCACGCCAGGACCGTCGGTCAACAGCGTCACCAGCCGATCGGGTAGCGGTCGGCCGATCATCGGGTCGGCGATCGGCGCTCCGTCACCCAGCGGCGCGAGGTCGACCGGCCCGGTCAGGACGGCGTCGGCCGAACCGCTGTCGGGTCCGTCGGTGCCGTCGGCGGCGGTCGGCGTCGTCGACGAGCCCTCTGACGGTGCACCCGCCTCGTCCGGGTCATCCGACGACGCCGAGACGGTCGGATCGGATTCGACGGTTGCAGCGATGTCGGAGCCGTCGGATCGGCCGAGATCGGCGACGTAGGCGGCGATCAGACCGACGCAGGCTGCAGCGGCGACCGCCAGCGCCCACCCGAGCCGACCGCCGGCCGGACCCCGATCCCGATCCGGACCGGGCGCAGCCTCGGGGCCACCGGATCGGGCCAGACCGGTGGTCAGCGCGGCGTGGCCCATGTTCTCGATGGCCGAGTGGAGCCGCTGGTCGAAGTCATCGGTGGTCGGCATAGCCAAGCTCCTTTCTCAGCCTCCGGCGGGCCCGGGCCAGCTGCTTGCGGACCGAGCCCTCCGAGACCTCCAGCGTTGCTGCGATGGCGGTCGGCGTGAGGTCCTCCCAGTACGTCAGGTGGATGACCGCCCGCTGCTGTGGGCTGAGTCTCCCCAGCGCACGCTCGACGTCGAGATCGCGATTCGAGACGACGTCGCTGTCCACCGACGGGTTGAGCCCGAGATACCGGGCGTTTCGAGCCCATCGCCGCCGGACGGAGCGCTGGACGGAGATCGACTCGTTCGCCACGGCTCGAAAGAGATAGGCACGACCGTGCTGAACGTCGGACGAGGTCCGGGAGCCCATGTTCAGGTAGACCTGCGACACCACGTCTGCGGCCGAGTCGGGGCCCACGATCGTTGCCGCCAACCGAACGAGTTGGGGGTAGAGATCGGTGAAGATCGAGTTGGGATCGCCCACTACGGCAGTCACATCTCTTCAGACGTCACCGATGGTGCAGGCGGGTGACACCCTTCGTCCACGGAACGAGTCTAGATGGGCCCGCACACACGGCTCGAGTACTTGTAGGTCCCGGCCGGCCTGTTGGCGATCCCGTGGCGGATGACCATGTACAGGAACCGCTTGGCGTCCGTGGTGTTGCCGGTCGGGTTGTAACAGGTGAGCCCGAAGTCTTCGATGAGACGGCGATAGGCGCCGCCCGTCTTCGGACCCCAGTCACCGTCGATGGCGATCGACTCGCCGTTCAGATGGTATGCCGCGGCCTGGACCAGGGTGGTATCCGACCTCACATAGGTTCTGATCTTCTGGACGGACGTCAGGTTGTCGAAGTGGATGTGATCTCGGTGGGCGGAGTTGTACCAGGCGGTCAGGACGGTCCCGAAATACCGTCTCAGGTTGGCGACGACACCGAGATATCGACGAGCCTGCAGGCTGCCCTTCCCTCGCGTGTGTGACCAGTTGCTGTCCATCATCCAACCGTTGGAGAAACGAATCTGGCAGAGGTCGAGCCCTCGGGCCCGGTTGTGTGCCGCCGATGCCCGATGGCAGGCCTTCGTCCCGACCTCGCCGTACCAGTCGATGTCGAGCTTTCCTGTCGAGTAGGGGGACCGGTTGTAGAACCACCAGTCCATGTTCGATGCCCAGGAATTGCACCGGTCGTAGAACGTGCTGTTGAACTCGAGGCTGTGGAAGCCGGAGAACGTGGTCTTGGTCCCTGCCGCCGGCTGGAACGATCTGGCGTTGAGCTCCTGACCACCGATCTTGTTCTTGGTGACGATGTCGACCAGTAGACCGTGACAGTAGTTGTGGCTCATGACCAGCCCTCCCCGGCACCGAAGAGGTCCCCGCTGCTCGCCAGCCAGTGGGGATCGTCGACCCCTCGAATCGGCAGCACGTGCTGGAGATCGGTGTCGGAGCGAAAGAGGCTCGATCGTGATCGATCGACCTTCGCCACGGTCCGCCAGCGCCGGCCGGTCAGCACCTGGCCGGTCATGGCACCCCCGCCGTCCGTGGTGAGCGAGAAGATCCGTCCGCCGGGCCCGATCCCGGTGGTGCCGGGCAATGCACCGTCGAGCGAAGCGACCCGCTGCGGTCGCCGGCCGAAACGACCGATCGACCACACATCGACGCCCTCGTCGAGCACGTCGAGGGCGACGATCACCATCCCAGATGGTTCGACCGAGACCGCCGCGCCGACGACCACGCCCGCAGTCCTGAGCAGCTGGGCCCCACCGCCGGTGATCACCGACGCGTGGTCGTAGTGATCGCCGTCGCCGAATGTCGAGTGGACCACCACCGTGGCGGTCTGACCGCTCGTGGTGTCGCGGGCGATCCCCACCCCACCGCGGTCGAAGGCGACGGGCGCCGTACCCTCCGAGTGACCCGGCCGTACCCGGGTGTCCTGCGAGCCGGTGTCGATCGAGAACGGACCGGACGGCTCCTCCAGCTCCTCCTGGCTCGGTCCCTCGACCGACTCGCCGTGATCGACGGCCGTGACCTCGATCGAGGAACCGACGGTCGCACTGACCCGCCGCTCGGCGGTCGAGAGATCGACCGGAACGTAATCGGCCGAGTCGAACGATTGCACGATCGGGCCGAGCGCGCCGATCCGCTTCCCGCCCTCGATCGGCACCCGTCGCAGCGTCGTCGAGCCGGACTCGTCGACGAGCGCCAGCAGGCCGTCGCCGGAGGCGCTCCGGCCGATGGCCCGGATCGACAGCTGCCGACCGTCAGGGGCGGCCAGTGAGATCTGTGGCCGGAGCGCGATGATCGCCCCCGCACCGGCCAACGCCCTCAACGCGGAGCGCCGTGAAACAACTGGAGAACCTGCCATGAGCTCGACCTCTTCGGTATCGTCTCTTCCTCACTGCAACCGCGTCGAAAGCACCGATGCTCGACAAAGGCACGTTCGAGACCCGTCAGACCGATATCGATCGACCGATGTGTCCGCCTATCCCACCACGGTCTGAGGTTACTTCAGACTCCAACTATTATGCGATATTCCTGCGCCGGCATCGCCGTGGTGAACCGTAAACAACCAGGGCGAAGCGGTGAGCTATGGCGGCGTACCCTAGTACAATTGGCCCACCGATTCAAGGGCGTCGATCACCTCGCATCGGGCCACTGCGCGCCACCGGATCCGCAGTATTCGCAGTATTGGCTGTCACGACGAGGAGCTCGGCGGCGTCGATTCTCCGCCATCGTTTCTCACTCCTTTGAGACTTATTCGGTCGGAACGCGTGTGCCCTACGAGGCGTTCCGGATGACGCCGATGAGCTCGCAGGTATAGCCTTCTGCGAAGTTCGCAGAGGAGAAGAGGTCCCCCGGGGCCGTCTCACCGGGCCGGACCGCCTCGATGAACGCGGACCCTGTCCCTCGGCGAATCCCGTCGGGATCGACGAAGGCTACTTCTATCGAGTAATCGCTCGTCTCCGGGCTGCCGTTGGTCGCAGACACGGTGGCCTGGAAGTCACCGAGCACGTCTGGTTGTCCGCTGATCTCACAGTCACTGATCTCGGCGACTTCAGCGGCGATGCTCTCGGCCGCGAACCGGTCGGCGTCGATCACTTCACAGACCGTTCCCCGTTCCTCGAACACGAACTGCTCCTCGATCGCCCGTTCCCCTGGACGCAGGTAGTTGAGGAAGGCGATCTCGTCTGCCAGGCGCTGGCCGGCATCGTCGAAGAACCCGATGGTCAGCACGTACGAGGAGGTCTTCGACGAGTTGTTCACCACCTCCAGCACGATCGCGTCCGCGTCGACTCGGGAGCAGGAGACGATGTCATCGGACTCGCTTCCGCCAGCATCCTGGCTGGTCTCCCCGCCATCCGACATGTCCTGGTCTCCGGATGCCTCGCCATCGGACCGCTCGACACCGGGAGCGGATTCCGTCGTGCTGCTCGCGCCGATGCTGACCAGCTCGTCGCTGTCGAGGCTGAAAGCGATGAAGGCTGTGCAGCCACCGATGAGCAGCACGACCGCTCCGATGATCCCGAACATGACACCGGTCGCTATGCCGAAGCACCCGGACTTCTCCTTGGTGGTCCCGGCGGGTGTCGACATGGCCGGCGCCGCCAACGGCTGAGCCGGACCGGCCGACCCGGCCACCGGTAGAGGTCGAGTCGGTGGTGGCGGGTCGGGCACCACTCGAGTCTCCTGACTCCAGGCACTGCCGTCCCACCAACGTTGCGTACCCGGTTGGGTCGGATCCGGGTACCAACCTGCTGCAGGGCTCCCTGCATCGCTCATGGCGAGCCACCTTTGGTCGAAGACGAGGGGAGTGTAGGGGCGAAGCGCCACCGGATCGACGGAACGACCAGTCGCGTTCAGTGAGGACCGCTCTCGCGCTCGGAATCCAGGCGCAGCACCGACGGGACGAGACCGCTCTCGCGCTCGGAATCCAGGCGCAGTAGTGTCGGGACGAGACCGCTCTCGCGCTCGGAATCCAGGCGCAGTAGTGTCGGGACATGCGGCGAGCCGAGCGAGTGATCGTGGCGAGCGGCCACATGATCGACCGACCGGGAGCAGACGTCGGGCGGTTTCCGGCCTCGGCCGAGCAGCGGGTCCGGGCAGCGATCGATGCGCTCTTCGACCGGTGGAGCGTCGGTCCCGACGATCTCGTCATCTCCCAGGGCGCCTGCGGCACGGACATCCTCGTCGCCGAGGCGGCGATCGAGCGCAGGGCCCACAGCCTCGTGCTGCTCGCTGCGGAGGTGGACGACTTCATCGACTCATCGGTGGCCTTCGCCGGCGAGGGGTGGGTGGCACGCTTCCACGCCGTGGTCGAGCACAGTGAGACGCTCCTGCAGCCCCGGGAGCTGGGGCCCGATCCCGATGGACGGAACCGCTACGCCCGCAACAACCGGTGGGCGCTGGACACCGCCGCCGAGCTGACCGCTCACGACGGTGGGTGCCAGCCGCTGGCGGTGTTGGACCGACGATCGGCCGGCGGCGAAGGCGGGACCGGCGACTTCGTCGTCGCTGCGACCGAGCGGCAGTTGGCGGTCGAGATCATCGACCCGACGCGGGTCCACCGCCACCGCCTCGGTTCCGCTCGCGACCGGGAGGACCGCTACGACGGCCCGAAGCGCCTGCTCGCCCTCGACGGCGGCGGCATCCGGGGACTGATCACCCTGCCGATCCTGGGGCGGATGGAGTCGCTGATCGGCGGTGGGGACTCCGACTACCGCCTGGCCGACACGTTCGACTACATCGCCGGCACGAGCACGGGGGCCATCATCGCTGCGGCCTTGGCCAAGCGGGACTCGGTGGCCGAGATCCAGCAGATGTACGTGACGCTCGGACCGGTCATCTTCAAGAAGAAGAAGTGGCTGCCCGGTTGGTGGCGCGCCCTCTACCGCGACGGGCCGGTGACCGACACGCTCCGCCGGTACTTCTCGTCGGACGGCGCCGGCGAGCAGCCCCTGACCCTCGGGGCCGGGGAGCTGTCCTCGCTGGTGATGGCCGTCACCCAGCGCGTCGACTCGGACTCGATCTGGCCGCTCTGCAACGTCAGCTCGGCCAAGTACAACGATCGCTCCCGGGACGACTGCAACCTCGACATCCATCTCTGGCAGCTCCTCCGGGGAAGCTCGGCCGCACCGATCTACTTCCCTCCCGAGCAGATCCAGCTCGGCGCGTACGATCCCGTGTTCCAGGACGGTGGCACCACCGCCTTCAACAACCCGGCGCTGCTGCTGTTCGAGATGGCGACCTCGCCCCGCTACACGCTCGGTTGGCCCACTGGGGCCGATGACCTCCTGCTCGTGTCGCTGGGCACCGGTTCGGCTCCGGCCATGAACCAGCCGCTCGTGGCGCGGAGCGTGAACGCCCTCTTCCACGCCCGCATGATCATCAAGACGATCATGAACAGCAGCTCCACGGAGAACGATCGCCTCTGTCGAGTCCTCGGCCACACCCGACACGGACCGTTCATCGACAGTGAGTTCAACGACCCGAGCGTCGATGGCGCACAGCCCGAGCATCCGCTGTTCACCTACATCCGGTACAACGCCTCGATCGAGCAGCGGCATCTCGACGCCCTCCCAGGTGGCGGTGAGCGGATCGACGCCGAGTCGGTGGCGAAGCTCGACAACGCCGCCGACGACAACATCGATGCCCTGCTCCGCATCGGCGACCACGCCGCCGAGCAGGTCGAACTGGCCCACTTCGCCGGATTCCTGCCGTGACCCGCACCGTGACCCGCACTGGCTCCCTCAACCACGATTCGAGCGACGGCCCGGCTCTCCGGGACGATCGGCGGGCCGGCGTGGCGGGTCCGACAGGGTGGTCAACATCGCCTCGACCGCCCGCCGATACCCCGGTTCGAGGTAGTAGTTGGAGTGGCCTCGGACCGGCGGGAAGGGGTCGCCGGGGGCCGGTGGCTCGTGCCCGGGATCGTGCAGGAGCACGTCGATCTCGTCGGGCGCGGCGGGTTCGGCTCCGTCGGGCGCGGCTCCGTCGGGCGCGGCTCCGTCGGGCGCGGCTCCGTCGGGCGCAGCGGGTCCGGCTGCGTCGACACATCGGTCGACGCTGAACAAGGGGAGGCCGATCGGGTCGGTGCAGCGGTAGAGATTCCGCCAGCGGATCGTGCCATCCTCGTTCCCGAGCAGCCGGCTCGCCTCCTCCAAGCGGTCCCTCCCGAAGTAGCGAGGGAAGAAGCGGCCGTACAGCGAGGACAGCGGGCTGCCGTGGGTGACCAGGGCCAGCTTGGCCAATGTCTCCCGGGCCGCCCGCTGCTCGGTCGACGGCTCGGCCGGGCCGCCGGCGGCGTCGCGGCCGGAGCCGGTGGCCAGCGGCGCTGGAGCGGCCGGGTCCAGGTCTGCTCTGCCACCGAGGGCCAGGATCGCCGAAACCGCGATCACCGAGCCCTGACTGTGGGCGGAGAGGACGACCGGCCCGTGCCTGGTGAGTCGCTTCTGGAGCCGAACGACCAGCTCGGGTACCGCCCTCGCCGGATAGGCGGGTGGTGCGAACGGGTGGAACCATCTCGGCCAGAAGGTCAGGACGTCCCACAGCGTCCCGACGTTGCGTCGGATGTCGGGATTGCGGAACGATCGCCACAGCAGCAGCACGGCCACCCCGGGGAGGGTCAGGATCAGCCAACGGGAGATCGTCAGGAGCAGCTCGGTCCAGGCGTGGCCGTCGACGAAGACGTAGCGCAAGAAGACGTTCCCGTCCCAGATCTCGCGGTCCAGCAGGTACCCGATGGCGATGCCGATGGCCACGACGACGCCGAGGCCGAGCGGCTGGACCAGCACCGGCATCCACGACGTGCGGATCTGCCTGTGCGTGTCGATCTCCTCGAGCCAGCGTCGGCGCTCGGAGCTCCTCGGCCGACGGGGCTCGCTCCCCCAGGCCGCCAGGTACTCGGCGTCGATCTCGTCGATCCGACGGGCGCGCGCCGCCGGAGGGTACCGCACACGGATCGAGCGCTGCAGCACCCACAGCAGCAGCGTCAGCAGGTAGAGCACCAGGCCGAGCGACACGAGATCCCAGTCGGAGAAGACCCGGATGTAGGGCGGCGAGGCGTTCGGCGTCGGGCGGTTCCCCAGGAGCTCCGCCAGCCAGATGGCCGTGCCGGCCAGGGTCGAGGTGAGCACGATCAGGCCGGTCACGACCGCAACCGACGGCCCGGTTCCGAACATGACCGGGGCCTCGGCGGGCTCGTCTCGATGGGCGGCGAACCAGTCGGCCACGCCCCAGCCGAGCAAGACGAGCAACAGCAGGAGCACGGGCACGAACACCATGCTCCAGGTGAAACCGGCGAACCAGGTCCCACTGAGCTGGGCGCAGTCCGAGAGGCCCAGGTCCTCGAGCGACCGCGGACACGCTGCGGGTCCGAGCCGGTCGTCACGACGCAGGCCGTCGACCACGACCACGGCGAAGACCACGATCGCCGTTCGGACCGCTCTCGGCGCCCACCGCCGCTGGACGTCGTCGCTCGGGTGCAGCACCACCCCGAGGGTGGCCACCAGCAGGGCGACGGCTGCCACACCCGCCACCTGGGGTCCGTCGAACCACTGGGTCCACGGCCCCTCGAACTCGCCGAACACCCCCTGCTGGTAGCGCTCGACCCGGAAGAAGTACCACTCCGCCGAGGCGGCCAGCGCGAACAGGGAGGCCGAGACATGCAGGCGGGCCAGTGCCTCGACGCGCTCGGTGCTCTCCCAGAACTCGGGTTGGGCGAGGCGATTGCCCACGGAGCTGGGCGGCACCGGGTCGAGCTGGAAGCGCTCCTCGTACCGCTCCCTGGTACGTCGCCCCAGCCGCGACAGCACGGCGAGCGCCAGCACCGGCGGCACCAGGCCGACCACCACCAGCCGCGTCGGTCGATCGAGGAGCGCACCGGCGCGCAGCCACCGGAGCCAGACCGACTGCTCGGCGCACGCCTCCTGGAGGCCGCACTGCAGGACCACGAGATCCACGGAGGCAGCGGCCACGAGGCCCACCATCGCCACCGTCGAGCCGAGGGCGACCGCCCGCACGACGGCCTCGGGACCATTCCGCCCGCCGCGGCCGAGCGGCGCGATCATCCAGCCGGCCACGTTGACGAGGGCGAACGGGAGCAGGAGGATCCAGAACGCCCGGACGTTGGCTCGAGCCGTCAGGCCACCCCAGGCATAGGCCTCGGTGAAGACCGACTCGTCCCGGCGGCGATAGAAGCCGGCGACCTCGTCCCCACCCACCTGGATCGGATCGCGGTCCCGGAGCAGCAGCTCCGGCGTCGAGCCACCGATGCCATGGATCCGGAGCTCGGTCTCGGGGCTGCTGCGATCCCGCTCCTCGTCGTACCCGTACGAAGCCACGGACGTCCCCTCAGCTGGCGAGACCGCCAGGCTAGCCGTGCGCAGCGCCCGTCTCCGAAGGCGCGCTCGAAGGCTCGAAGCCCGCCGGCTACCGTGCCCATGTATCGGCGCTTGGTGGCGAGGAGGCCGCTGTGCTGGCAATGACGATCGAGGCACTACCGGCGGGGCGCGGCGACTGCCTCTGGGTGGAGTGCCTCGGCCCGGCGGGTCGGTGGCGGCTGCTGGTCGACGGCGGCCTTCCCGAGTCGTGGCCGACCGTGCGGGCCCGGATCGAGCGGCTGCCACTCGACGAGCGGCACATCGACCTGGCGGTGGTTTCCCACATCGACGCAGATCACATCGGCGGGATGCTGGCGCTCTTCGCCGACACCGACCTCGGCGTCACGTTCGGTGACGTGTGGTTCAACGGGCGGCCCCATCTGCCCGACGAGCGGGGCCGGACCCGGAGCGTGACCCAGGGTGAGAGCCTCATGGCCGTGTTGAGCGGCGCCGCGGCCCGGCCGGCCGATCCCCTGCCGTGGAACGCCGCCTTCGACGGCGGTCCGGTGATGGCGGGACCGGACGGCTCCCCCCGAGCGGTCGAGCGGCCACCGGGCTCGTCCCACTGGCCGGCCATCACCGTCCTCGGTCCCCAACCGAAGCGGTTGGCCCGGCTGGCCGCCACCTGGGCGGCCGAGCTCGATCGGGTCCGGGGAGGGGAGAGCTCACCCGAGGACCTGCCGCCGGCCGCCCCCGAAGCGCTGGACGACCTGGCCACGCTGGCCACCGTCAAGACCTCGGCCGACCGCTCTGTCCCCAACGGCAGCAGCATCGTCCTGCTGCTGGAGCACCGCGGGGCCAGGTGCCTGCTCACCGGCGATGCGTTCGTGAGCGACCTCCACGATGGCCTGAGATCGCTGGCCGCAGCACGGGGTGCCGAGCGGTTCCCCGTCGACGTGTTCAAGCTGCCCCACCACGGCAGCCGGGGGAACGTCTCTCGCCGGCTGGTCGACCTGGCGCCGGCCAGGCACTACCTGGTGTCGACCAACGGTGACCGCTTCGACCACCCAGACGACATCGCCCTGGCCCGGGTGCTGACCGCCGCTCGACCCGGGGCAACGCTCTGGTTCAACTACGACACGGCCGTCCTCAGGCGGTGGGCCGACCCCGACCTCGAGGCGACCCACCACTACACCGCCCGCTACCCGGACGCCGACGACCGCGGGGTCTTGATCGAGCTGGAGGCCACGACATGATCGGTGCCGACCGGCCGGGCGCCCGACTGCTCGAGTCGCTGGCCAGCCACGAGCTGCGAGGTCGACCCGGCCCCGCCCGCCAGGCCGCGCTCGACGCCGCAGCCCGTGCGTCGAATGGCGACGAGGCGGCGGACCACCTGCTCGACGCAGTCTGCGCCTCACTCGTGGCCGGAGAGCCGGGCCGGGCCCTCACCATCCTCGAGCGTGACGAGCTGGGAGACCACGACGATCAGCCCGGGGCCAGGCGGCGTCAGACCAGGGCCTGTCGGGCCTGGGCCGCCCATCTGCGGTGGAACTGGTACCCGGGGCAGCTCGGCGCCGAGCTGCCCACCGGCTTCCCCGAGACGGTCGTCGAGATCGTCGAGACCCCGGTCGGCGACGCCTGGACCCGCTTGCTGGAGGCCACGGTCGCCCGAGGACCGGTGACCCTGCTGTCGGCCAACGCCCTGATCACCGGCACCCGGGGCGCCCCGGACCGCCAACGACCGCTCTTGTCCCACTTCGAGAGCAACCTGGCCGGCTACGCCCAGCTCGCGGCGGAGCTCGGCGACGGTCAGGCCTTCTTGTGGGCTCACTGCTGCCGGGCCGATCTGGCGGCCCGAGCGGGACTCACCGAGTCGGCGATCCAGCTCCTGAACGAGGTGCGGTCCCACTACACCGAGGCCGGCGACCGTGTGGGGCTGGCCCGGACCCTGATGCTGGAGGGCGACTGGTACGCAACCCCGGGGTCGAGCCCCGAAGGCATCGGATTCGACCTCCCGGCCACGACGATGGCCGATCCGCCGCCATCGCCCTACGAGCCGCCGGCCAGGGCGGCCTACCGGGAGGCCGAGGAGATCCTGGCCGATCTCGACGAGCCCCGTCTCACCGGAGCGCTCGCGCTGCGACGGGCGGTTCTGGCGCTCCGGTCCGACCGGCCGGATCACGCTGAGGAGGCGCTGGCCTCGGCCCGTCAGGCCTGGTCGGCATCGGGCGATGCCGCCGGCCTGCACCTGCTGGTTGTCCACGGCTTGCTCGTCGATCTCGCCGCCGACCGGATCGCTGCGGTCCGCCGCGAGGCCGGGGCCGGTTGGGCGCTGGAGCCGAGGGGCCCGCTGGCCGAGATCGTCGCCTGGGCCAATCGGGCCGGCAGTCCCTCCCTGTGCACGGGATTCGGCCGGCTCGCCCAGGCGATGGCCGGCCATTGGCGAGCGACCGGCCACCTCGAGCGGGCCTCCGCCGCCTACACCCTCTCGGTGCCGCTGATCGGGGTGAGCGGAGCCGTCTCGCCCAGCTTCGTGCTCGACGAGCAGGCCGACCTCGACGCCGAGCGCGGGTTCGGCGCCCGGGCCCTGGCCCGACTGGAGCAGGCGGTCGAGCGCATGCCTCCGGTACCGGACGCCCGGGAGGCCGACATGCTGTGGCTGTCCCATGTCAACCTGACGATGTCGATCGTGGCGGCCCAGCAGAACCGGGTGACCGCATCGCCCACCGCCATGGGGCTACCGGGACTCCAGCAGTCGCGGCGACGGCTCGACGAGCTGGCGCAGCGGAGCATGGTGCCAGCGGACCCGGAGCTCTCGCGCTCGCTCGCGGCGCAGAGCGCAGCGCTGGATGCGCTGGTCGAGCAGAACCGGACCAGGCCGCTCGGCCAGGAGGCGAGCGACGACGCCATGACCCTGGCCATGATCACCCAGGCCACGTCGGCGCTGACGGACCAGAGCGGCATGCTCGACGTGATCCTGGCGTTGTCCAAGGGCCGGTTGGCGTTCGCCGGCGGGTGGATCCAGGAGGCCGATCGGTGGTTCGCGGCCGCCATGCGGGCGGCCGAGCAGGGCGGTCCGGCCAGGCGATGGCTCGGGGTGCTGATCCTGGCCGCCCAGGGCAGAGACGAAGAAGCGAGGAGCCTGCTCCGCTCGGTGATCACCGAAGGCTTCCTGCCGGACGAGCTGTTGGGCTCCCTGGCGCTGCGGGCCAGGGCCCCCGAGCAGGCGGCCTCCCTCCTGGGCGACAGCACGGCCGCCGCCGACGCTGCGCTGCCCTGGTCGGACCGGGCCGATCGGGCCGAGCTCGCGCTGCAGCTCGGCGACCACCGGGCTGCGCTCCAGCTGGCCGAAGCCGCCATCGAGGCGCTGGAGCTGGAGATCGGCGTCCTGGCCCGCGACCCCGACCGGGTGGCCAAGATCGACGACGTGAAGGTCCCCGCCCTCTACCTCGTGGCCGCCCGGGCGGCCCTTGGCCTGGCGGATGCTTCACCCGACCAGGAGGCCATCGTCAGCTGGCGGCGGCGGGCCGTCGAGCTCATCGACCGGCCGCGGGCGCTGGCCATCACCAGCCTCGTCCAAGCCCGGGCCGGGGCCGATGGCGACGCCCTCGACCTGCGATGGCAGGGGGCGGCGACGAGCTGGGCGGCCCAGTTCGACCGGCTGCTCGCGACGTACGAGGGTGCGATCTCCGCCGACGACCGGCCCGACATCTCGGCGGCGCTCACCGAGGCCGAGGACGAGCTGCTGACCGTCGAGGCGGAGATGGAACGGCTCGACGGCGGTGTGCTGACCACCACCCATCTCCCCCCGCCGCTCGACGCCGGTCGGCTCCAGCGATCGCTGCCGGCCAAGGTCTGCCTGGTGGAGCTCCAGCTGGTGGGTCGAGAGCTCCTGACCGTGGCCATGACCGCTGACGAGGTGATCACCGGGCACCATCGGTTCGAGCGGCCGGTGGTCGAGCAGCTGGCCAATCGCCTGTGGCGTCGCTGCGCCGCCGGCGATCCCGGTCCGGAGGCGGCCGAGCTGTCGGCCATCCTCTTCGACCCGATCGAGGATCTCGTCGCCGGTCATCCCCGGCTGATCGTCGTGCCCATCGGGGCGGTGAACGCAGTACCGTTCGCGTCGCTCCCGTTCCGGGGATCCGAGCTGGGGACGACCCACGTCATCTCCTACCTGCCGTCGCTGTCGCTGCTCGACGGCCGGGCGATCGACGAGCCGGTGGGCGGCGACGGCGTGACGGTGGTCGGCGATCCGGCCTTCGATACCGCCGCCCACCCCGGGCTCGGGCGCCTGCCAGGAGCGGCCGTCGAGGCTCGAGCGGTTGCCGACGTCCACGACACCGAGGACTGCCTGGTCGACGGGGCGGCCACCGAGCCCCGGCTCCGCCAGCTCCTCGAAGGCCGGTCGATCGTGCACCTGGCCGCCCATGGGCGCCTCGACGAGGTGGCACCCAGCACGTCGTCGATCGTGCTGGCCGACCGGGACGAGCTGACCGTCGCCGACCTGATCGGCATGCGGGTCGGGGCCGGGCTGGTCGTGCTCAGCGCCTGCGACTCCGGTCGGGGGGCGGCCACACTGGGCGGCGACCTGGTGGGGCTGACCCGGGGCCTGCTGGCGGCCGGGGTGGAGCGGGCCGTCGTGTCGCTGTGGCCGGTCGACGACGTGATCGCCTGCGTGACCATGGCCCGCTTCCACCGAGCGCTCCGATCGGGGACGCCGCCGGCCGAGGCGCTGGCCGGGACCCAGCGCGAGGTCAGGGAGATGGACAGGGTCGCCATCGACGCCGACTTCGCCCTGCTGGGTGGTGATCCGGCCCGGACGGCTCGTCGCAGCCGCCGGGCCGACGGCACCGTGAGCCCCTCCACCCGGACGCTGCGCCTGATCGCCGATGGCGACGTCGACGACCCCGACCTCGTCGACGACCCGGACGTCGTCGATGATCCGGACTTCGTCGACGAGCCCGACAGCTCCACCGGCACCGACGAGCGAGGCAGCGGGCGGCTCGCCCGGAACTGGGCCCCCTTCGTGCTGGTCGGCCCCTGAGCGGCTCAGAGGGGTCAGCTCAGCGGATCGGGCGGTCGCCGGACCGGGTCGGCAGGGTCACGATGAAGGTCGTTCCCGCACCGACCTCGGACTCGATCTCGATGCGACCTCCGTGGTTCTCGACGATGCGGCGACAGGCGGTGAGCCCGATCCCCGTGCCCGGATACGGTGAGTTGGTCGGGCTCTGCAACCGCTCGAACAGGCCGAAGATCCGCTCCTGGCGGTTCGCTGGTATGCCGATCCCGTTGTCGGCCACCGAGACACGGATCTCGGAGGCTTCGGCATCGTGCTCCGCGGTGATGTCGATGAGCGGGACCACGCCCTCCGCCCGGAACTTCAGGGCATTGGAAACGAGGTTCTGGAACAGCATCCGGAGCTGAACCTCGATCCCGTTCAGCCCGGGCATCGGTCCGACGGTCACGACCGCTCCGGACGCCTCGACGTCGGCCTTCAGATCGGCGACGACCTCGGCCATCACATCGTCGAGATCGACGAGCCCCAGCTCGGCCCGGTTCTCCACCGTCTGCACGTAGTCGAGAACGGCGTCGATCGTGATCCGCATCCGATCTGCGGTCTGCAGCGTCATGTCGACCAGCTCGGTCGCCTCGGCGGTGGTATCGCCACCCAGCTCCTGACGAAGTGCCTCCACCAGGAGGTGGAGGGTGTTGGACGGCGCCTTCAGATCGTGGGAGAGGGCGTAGGTGAACTCCGCCATCTCGGATCGCAGCCGCTCGCTCGTCAGGAGCTCGGCCTTCAGCCGGATGGCGTCGGTCACGCACTCGGCGAGCCGTTCCATCGTGGCCACCTCGTCGGCGGTCCACGCCCGCGGCCGGCCGTCGATGACGCACAGCGCGCCGGTCGGCCTGCCGGTCTGATCGTGGACCGGCGTCCCGAGGTAGGCGATCACGCCCAGCTCGTCGATCGCCTTGTTCGATGAGACGACCGGGTGGTGGCGGGCGTCGTCGACCTGGAGGACGCCGTCCTGACTGACGACATGCTTGCAGAACGAGTGCGACAACGGTGTCTGCCTCAGCTCGTCGAACGGTGGCGCCAGGCCCACCTGACTGGTGAAGAACTGACGATCCTTCTCTGGCTGCACGATGCTCACCAGCGAGACCGGCGCGCCGACCATCGAGCTGGCCAGGGCCGTGAGGTTGTCGAAGGCCGGGTCCGGCGGGCCGTCGACGATCCCCAGGTCCTCCGGGGTGAACGTGCCGGTCTCGAATGCGATTCCTGCTGACAAACGTCTCTCCTCGTCGCCGTCCACCGGTAATCTAACCCCTCGACAAATGGTCAATAGCGATGACTCGAAAATGATCGTTCATCGACAATGATGTCGAAGTCGCCACCGAAACTCATCGATACGAGGATGGCCTCTTGAGCTCAGCTCCCATAAAGACGCTCGTCATGATCGACGACGAGCCGGTCGACCAGTGGCTCTACCGCCGAACCATCGAGCAATCCGGCCTGGTCGAGGAGCTCCACCAGTTCACCAGCGGCCAGGATGCGCTCGACTTCCTCGAGGCCCGGCCGGGGGACTCGATCGATGCCATCCTCCTCGATGTCCGGATGCCCGAGATGAACGGCTTCGAGTTCCTCGACGCTGCAACGGCCCAACTCGGTGATCGATTCGCGGCGGTGGTGGTGATCATGCTGACCACCTCACTCGATCCCAAGGATCGAGCCCGGGCCGAGCAGCTCGAGCTGGTCAAGGACTACCTGAACAAGCCGCTGACCAGCGAGGGCCTGACCCGGGTGGTGGAGCTGATCGCCGAGGCCCGCCAGGTCGAGGGTGGAGCCACCCGACACTAGGCGCGAGCGGGCTCCGCAGACGCGAGCACCCGGCCGGGCTCTGGACGAGCCCGGCCGGGTCGACCCTCAGCCGGTGTAGGTCGGGGTCCCGATGACCGGGGCGGCCGCAGGGGTCGGCGCCAACCGCTCGACCTGGATGCCGAGCACTTCGGGCTCCGGCGTCGCCGGGGCCGAGACGGTCGGCTGCTCCTGCGCCGGGGCCGCCGGCTCGACCGTCGGCTCCGGCTCCGGCGCCGGCTCGGGATCGAGGTCGGGCACCGGGCAATCGGGAACGACCGTCAATGAGCCAGCGGAGGCTTCCGGGCAGGGCACGGGGTCGACGGTCGGCACCGCTGGCAGCACGTCCTGGGGCATCTCCTGGATCGGCTCCGGCTCCGGGACCGACTCCGGCGGGCAGGTGACCGGCTCGCCATCGGTCTCGGCCGGCTCGACCGGCTCTGGGTCGGCGATGGGCTCACCACCGGGCTCGACCGGAGCATCGACCGGGGGCGGGCACTCTGCCTGGGGAGGCAGGACCGCCGCGGCGATCGGGGCGCAGTCGAGCGAGAGATCGAAGCCGAGGCTCGAGATCCTGTCCGGACCCATGAGCAGGTCGATGGCGATCGTCTCGCCGACCGTCACGTCGGTCGACATGTCGACCGTTTCGTTCGGAGCGGCCTCGACATCCTCGATCACCGTCTCGAAACCGTTGGTGGTGACGATCAGGTCGTTGCCGACATGGACCGACACCTGGTTGTGGGACAGCACCGTGAGGGTGCAGGTCCGGCCGACGTGTGCCGGGTCGACGGTCACATCGGCCACCCGGATCCTGGTGCCGCTCTCGGCCCAGAGGATCGTGTCGGTCCCGACCGAGATGAGCTCGTCGGCGGCGGCCGGCGTGGCGGAGAGCCCGCCGACCAGGAGGAGCGCGACGCCCGACTGCAGCAGTCGACGCCCGAGCGATGATTCGAATCCGTTGCTCATGGTGATTCCTTCCAGTTGCGGAGGAACCCACCGGTGTCGCCGGGGGGTCCTCGAGTAGATCTCGGAGTTGAGGGTTGCGGCGGGTACGGCTCGTCGGCGGTCGGGCGCTCGATGACCAGCGCCGTGCCGATGTCGATCAGGGGATCCGGGGACTCGGTCTCGACCGCCGGCGCATCGGCCGCCGGCACATCGGCCGCCGGCACAGCGGCCGAAGTGACAGCGGCTGGAGCGGCGTCACGCTCGACCACCAGGGCGGTACCGATCTCGATCTCGGCCTCGGTGTGGGGCGGAGCGATCCTATCCGCGTCGTCGACCGTCCGCTCGACCATCTGCACCGTCGGGCTCGACCCGACCGCTGGGGCCGACCCGGAACGGGACTTGGCCTCGACGGCCGGCGGGATCAGGATGATGGCCCCGGCGGCGACCGCCACGCCGGCGAGGGCGGCGGCCGTGATGAGGCTCCGGTTCTGGCGCAGCCCGTCCGATAGCCGCCCGTCGAGTCGACCCAGTCGATCCGTGACCTCGGAGCGCCGAATGGCCAGCGAGGCCCGGAGGAGCGAGAGGTCGATCGATCGGAGCGGTATCTGCGAACCGGCCGGCAGGCTGCGGAGGTCGTGGAGGAGGCAGAGATAGCTGAGCAGGTTGGAGTCGGCGGCAGGTTGATCGAGCCACGGACGCCGCACCCGCCTCATCGCCACCCAGCCGCCATCGAGGTCCACCTCGACGAGCAGGCTCGACAACCGACCGGTGGCAGCCCGGACGCCGTACGATTCGAGGACGGCGGAGAGCTCGTCGGCCGTCAGGTCGTGGCGGCCGGACTCGACGCCGGCGATCCGCTCCCGATCGATCCCGCTTGTTGCGCTGAGATCGTCGAGCGTGGATCCCGACCGTTGGCGCACCGTGACCAGGAGATCGCCGAGGAGGGCGGTCCCGTCAACCGGTCTCGTGTCGGTCGCTCCGATGCTTGCCACGCCCTTGTACTCGACCATCCGACCCAAGAACTTGAGCCGAATGCCCCATTTTCGGCCCCTGCAGCGCCGGCCCGCTCACACGGTGACCGCCGAGGCCGACTGGCGCTCCCGAATGCCGTCGACCGGAGGGTGCTGCGAGCAGTGAGTGGAGAACCGACGCCGCCGAAGAGCGAATCGACCGATGCCAT